>NZ_CP107766.1:632500-948750 GCF_036345115.1 Streptomyces griseorubiginosus
CGTGGAGTTCGCTGCCGTCCTGGTATGTCGTCCCGACCGCCGACCGGGTCATCCCGCCCGCGGTCCAGCACTTCATGGCGAAGCGCGCGAAGAGCAGGGTCGTGGAGGTCAAGGGGGCCTCGCACGTCGTGATGATGTCCCGCCCGGACGCGGTGTTCCGCCAGATCGAGGCCGCGCGACGCGCCACGCACTGACGTCTCCCCGAGACTTCACACCCCGCGAGGAGGGGCCATGAGCACGCCGGACACCATCGTCCTGGTCCACGGTTTCTGGGTCACCCCGAGGAGCTGGGAGCACTGGGCCGCCCACTACGAGAAGCGCGGCTACCGCGTCCTCACCCCCGCCTACCCCGGGTTCGAGGTCGAGGTCGAGTCCCTGAACGCCGATCCGACGCCCGTCGAGAAGGTCACCGTCCCGCAGATCGTCGAAAGCCTCGTGGCCGTGGTCGAAGGCCTGGACCGGCCGCCCGTCCTGATCGGCCACTCCGCCGGCGGCGTGTTCGTGCAGCTGCTCCTGGACCGCGGGTACGGGGCGGCGGGCGTCGCCCTCAACTCGGCGCCCACGGAAGGGGTCGCGGTGCTGCCGCTGACCCAGGTCAAGGCGGCCTTCCCGGTCCTCAGGAACCCGGCCAACCGGCACCGCGCGGTGGCCCTGGACTTCGAGCAGTGGCACTACGCGTTCACCAACACGTTTCCCGAGGAGGAGTCCCGGGCCCTGTACGAGCGGTACGCCGTCCCCGCCTCCGGCAGCATCTTCTTCGACAGCGCCCTGGCCACCCTGCGCCCCGGCCACCAGAGCACCTACGTCGACTACCACAACGACAACCGCGCTCCCCTGCTCTTCGTGGCGGGTGAGCACGACCATCTGATGCCGCCGAAGGTGCAGCGGTCCAACGCCCGGCACTACAAGTCGAACACGGTCACGGAGTTCAAGGAGTACCCGGGCCGTCCGCACCTCCTGCCCGCCGCTCCCGGCTGGGAGGAGATCGCCGACCACGTCCTCGACTGGGCCGTGTCGCACGCCGAGTAGCCGGAACGCCCGGGGCGGGCGGTGGGCCTGCCGTCCCGGGCCCGGGGAAGGGACCCTCCATGACCGAGGCGCGCATCACCCACGTCGGTGGGCCGACCACGCTGATCGAGGCGGCCGGCTGGCGGCTGCTGACGGACCCGACGTTCGACCCGCCCGGCCGCCGTTACTCCTTCGGCCCGGGCGCCTCCTCCACGAAGACCACGGGCCCGGCCCTCAAGGCGGCCGAACTCCCGCCGCTGGACGCCGTGTTGCTGACACACGACCATCACGCCGACAACCTCGACACCGCGGGCCGCGCCCTGCTGCCCGGCGTGGACACGGTCCTGACCACCCCGTCCGGGGCGGTCCGGCTCGGCGGCTCCTCCCACGGCCTCGCCGCGTGGACGACCTCGCGTCTGGAGGCACCCGGTCGCCCCACCTTGGAGGTCACGGCGACCCCGGCCCGGCACGGGCCTCCCCTGTCCCGCCCGCTGGTCGGCGAGGTCACGGGCTTCTCCCTGCGCTGGGAGGGCCAGCGGCACGGCGCGCTGTGGATCACCGGCGACACGGTCCTGTTCGCCGGGGTCCGCGAAGTTCCCCGGCGGATCGACGTGGGCACGGTGCTGCTCCACCTGGGCGGGGTGCGCTTCCCCCTGACCGACCCGCTCCGCTACACGATGACCGCGGCCCCGGCGCTCGAACTGTGCGGTCTGCTGCGCCCGCACACCGTGCTGCCCGTGCACTACGAGGGCTGGTCGCACTTCCGGGAGGGCCGCGAAGCCGTCGAGGCCGAACTCGGCCGCGCCCCCGCGGACCTCCGCGCCCGCTTCCGCTGGCTCACACCCGGCACTCCGCTGGCCGTCGAGGTCTGACTCACTCCAGCAGGTCCAGCGCCCGCTCCCACCCGAACTCCTCGCCCTCGACGCCCTGGTAGGGGTGTCCGAACCGCACGCCCATCCCGCGCAGCCGGATCAGGCTTTCCTGGTAGGCGGGATGGGCGGCGAGGTCGTCGGAGACGCAGGTCAGGACACCGATCGGGACGCCCTGCCCGGCCACCTCGCACAGCGTGCCCACGGCGAGGGTGTCGGCGATGCCCGCCGCCCACTTGTTGACGGTGTTGAAGGTGGCCGGGGCGACCACCACCGCGTCGGGCGCCGGGAAGGGCCGTGGCTCTCCGGGGCGGCGCCAGGCGGAACGGATCGGGTAACCGGTCTGCGCCTCGACGGCGGCCGTGTCGAAGAAGCCGTTCATGGCGGTGGGCGTGGCGATGACCCCGACGTGCCACTCCCGCTCCTGCGCGGCGGTGATCAGCTTGCCGACGTCCGCGGCGATACCGGCGGCGCAGACGACGACGTAGAGAAAGGGCGGTGTCTCGTCCTGTTCGGTCACGCCGGAACCCTACTGAAGCGGGAAGGACAGCCCCCGTTCGGCCTCGGGGCGCGGGCCGTGGATCCGGCGCTCCTTCTCCTCGATCGGCACGTCGTTGATGCTCGCCTCGCGCCGGGTCATCAGCCCGTGCTCGTCGAACTCCCACAGCTCGTTGCCGTACGACCGCCACCACTGCCCTTCGGCGTCCCGGCACTCGTACTGGAAGCGGACGGCGATGCGGTTGCCGTCGTAGGCCCACAGGTCCTTGCGCAGCGCGTACTCCCGCTCGCGGGCCCACTTGGCGGTGAGGAACTCGACGATCTGGGCGCGGCCGGTGACGAAGGTGCCGCGGTTGCGCCACACGGAGTCCTCGGAGTAGGCGAGCGCCACCCGCTGCGGGTCTCGGCTGTTCCAGGCGTCCTCGGCGGCCTGCACCTTCTGGGCGGCGGTCTCCCGCATGAAGGGCAGCAGCGGCGGGCGGTCGGTCATGTGGTCCTCCGGGACGGCCAGGGCGAGAACGTACGTTCTCCGGATGGCTGCTACCGTAGGAGAACGCACGTTCTCAGGTCAAGGAGTGGTCGTCCATGGACAGCGCAGTGGCTCGCGAGCGGGTGCTGGACGCCGCCGAGGAGCTGTTCTACGGACGGGGCATCCAGTCCGTCGGCATGGACGACATACGCGGCACCTCCGGGGTCTCCCTCAAGCGGCTCTACCAGCTCTTCCCGGCGAAGGAACAGCTGGTGGAGGCCTATCTGGAGCGCCGGGACGGGCGCTGGCGGGGGCGACTCGCGGAGTTCGTGGAGCGCCGGCCGGACCCGGACGAGCGGATCCTCGCGGTCTTCGAGTGGCTGGAGCACTGGTTCGGCGAGGAGGGCTTCCGCGGGTGCGCCTGGATCAACTCGTACGGCGAGCTGGGCGCGACCTCGGACCGGGTGGCGCACCAGGTCCGGGCGCACAAGAAGGCGTTCGGGGACTACCTCGGCGCACTCGTGGCCGACGCCGGACGGCCCGCCGACCTGGCCGGGCCGTTGTTCCTGCTCGCCGAGGGGGCGATGGTGACGGCGGGCATCACCCGGAGCACGCGTCCTGCCGTCCAGGCACGGGAGGCGGCCCGGATGCTGCTGGACCGCTGAGGTCGGCAGCACACCGGGCCACTCGTACGGCTCCCGCGGTGTGCGGGTCAGCCCACCGTCTCCGACACGGTGATGGCGGCGACCGGGCAGGCACGGGCGGCTTCCCGGACCATGGGGTCGCCGCCGTCCTGGCCGCCGGGCAGGAGCGTGCTGAAGCCGTCGTCGTCCTGGGTGAAGACACCCGGCGCGGCCAGGGCGCACTGGCCCGCCCCGATACAGACGTCCTTGTCGATGTCGATGTGCATGAGCGGGGCCTCTTACCAGGTCACGGGGAGCTCCAGCATCCCCTGGATGGTGTCGCCGGGTTTGAAGGGGATCTCTTCGGCGGGGGCGGCGAGGCGGAGGGCGGGCAGCCGGTCGAAGAGGGTCCGCAGGGCGATCTCCAGTTCCGCGCGCGCGAGGTTCTGGCCGAGGCACTGGTGGATGCCGAAGCCGAACCCGATGTGGTGCCGGGCGGGCCGGTGCCAGTCGAGGGTGTCCGGGTCGGTGTAGACGTCCTCGTCGCGGTTGACGACCGAGGTCGAGAAGACGACCCCCTCCCCCGCCCGGATCGTCGTCCCGGCCACCTCGATGTCCTCCAGAGCCATCCGCAGCAGCCCGTCGGCGATCGACAGCATCCGCATCAGCTCCTCTACCGCGGCCGGGACCAGCGCCGGGTCGGTGCGCAACTCGGCGAGCCGGTCCGGGTGCCGGAGCAGCGTGAACGTGCCGAGGGAGATCATGTTGGCGGTGGTCTCGTGGCCGGCGACCAGCAGGATGATCGCCAGCGCGATCACGTCCTGACGGGTCAGCTCGCCGTCCCGCAGCTGTCCGTGGACGAGTTCGTCGAGCACGCCGTCGCCCGGCTCCGGCTGCTTCTGCTTGTGGTCGATCAACTCGTCGATGTATTGCTCGAGTTGATCGCGGGCGTCCATGACGTCGTCGGCCGCGGGACCGCGCAGCAGCCGCCGGGACTGCCCCTCGAAGAAGTCGTGGTCGGCGTAGGGCACGCCCAGGAGGGCGCAGATCACGGTCGACGGGACGGGCAGCGCGAAGGCGCTCACCAGCTCGGCCGGCGGGCCCTGCGCGATCATCGCGTCGATGCGTTCGTCGACGATCTCCTGGATGCGGGGGCGCAGCGCGGTGGCCCGGCGGAGCGTGAAACTGGGGACCATCATGCGCCGCTGGACCCGGTGTTCGGGGTCGTCGACCCCCAGCAGGGCCGTCCTCCGCTTCTTGAGGCCCGCGAAGCGCGCCGTGGGCGCCGGGAAGCCGTCGCGGGTGCGGTCGGTGGACAGCCGGGGGTCGGCGAGCAGGGCGCGGGCGGTGTCGTGTCCGGTGACCAGCCAGGCCGGACGGCCGTCGTAGAGGGTGATCCGGGACAGCGGGCGGGCGGCGCGCAGGGGGTCGTAGGCGGTGGGCGGGTGGTAGGGGCAGGTCCGGTCCTGGGGGAACGCGACAGGTTCCGTTTCCGTCATGGAAGACCTCGCAGACGAAGGGTGCGTCGTGCAGATCCTCATTAGATGCCCAGGGCATCTATGGGGCCACGGGAAGTTCGGCCAGATCGGCGGCGGAGGGAATCTGGCCGGGGATCGCCGCCGTGGAGCGGGTAACGGCGGGCAGCCCTCCCCGCGCACGGGGTCCACCTCGGAAATGCGCTTGCGGTGGCCGGTTCTCAGCCCCCATGATCTGGCCATGCTGACGACCGAAGCCTTCCTGCCGCCGACCGCCACCGCCGTTCTTCCGGTGCGCGTCCAGCAGCAGCCCGGCCGACCGTGGGGGCCTACGCTTCCGCGCTCGTGACCGCCGCGCTCGTCGCGGGGCTGCTCGCGGGCTACGGCATCGCCGTCCCCGTCGGCGCGGTCGCGACCTACCTCGTCTCCCTCACCGCCCGTACCTCCCTGCGCACCGGTGTCTGCGCCGCGCTCGGCGTGGCCACGGCCGACGGGCTGTACGCCCTGGTGGCCACGGTGGGCGGCTCCGCCGTCGCCGCGCTGCTGCGGCCGGTCCTCGACCCGCTGCGCTGGGCGGCCGCCCTGGTCCTGGTGGTGCTGGCGATCCGCGGCGCGGTGACGGCCGTACGCCAGTACCGCGCGCACCGCCTCGCCACCCGCACCACCCCGCCGCCCCCGAGCCCGGCCCGGGCCTACCTGGGTCTGCTCGGCATCACCCTCCTCAACCCGACCACGGTGATCTACTTCGCGGCCCTCGTCCTCGGCACCCGGGCCGAGGAAGCCGTACGCCCCCTGGAACAGGGCGTGTTCGTGCTGGCGGCGTTCGTCGCCTCGGCGAGCTGGCAACTCCTGCTGGCCGGCGGCGGTGCCCTGCTGGGGCGGACGCTGACGGGGCATCGGGGCCGGCTGGTGACGGCCCTGGTGTCGAGCGCCGTGATCACGGGACTGGCCGTGCGGATGGTTCTGCCGTGACAAGGGCCCGCCGCTGGGTATGCCGGTGGGGATGAATCCCGCACGGAACGGTGTTGGAGTGCCGTGCGGGAACCCGGTAGTGGACGACTAGGAGACGGTGAACATGCCTCTTGAGGGCGAGTACGAGCCCAGCCCGACCCAATGGGTGCGTGAGCAGGTGGAGTTGTACGAGAGCTCCGGTGGCACCAAGGGCAACACGCTCATGGACACGGGGATGCCGGTCATCGTGCTGACGACCCGGGGCGCGAAGAGCGGCCGCATCCGCAAGACGCCGTTGATGCGTGTCGAGCACGAGGGACGTTACGCGGCGGTCGCCTCGCTGGGCGGGGCGCCCAAGCACCCGGTCTGGTACCACAACGTCAAGGCCGATCCGCTGGTCGAACTCCAGGACGGGCCGGTGAAGCGGGACTTCAGGGCCCGTGAGGTCACCGGCTCGGAGAAGGACGAGTGGTGGGAGCGGGCCGTCGCGGCGTACCCGCCGTACGCCGAGTACCAGGAGAAGACGGACCGGGTCATACCGGTCTTCGTCCTGGAGCCGGTCGACGGGGACTGACGGCCCGGTTGACGGACTCTCACGGTCCGGCCGAAGGGGACTGAGGGCCCCGCCGAAGGGGCCTGGGGGCCCGGCCGGAAAATTCTTCCGTCCATGACGCATGGTCCGGTTCCGGCCGGGCACCCGAGCGTCAGGCCCCGCCGCGTTCCCCCGTCGCGGCGGGGCTTTCCCCTGCCTCCTCGGCGGGCCGGTCGGTGACGTCGAGGAAGATCTGGTCCGCCTCGGCGACGGTCCGGGCGACGGACCGCTTGATCCGTACGGCGACCTCCTCGACCCGCTCGCTGTCCAGGCCCGGCACCAGGTCGACCCGGGCGGCGACCAGCACCGAGTCCAGGCCCATCTTCATGGTGAACAGGGCCTCCACGCTGTCGATCTCGGGCTGCGCGTCCAGCAGTGCCCGGATCCGGGCACTGGCCTCCGGGTCGGCGGCCTCTCCGATGAGCTGCCCCTTCGCCTCGCGGCCCAGCCGGTAGGCCACGTAGACCAGCAGCGCGCCGATGGCCAGGGACGCGGACGCCTCCCAGACGACCTGCCCGGTGACCATGTGCAGCGCCATGCCGATCATGGCCAGGGTCACCCCGAGCACCGCCGTGCCGTCCTCGGCGACGACCGTGCGCAGGGCGGGGTCCCGCATGCCCTGGGCGACCCCGCCCTGCTTGCGCACCTGGTGCAGCGCCCGCACCAGCGAGATCCCCTCGGCGAGGAAGGCCACACCCAGCACGATCAGGCCGGCCACATAGCCGCTGAGCTTCTCCTCGGCGCCGTTGCGGAGCGCCTCGACGCCCTGGAAGACGGAGAAGCAGCCGCCCATCACGAAGATCCCGACGGCCGCGATCAGCGACCAGAAGAACCGCTCCTTGCCGTAGCCGAAGGGATGGCGCCGGTCGGCGGGGCGTCGGCTGCGCCGCAGCGCGGCCAGCAGGAAGACCTCGTTGAGGCTGTCCGCGACGGAGTGCGCCGCCTCCGACAGCAGCGCGGGCGAGCCCGCCAGGAGGCCTCCCACTGCCTTGGCGACCGCGATCACCAGGTTCGCCGCGAGCGCCACCAGCACGGTGACGCGTGTTTTCCGGTCTGCTTTTTCGTTCGTCGATGTCCCGCTCACCCTCGCCGGTTGCCCGCCGCCCGGGCACTCACACCGTGCCGACTCCCGAAAACGGGGAACGCGTCCACCAGGACAGGTCACCCGGGAGGAACCATGGGCAGCGCCGGCGACGGCAACAGCGCGTACGGCCAGAAGGCGTTCAAGCGGTCCAAGAGCCACTTCGCGGACCGTGTCACCGCCGACGCGCGGGACGGCTGGCCGGTGGAGGCCGGCCGGTACCGCCTGGTCGTGAGCCGTGCGTGTCCGTGGGCGAGCCGGGCCGTGATCTCGCGGCGGCTGCTCGGTCTGGAGGACGCCTTGTCCATGGGCATCGCGGACCCGATCCAGGACGACCGCAGCTGGCGTTTCACCCTGGACCCGGACGGCCGTGACCCGGTGCTGGGCATCCGCCACCTCAGCGAGGCCTACGACAGGCGGGAGATCGACTATCCGGGCGGGGTGAGCGTGCCCGCGCTGGTGGACGTGCCGAGCGGGAAGCTCGTCACCAACGACTACCAGCAGCTCACCCTGGACCTGGCCACCGAGTGGACGGCCCTGCACCGCGAGGGGGCGCCGGACCTGTATCCGACGGCGCTGCGGGACGAGATCGACACGGTGATGGCGGAGGTCTACGAGGACGTCAACAACGGCGTGTACCGGGCCGGTTTCGCCACCGGGCAGGAGGAGTACGAGGAGGCCTGCGCGGGCGTGTTCCGCCGGCTCGACCTGCTGACCCCGCGGCTGGCCCGGCAGCGGTACCTCGTGGGCGACACGATCACCGAGGCGGACATCCGGCTGTTCACCACGCTGGTGCGTTTCGACGCCGTCTACCACGGTCACTTCAAGTGCAACCGCTGGAAGCTGACCGAGAACGAGGTGCTGTGGGCGTACGTCCGTGACCTTTACCAGACGCCGGGCTTCGGTGACACGGTCGACTTCGACCACATCAAGCGGCACTACTACCAGGTGCACAGCGGCATCAACCCGACCGGCATCGTCCCGCTCGGACCCGATCTGTCGGGCTGGCTCACCCCGCATCACCGCGAGGAGCTGGGCGGCCGTCCGTTCGGCGAGGGCACCCCGCCGGGGCCGCCTCCAGCCGAGGAGCAGGTGCCCGAGCGCGGACGTCCCTGACCGACGACTCACTCGAACGAGGAGATCCACATGGCCAAGAAGAAGAAGTTGAAGCTGCCCCTCGCGTACCAGCCCCTCGGGTTCGCGCTCGGCTGGTCGAGCGGCTGGCTCGCGGGCCTCGCCTTCCGCAAGACCTGGATGGCGATCCGGCACGAGGAGGACGCGCCGGACGCCCTGGACCGGGACCGGGGCTGGGGAGAGATCCTCCTGGCCGCCGCGATCCAGGGCGCCATCTTCGCCGCGGTGCGCAGTGCCGTGGACCGCACCGGAGCGAAGGCCATCGAACGGTCCACGGGCGTCTGGCCGGCCTCCGAGAAGGGCGGCCGGGACTGACCCGACGCTGCGCGTGCGCCGGCCGTACCGGCCCGGCCCTCCCCAGCTCTGCGGGCGGGCCGGGCCGGCCTCGCGTATGGGGGCCGGCTCCGCACCGTCCTTCCCACTTGGGGCGCGACCGCCGGATCCCGGCCCACCACGGGCGGTCGGGATCGGCTCAGCCCTGCCGGGACGGTCCGCCCGGGCCGGCCCTGCCTGAGCGGTCGTACCCGGTTCAGCCGGGCCTCGGAGCGGTCAGGGCAGCAGGTTCGCCCCCCTCCCTCGGAGCCGCCGTGACCCGCTCAGCCCTGCTTCGGCGCTGTCGGGGTGACCATCCGCAGGGTGAAGGAGTGGCCCGCGGGGTCGGCGTAGCCGCGTTCCTCGAAGGGGCCCGCGGCGTCCTTCGTGTCCAGTGGCCGTCCGCCGAGCTCCACGACCTTGCGCTCGACCGCGTCCAGGTCCTCCACCACGAAGTCGATGTGGGCCTGGAGGGAGTTCTCGGGGCGGGGCCAGCTCGGCGGGGTGGCGTTCACGTCGCGGCGGAAGGCCAGCCGGAAGCCGTCCGCCCCCCTGATCTCCACGCGGTTGGCGGTGGCGTCCGTCTCCACGGCCTCCAGCAGCTCCTTGTAGAACACGGCGAGCTTCTCGGGCTCGGCACAGTCGAGCACGACGACCCCCGCTTTCACCAGTGCCATGTCTCCTCCGAAGGGTCCGGCCACGGGGCGTGGGCGCTCCGCGGCCCTCTACCTTGCGGATATCCCGGCACGGCCGATTCAGTCGGCGACCAGCCACTGACCGTCCGTCATGAGCTCACGCCCCGCGAGCTCGTTGGCCTCCCGCCAGGCCTGGACGCGCTGCGGTGTGACGCGGAAGTACAGGTAGGGCGTGGTGAGCCGGCGGGGGTCGAAGCCGGTGCGGGCCGCGAACCGGTCGCCCTCCTCCTCTCTCAACTCGGCCTGGGTGACGGTCTCGACGGTTCCCTCGATCATCACGACGTCCCGGGTGGGCCCGAGACCGAGCCGCACCCTGCCGGTCGCCCTCAGGTTCCTCCCGGTGGGACTGGCGGCCGGGGTGGCCAGGAGCAGGGCGGACCCGTCCCAGAGGAACGACAGCGGCACGAGATACGGCACCCCCGAGCCGTCGTCCGGGGCCGTGGCGACCCAGACGTCCTCGTCGTGTTCCAGTCGGTGCAGGGTGTCCTGCTTGCGCTGCTCGGCGGGGCGGGCGGGCTGTGGCGCCATCGGCTCGGGTCCTTCTGCTGGATCATCGGCTGACGGCATCAGTCTCGCCGTTCGCACCGCTTTCCACCTCCGCCTTTCGGCCTAGGCCGGACCGCAGGGTCACCGCGTGGGCCCCGAATCCCTGGCGCTCGTAGAAACGGATCGCGTCCGGGTTGGCCGCGTAGGCGGAGACCTCCGCCTGGGTGGCACCCTGCGCCTCGGCCCAGGTGCGGAACTCCGCCACCAACCGTCCGCCGACCCGTGCGCGGCGATGGGCCGGGAGGACGTAAAGGGCGTTGAGGGTGGCCGACTTGACGGGTCGTACGGCCGAGGGTTCGGTCAGGGTGCCCGTCAGGTGGCCGACCACCTCCCCGTCGTGATCCACCACCAGCACGAGCCGCGCCGGGTCCTCCAGGGCCGCCGCGAACGACTCGGCCCCGTGCCGGAGCGGCCAGTCCACGTCGACGCTCGGATCCCTGGTGCCGGCGTCCTCGGCGAACAGGCCCGCGCTGGAGGCGACCAGGCCGGGGATGTCGTCGGGGCGGGCACGGCGGACGGTCAGCTCGTGATCAGTCATGCCCGCACGGTAGTGGCCGGCACTGACAGTGGCCTCGGTCACCGTCATCACCCAGCTAACTTCCTGGACGGATGTCCAGCTATAGTGGACACCAGTCCAAGAAGTGAGGGAAGTCGATGGAGATCCTGGCGAACGTGCTGGTCGGCCTGGTGGCGGCGCTGCACGCGTACATCCTGGTGATGGAGATGTTCCTGTGGCAGAAGAAGCCGGGGATGAGGTTCCACGGGTTCGACCCGGAGATGGCCCGGGCCACCGCCCCCATGGCCGCCAACCAGGGGCTCTACAACGGCTTCCTCGCGGCGGGCCTGGTGTGGGGGCTCGTCGCCGGTGACCCGACCGGGTTCCGCGCGCAGGTGTTCTTCCTGGTGTGCGTGATCGTGGCCGGCGTGTACGGCGCCGTCACCGCCAACATCCGCATCCTCGCCGCGCAGGCGCTACCCGGCGCGATCGCCCTGGCCGCTGTTCTCGCCGCACAGTGACCCGCCCCGCGCCCCAGGATCCGCGAGCGGCCCGCACCCGGGCCCGGCTGCGGGAGGCGCTCCTCGCGGAGTGCGCCGAGCGCCCGCTGGAGGAGGTCGGCGTGGCCGCGCTGGTGCGGCGCGCCGGGGTCGGCCGGGCCACCTTCTACGTCCACTACGACGGCCTGGAGGCGCTCGCGGTCGACGCCTGCGCGGACGTCGTACGGGATGCCGTGGAGGCGCTGCACGCCTGGCGCGGGCGGCCCGACCCGGTGCACGCGCCGCCCGCGCTCGGGGAGTTCTTCGCCTCGCTCACCCCGCACACCGCCCTGTACCGGGCCCTGCTCACGCCCGGCGGGGGCGGTCCGCTGGGCCGGGTGCTGCACCGGGACCTGAGGGCCTACAGCCTGCGGGAGCGGGAGCTGGCGGGCGCGGCCGACGCCCCGCTGGTCGCCTCGGCGGTCGCGGCGACCTTCGCGGGTGTCCTGGCCGACTGGCTGCACGGCCTGCTCGACGCCACCGCCGCCGAGATCGCCGACCAGGTCTGGCAGTTGCTGGTCGCGCTGCACGCGAGCCGGTGAGGCGGGCTCACTTGCAGGCCACGTCCTCGCCGAGCCGTGGCCATGCCTCGACGCCGTCCGCGGTGCGGACGTAGGCCGTGCGCCGGTCGTCCGTCAGCCACAACGCCCAGTCCTCGTAGCGGTATCCGGTGTCCCTCGCGTCGGCCGGCATGCGGACGTCGTCCACGTACCGGTCCGTGAGGACGGCGTCGGGGTCTCGGGCGTACATACCGTCCAGTTCGAGGAAGTGCACCTGCTGCCAGCCGCAGTGCTCGTCCCCGGCGCGGCTGCTGACCTCGGAGCTCGGCACCCGGCGGCCGGCGCGGTCGGTCCAGATCTCGTAGCCGTGGGAGTCGGTGTACGAGGCCGGGAGCTCGGACGGGTCGCACGACGCGCTGGTTTCCGGACCCCAACCGGGCCTGTCCTTCTGGTCCTTGGCCACCACGACCGCCACCTTGGTGCGGCCGTCCACGTCGTAGGAGTACAACACCCGGTCCCTCTCCCGCCGTTCGACGCGGTAGCCGGAGCGGGGGCCCTCCGGTGAGAAGAGGTCGAAGTACAGCCCCAGTCCCTGCTCGGGGTCGGCCCCGCCGTCCCCGTCGCTCCAGCCCTCGGGTCCGTTGCCGACCCAGATCTCGCCGTCGCACTCCAGGGCCCGGCCCGCCGCTCCGGACGCCAGGCGGGAGGCGCGCGGGCCCTGCTCGTCCAGTTCCTTCGTGGGGACGTTCAGTGGGCCGCCGTAGGGCGAGCTCGGCACCTTGCCGTCGACGACCAGGTCGTCCCCGGCGTCGCACCCCACGACCGCCATGACCAGCGCCGCCCCCAGCACCGCCGTAGGAATTCCGCGCACTCCGCCCCCTGTTGCCGCTCCACCCGTCCTCATGATCCTCCGACGCCGCGGGGCCCCGGAACGTTCAGCGGGCCACTGCCGCCTGGAAGGTCCGCCGGTACACCTGCGGGGACACGCCGATCGCCGCGTGCAGGTGCTGGCGCAGGGACGCGCCCGTGGCGAAGCCGACGCGGCCGGCGATCTGGTCGACCGACAGGTCGCTGGACTCCAGGAGGTGCCGGGCGCGGGCCACCCGCTGCTGGATCAGCCAGCGGCCGGGGCTGAGGCCGACCTCCTCGTTGAAGCGGCGGGCGAAGGTGCGCAGGCTCATCCGGGCGTGGGCGGCCAACTCACCCAGGGTCAGGGGCTCGTCGAGGCGCTCCAGGGCCCAGGCGCGGGTCTCCGCCGTGCTCGCGGCGCCCTGTTCCGGCACCGGCTGCTCGATGTACTGGGCCTGGCCGCCGTCCCGGAAGGGCGGCACGACACAGCGGCGGGCGACGGTGTTGGCGAGCTCGCTGCCGTGGTCCTTGCGGACCAGGTGCAGACAGACGTCCACGCCGGAGGCGGCCCCGGCAGAGGTGAGGATGCGGCCGTCGTCGACGAAGAGGACGTCCGGGTCGAGGTCGATGTGCGGGTACAGGCGCCGGAAGTGATCGGCGAGCTGCCAGTGGGTCGTGGCCCGGCGGCCCTCCAGGAGACCGGCCGCGGCGAGGACGAAGGCGCCCGTGCAGATGGACACGATCCGGGCGTCGGGGCGGACGAGGGCGAGGGCCTCGCGCACCTCCTCCGGCAGGTCGGCGGGCATCCGCTCCGACGCGACCGGCGTGATCACCACGGTGTCGGCGGTGGCGAGGGCCTCCGGCCCGTGCTCGACGCCGATGGTGAAGTCGGCGTTGCTGCGCACCGGTCGGCCGTCGACCGAGCAGGTCAGCACCTCGTACCGGCCGTCGGCCGCGCCCAGGATCCGGCTGGGGATGCCCAGCTCGAAGGGGTACACGCCGTCCAGGGCCAGCACCACGACCCGTTCGGTCCGCTCCACACGTCTCATGGCACGATCCTATCGAAGCTTGGCAATCGTGCCATTTCCCGGGCGGGCGGAGCACGGCAGGCTGGTCGACCATGAGCACTGTGAACACCATGCGAGCCATCAGCCAGGACACCCTCGGCGGTACCGAGGTCCTCAAGGAGATCGAGATCGAGCGCCCCGCGCCGGGGCCCAACCAGGTGCTGGTCCGGGTGCGGGCGGCCGGCCTGAACCCGACCGACTGGAAGCACCGCGCGAACGGCGGTTTCCTCGGCGAGCCGCCGTTCGTTCTCGGCTGGGACGTCTCCGGCGAGGTCGAGGCGGTCGGCATCGGCGTGGCGGTCTTCAAGCCCGGTGACGAGGTCTTCGGCATGCTGCCGTACCCCTACGGCCACGGCTCGCACGCCGAGTACGTGATCGCGCCCGTGCGGGCGCTGACCCACAAGCCGGCGTCGATCGACCACACGCAGGCCGGCGCGCTGCCGCTGGTGTCCCTGACCGCCTGGCAGGCGCTGGTGGAGTACGCGGACCTGCGGCCGGGGCAGCGGGTGCTGATCCACGCGGCGGCCGGCGGGGTGGGCCATGTGGCCGCGCAGATCGCCAAGGCGCGGGGCGCGTACGTGATCGGTACGGCGAGCGCGGGCAAGCACGACTTCCTGCGCGAGATCGGCGTGGACGAGGCGATCGACTACCGGGAGACGGACTTCGCCGAGGCCGTCAAGGACGTCGACGTGGTGCTGGACACGCTGGGCGGCGAGACGTCCGTGAAGTCGCTGCGGGTGCTGCGGCCGGGCGGGGTCGTGGTGTCGATCCTGCCGGTCGGCTCGGACGAGTTCGGCGAGGAGGCCGAGCGGCTCGGGGTGCGGGCCGTGCGGATGCTCGTGGACGCCGACCGTGCCGGGATGAACGCGATCGCGGACCTGGTGGAGAAGGGCGAGCTGCGCGCCACAGTGGAGAAGACCTTCCCGTTGGCCGATGCCGCCGAGGCGCATGCGCTGGGCGACACCGGCCGTACGACCGGGAAGCTGGTCCTCGTGGTCGACTGATCGGTCAGAACGTCAGCACGGGCTTGATCGCCTTGCCCGCGCCCATGTCCCGCACCGCCTGGTCGATGTCCGCGAACGGATAGGTGCTGATCAGGCGGTGCAGCGGGAGCCGCCCCTCCTTGACCAGGCGGACCAGGGCGGGGATGAAGCTCTGGGTCTCGGCGTCGCCGAGGGTGAGCCCGACGACCCGCTTGCCGCCCAGGAGGCCGTTGACGTCGAGGGAGACCTCGGTGCCGAAGGGCGGGGCGCCGACCACGACCACGGTGCCGCGGGCGGCGAGCGCGTCGACACCCTGCCGCAGGACACCCACGTTGCCCGTGGTCTCCACGATGCCGTCCGCGCCCTGTCCGCCGGTGATCCCGGCGAGCGCCTCGCCCAGGTCCTCCTCGGCCGCGTTGACGGTGTGGGTGGCACCCAACTCCTTGGCCAGTTCCAGGCGTTCGCCGACCCGGTCGACGGCGACGACGGTCGTGGCGGGGGTGAGGGCGGCGGCCATGACCGCGGACAGGCCGACGGCTCCGGCGCCGAGGACGACGATCGTGGATCCCGTGACGGGCTTGAGGACGTTCCACACGGCACCGACGCCGGTCTGCACCCCGCAGCCGAGCGGGGCGATGGACTCCAGCGGCACGTCCTGGTCGACCTTGACCAGGCTGCGCTCGTCGACCAGGGCGCGCTCGGCGAACGAGGACTGGCCGAAGAAGTGGCCGCCGAGCGGTTCGCCGTCCCGGCTGATGGTGCTGGAGCCGTCGGCCCGGCGGCCGCCGAGGAGGTTCAGCGGCAGCCAGCCGGCGCAGTAGGCGGGGTGTCCGCCGTCGCAGTTGCGGCAGTCGCCGCAGGAGGTGAAGGACAGCACGACGTGGTCGCCGGGAGCCACGCCGGTGACGGCGGAGCCGACGGCCTCGACGACTCCGGCGCCCTCGTGCCCGAGGACTCCGGGCAGCGGGAAGGGCAGTCCGCCGCTCGCCACGCCCAGGTCGGTGTGGCACAGGCCGGTGGCGACCAGGCGGACCAGGGCCTCATGGGGTGCGGGGTCGTCGAGGGTGACGTCGGAGAGGGTGAAGGGTGCGCCGCCGGACTCGACCACGGCGGCACGGGTGGTGATGGACATCGGACTCCTTGGGGGGGTGCTCAGTCGAGCGAGACGACGACGGACTTGACCTTGGTGTAGGCGTCGAGCGCCTCGGGGCCGTACTCGCGGCCGTAGCCGGAGTCCTTGACCCCGCCGAAGGGCACCGCGGGGTCGAGCATCGCCCAGTCGTTGACCCAGACGATGCCCGCCTGGAGGCGGTCGGCGACCCGGTGGGCGCGGGCCAGGTTCGTCGTCTGGACGCCCGAAGCCAGGCCGTACGGCGTCGAGTTGGCGAGTTCGACCGCCTCGTCCTCGGTGTCGAAGGGCTGCACGGTGAGGACCGGTCCGAAGATCTCCTCCTGGACGACCCGGGAGTCGTTGGACAGGTCGGCGATCACCGTGGGCTTGTAGTAGAAGCCGCCGTCGAGGTCGAGGCGTTCACCGCCGCAGACGATCCGGCCGCCCTCCTTGCGGGCCAGGTCGACGTACTCCTCGACCTTCTTCAGGTGCTTCTCCCCCGCCATCGGACCGACGACGGTCCCGGGGTCGCGCGGGTCGCCGACCGGTACGCCGGGCACGGCCTCGGCGAGGATGCCGAGGAGGGTGCTGTGGACGGGCCGGGCCACCAGGAGGCGCGGGCCGCCCATGCAGAACTGGCCGGTGTTGAAGACGAACGCCTTGATGATCGCGCCGACCGCCTTCTCCAGGTCGGCGTCCTCGAAGACGAGGTTGGCGGCGTTGCCCCCGAGCTCCATGGTGACCGGCTTGAGCGCCTCTCCCGCGGTGGCCGCCACATGCCGGCCGATCGCGGTGGAGCCGGTGAAGGCGACCTTGTCGACGCCCCGGTGGCGCAGGAGGGCGTCCCCCGCCACCGGTCCGGAGCCGGTGACGACGTTGACCACGCCGTCCGGCACGCCCGCCCGCTGGAGCAGGCCCGCCATGTAGAGGGCGCTGAGCGGGGTCTCGTCGGCGGGCTTGTGCACGACTGTGTTGCCGGCGGCGAGGGCGGGACCGATCTTCGATCCGGCGAGGATGAGCGGGAAGTTGAAGGGGGTGATCGCGGCGACCACCCCGAGCGGCTCGCGCTTGGTGTAGGCGAGGGCGTTCATGGGGGTGTCGCGGACGGCACCGTCCACGGAGTGGGCGAGGGCGGCGAAGTGCTCGTAGTCGTTGGCCGCGTTCGTGATGTCCACGGCGTGGCACAGCGAGATCGGCTTGCCGACGTCGAGGCTCTCCAGCTGGGCGAGCTCGTCGCCGTTCTCGCGGATCAGCTCGGCGACCCGGTGCAGGATCCGGCCCCGCTCGCGGCCGCTGAGGCCGGACCAGGTCCCGGCGTCGAAGGCCTCCCGGGCGGCGCGCACGGCCGCGTCCACGTCGGCGGCTCCGGCCTCCGCGACGGTGGTGACCACCGCGCCCCGGGACGGGTCGACCACCTCGGTGCGGGCGCCGTCGGCGGCCTCGCGCCACTGGCCGCCCACGAACAGCCGTCCGGGTTCGATCTCGATGGGGGACATCACCGCTCCTCAGCATCGTCGCCAAGATTTCAACCAACAGGATTCCTGTTGGTTCGCAGTCTCTTTACAGACAGGTTTCCTGTCAATGCTCTAGCCTGAACCCATGCTCGACACACAGGTGACCAAGGCGGCGCCCCCGTCGCTCCTCTACATGGTGAAACAGGTGGAGCTCGTCGTCCGTTCCCATCTGGACGAGCTGGTCAAGCCCTCCGGGATCACCGCGCTGCAGTACACGGCCCTGACCGTCCTGCAGCGGCACGACGGGCTGTCGGCGGCACAGCTGGCCCGGGACTCCTTCGTCACCGCGCAGTCGATCGCCGACCTGGTGCGCTCCCTGGAGACGCGCGGCCTGGTGCGCCGGGAGCGCAATCCGAACAACCGCCGGGTGCTGCTGATCCTGCTGACCGAGGAGGGCCGCGCGCTGCTCGCCCGGCACGAGGGTCCGGTGCGGGAGCTGGAGGAGCGGATGGTGCGGGACCTCACCGCACACCAGACCGAGCAGTTCCGGCAGGCCCTCACCACGGCCTGGCACGCCCTTTCCTGAGCCGGGCGCGAGCCCCGCGTGAACCGGTTGCGAACTGGCGGTCGCAATTCGAAGACATATGTCAATCGAACATGCTCAAATTCATTCCATCGAGGGTAACTTGCAGGGCGGGGAACGCATTTGCGCGAAGCGGTGGGAGGCGATGTCGTCGTGCAGCAGGAACCGGCACCGCTGTCGAGGCATCTGCGCGTCCACGAGGAGCGCGGCCACACCGTGCTGGAGTTCCGCGGGGAGATCGACATCGCCGCGGCCGCGGAGATCGAGCCGCACCTGGACCGGGCCACGGCCGACCCCGACGTCCGCGTGGTGATCGACCTGAGCCTCGTCGAGTTCCTCGACTGCTCCGGGCTGCGGCTGCTCTACCGCGCCAGGTCCCGGGTCCTCGACCGCGACGGCCGGCTGCTCCTGGTCTGCACGCACCCGCTCACCCTGAGGATCATGCGGGTGACCGGTCTGACCCGGCTGCTGCCCCCGCTGCCCTCGCTGGACGCGGCCCTGGGGCAGCCCGAGGCCACGTCCGGCTCGTTATGACCGCGGGTCGCCGCCTCGTCATGACCGCGGGTCGCCGCCTCGTGATGACCGCGAGTCTCCGCGCGCACCCCGCCGTCGACCCGCACGACTTACCGGTCATGCGCTCCGGGGCTCGTCGAACAGGGCACTGACGGACTCGCCGTTGTGAATGCGCCGTACGGCCTCGGCGAGGGCGGGGGCGATGGAGAGGATCCGCAGCTTGTCGGTGCGCTCCTCCTCGGGGACCGGAACCGTGTTGGTGCAGACGATCTCCAGCACGTCGGGCTGCTCGCCGATCCTCTTGAGGGCACCGTGCGCGAACAGCCCGTGGGTGCAGGCCACCCGGATCGACCGGGGCCCCAACTCGCGCAGTCTGTCGAGGAGTTCGAGGACCGTCGAGCCCTTGGCGATCTCGTCGTCCAGGACGATGACGTCCCGCCCCGCCACCTCGCCGATGACGTCGCTGATGCTGACCCGGTCGTCGGCGAACCGCTGCTTGGCGCCGGCGGCCACCTGGGCCCCGATCAGCCGGGCGAAGGCGGCGGCCTCCTTGGCGTTGCCGAGGTCCGGGGAGACCACGGTGGTGCGGGAGAGGTCGTACCGCTGGAAGTGCGCGGCGAGTTCCCGCAGGGCGTGCAGATGGTCGACGGGCACCGAGAAGAAGCCGTGGACCTGCGGGGAGTGCAGGGTCATGGCGAGGACGCGGCTCGCGCCGGCCGAGACCATCAGGTCGGCGACGAGCCGGCCGCCCAGCGAGATCCGGGGCGCGTCCTTCTTGTCGGAGCGCGCGTAGGAGTAGTGCGGCATGACGACGGTGATCCGGCGCGCGGAGGCACCCCGGGCCGCGTCGCACATCAGCAGCAGCTCCACCAGGTGCTCCTGGACCGGCCTGACGAGCGGCTGGACCAGGAAGACGTCCCGCTCCCGGCAGTTGGCCTGGAGCTGCACCTCCAGGCAGTCGTTGGCGAACCGGCTGACCCGGGTGGGGCTGAGCGGCACCCCCAGATGCGCGCAGACCTCCGCCGCCAGCTCGGGGTGGGCGCTACCGCTGAACACGGCGATGTCTCGCACGGATCCGCTCCTCCGATGATCATTCCGGGCTGCCGCGCCCATGCTACTGGCCACCGGAATTCGGTTGCGGGACCCCACAGGGCGCACGCCATCATGGCCGTGCCCGTGTCCCCTCACGTCAGGAACCCTCGCATGCGCCGTCTCCTCGACATGACCCAGCGCCCCCTTCGGCCCACGGTTCTCGAGGACTCGACCCCGCATGCACACCCTGAACATCGGCATTCTGGCCCACGTCGACGCCGGTAAGACCAGCCTCACCGAGCGGCTGCTGTTCGACCACGGCGCGATCGACCGGCTCGGCAGCGTCGACACCGGCGACACCCGCACGGACGACGGCGCGATCGAGCGGCAGCGCGGCATCACCATCCGCTCCGCGGTCGCCTCGTTCACCGCCCACGGCACCCGGATCAACCTCATCGACACCCCCGGGCACTCCGACTTCATCGCCGAGGTCGAGCGCGCCCTGGAAATCCTCGACGGCGCGGTCCTGCTGCTGTCCGCCGTGGAGGGCGTACAGGCGCAGACGCGCGTCCTGCTGCGGACCCTGCGCAGGCTGCGGCTGCCCACGCTGATCTTCGTCAACAAGATCGACCGCCCCGGCGCCCGCGACGAGGACCTGCTCGCCGACATCCGCCGCAGACTGACGCCGTACGTCG
The DNA here is from genome assembly GCF_036345115.1 of Streptomyces griseorubiginosus. Classification (GTDB taxonomy): domain Bacteria; phylum Actinomycetota; class Actinomycetes; order Streptomycetales; family Streptomycetaceae; genus Streptomyces; species Streptomyces griseorubiginosus_C. The sequence goes on from NZ_CP107766.1 coordinate 652,576, forward strand.
CCCCGCTGGCGCGGGTGACGGGCATCGGCTCGTCCGACGCGCGCGTGCAGCCGCTGGGCGCCGACTCGGCGGCCGAAGCACTCGCCGAGGTCGACCCGGACATCCTCGCGGCGCTCGTGGACGGCCCCGACCCCACCCCGGACGACCTGCGCAAGTCCCTCGCCGCCCGTACCGCCGACGGCTCCTTCCACCCCGTGTACTTCGGGTCGGCCCTCGGCGGCCAGGGCGTGTCCGACCTGGTCGAGGCCGTGACCAGGCTGATCCCGCCGGCACCCGCGACACCGGGCGGCGAGCCGCGCGGCACGGTGTTCGCCGTACGGCCGGGACCCGGCGGTGAGCGCATCGCCCATCTGCGGCTGTACGGCGGTGAGGTGACGGAGCGTCAGCGGCTGACGTTCCTCAGGCGCGGCGCCGACGGCAGCACGAGCCGGATCCATGGGCGGGCGACCCACCTGAGCGGCCCCCTCACCGCCGGCGACATCGCCTCGCTGACGTTCTCCACCGGCCTCCGGGTGGGCGACCACCTCGGTGAACCGACCGACCGCGCACCGCAGTTCGCGCCCCCGACCCTGGAGACCCTGGTCACCGCCCGCCACCCCGCCGAGGCGTCCCGGCTGCGCTCCGCCCTGCTGACCCTCGCCGACCAGGACCCCCTGCTCCACGCCCGCCCCGCGGCCGGCGGCGCCACCTCCCTGCTCCTGTACGGCGAGGTCCAGATGGAGGTCCTCGCGGCGACCCTCGTCCAGGACTACGGCGTCGAGGCGGAGTTCGAGCCGGGCCGGGTCCGGTACCTGGAGCGTCCGCGCGGCACGGGGGAAGCCTGCGCTGACCTGCCCTGGCATCTGGGGGCCCGGTACTGGGCGACGATCGGCCTGCGGGTCGAGCCGGGCGAGCGGGGCTCCGGCGGGGTGTTCACGTACGAGACCGAACTCGGCGCACTCCCCCGGGCGTTCCACCAGGCCGTCGAGGAGTCGGTGCACGCGGGCATGGCGACCGGGCTGACCGGTGCGGCCGTGACGGACTACCGGGTCACCCTGATCCGCTCCGGCTTCGTCGGGCCGATCAGTACGGCCGCCGACTTCCGCGGGCTCACGCCGATCGTGCTGCGCACGGCGCTGGAGCGGGCCGGGACCCGGTTGTTCGAGCCGTGTCACGCGTTCGAGGTGGAGGTTCCGGCGGCCGCGCTGGCGCCGGTGACGGCTCTGCTCGCCTCGCGGGGAGCGGAGTTCACGGGCACATCGGGCGGGGAGACGGCGTGGGTGGTCACCGGTGAGCTTCCGGCGGGGCGGGTGCGGGAGGTCGAACTGCGGCTGCCGGCGCTCACGCACGGAGAAGGGGTGTGGTGGTCGAGACCGGGCGGCGACCGGGAGCTCGACCGACCTTCACCAGGACACCGGTAGTCTCCGCGGCCCTCGTGTCATCTGGCCCTCCCGCCACGCGATCGTCTCCGCCGTGAACTCGGCCCGCAGCCCCGGGAAGCGGACCGCGAGGCGGTGCAGGGCCAGCCCCAGCTCCAGGCGGGCCAGCCAGGCGCCCAGGCAGTGGTGGGGGCCCGCGCCGAAGACCACGCTCGGTGTGGTGAGCGGGGCGAACAGGTCGGTCTCGGCGGGCTGGGGGAAGACAGCCGGATCCCTGTTCGCCGCGTTCGTCTGCACCGCGACCACCGCCCCCGCCGGAATCGTCACGCCCCCGACCTCGGCCTCTTCCACCGCCCGGCGGATCAGCCCCGGCAGCACCCTGCCCTCGCTCAGCGGGATCGTCCGCAGCAGCTGCTCGACGGCGGTCTCGGCCGCCTCCTGGCTCTCGGCGAGGCCCGGCCAGGCCGCCCGCCCGTCGGTGAGGAGGTGGACGACGATGTTGCCGAGGGCCGTCATGGTCGTCTCGTGTCCGGCGACCACCAGGCCGAGAACCAGGACGACCAGGCGCGGCTCCTCGATGCCGAGGCCGTCGCCCGCCACGACCAGCGCGCTGACCAGGTCATCGCCGGGCTCCTTGCGCCGCTCGGCGACCAGCTCGGCGCAGAACAGACCGAACTCCCGCATCGCCGCGCCGACCTCCTCGGCGGAGTGCGCGCCGCCGGACAGGGCGTGGTCGGCCCAGCCCCGGATGCGTTCCCAGTCGGCGTCCTCCAGGCCCATCAGCCGGGAGATCACCGAGACCGGCAGCCTGCGCGTGAACGCCTCCACGATGTCGGCCGGCTGCGGCTGCCCGGCCAGGTCGTCGAGGAGGGACTCCACCACGGAGGCGGTCCAGGGCCGCCAGCGGGCGATCGCGCGTGGGGTGAAGGCCCTCTGGACCGTGCCCCGGAGCAGCTGGTGGGACGGGCCGTCCTGGTTGAGGAGGCCGTCCGGTGAGTCCAGCAGGTTCGGCACGACGAGCAGCGGCGGGGCGTCCTCGGCCTTGAGGGACTTCCGGTCGAAGCGGGGATCCATGAGCACCTGGCGGACATCGGCGTAACGCGTCACGAGCCACACCGGTGTGCCGGTGGCCAGGGCGGTGAGCCGGGGCGGGCCGGACTCGGGCAGGGGTATGCGGTGCATGGGACGCAGGGTCCGGGACGTGCTGTCTGTGCTCATCCGGGTCTCCAGACACGCCGTACGCGGAGTTTCCCACGCTAGTGCGCCCCCGAGTGTCCCGGCAGTGTCCCAATCAGCCAACAAGACGGTGCTGCCGCGCTTTTGGGCGTCGTCGCTGGGCATCCGTGCTTCTAGGAAGGAGGGCCGTCGCATGACGACTCCCATCAGGCGCGTGTCCAGGCGCATGCCCGGCTGGGCGAAGGTACTCACCGCCGTCGTGGTGGTGCTCGTGGTGTTCTTCGCCGGTATCCGGCTCAGTGTGATCCCTGGCCTCAAGGACCTGTTCGGCACCGAGACCCACGACCGTTCGGGTCCCGCACTTCTGGAGTCCATCCAGGACATCAGCCGTTACGACGCCGCCTCCGGCAACTTCCAGGTCGTCGTGGACCTGGAGAAGGACACCAAGTTCCTGCCCGACGCGATCCGCGGCTCCCGCACCCTGTACGTCGGGGCGGGCGCCGTCGACGCCTATGTCGACCTCGGCAAGGTCGCCAAGAACGACGTGACGGTCAACGAGGACCGCACGGCCGCCACCCTGCGGCTGCCGCACGCCCAGCTGGGCAAGGCCACGCTGGACGCGGACCGCTCCTACGCGGTCTCCAAGCAGCGCGGTCTGCTCGACCGGCTCGGTGACTTCTTCTCCGACAACCCCAACAGCGAACAGGCCGTCCAGAAGCTCGCCGTCAGGCACATCACGGAGGCCGCGAAGGAGAGCGAGCTGACCAAGCGGGCGGAGACCAACACCACCAACATGCTCAAGGGTCTGCTGGGCTCGCTCGGTTTCAAGAAGGTCGAGGTCACCTACGGCAGCTGACCAGTCGCGCCACACGGCGGTGCCCACCAGCACCCCCGTGTGGCGCGGCGGCATTCTCGGGGCGTTCAGGGGTAATCGCCTTACCACACAGGGAAGTTGCAGAGTGGAGGAACCAATGGCCTGGGTGCTCTCACGTTCGCGAGCGGCGTCGGACGCCGGCACCGCCAAGACCGAACCCGCGGCGAAGCCCGCCCGCCCCCGGCGTAATCCGCTCTCCCTCGTCGTCCGCTTCGTGGCGATGGTGTTCGCCTTCGCGTTCATGGTGGCGTTCGCCGTCGTGCTGGCCCGGCTGACCCTGGAGCCCTCGCCCGCGTCGGTGGATCTGACCCACACCAACCTGCATCCCGGCGCCTCGCTCAAGGCCTATCTGGACCAGCCCGAGATGCGGGACGCCGTCAAGCAGATCGGCGGGAACATCCTGCTGGGCGTGCCGTTCGGGATCCTGGTGCCGATCATCGCTCCCAAGACCCGGGGGCTGCTGCGGATCGTCCTGCTGACGGCCGTGGTGATGCTGCTGGTCGAGTTCGCGCAGGGCGCCCTGGTGGAGGGGCGGGCCTTCGACATCGACGACGTCATCCTGAACACGTCCGGTGCCCTGATCGGCTACCTGCTGCTGGGACGGCGGCTGAGCCGCGCGGTGCACAAGAAGCCGGCGGCCACGAAGGCGTGAGGGCGCCTGAAGACCGCTACGACTGCAACGCCACCGCCGCCCAGCGGTGGGCCGTCAGTGCCGGGTCCAGGTGAACTTGTCGCCGCCGACCCAGCGGACCACGTCCGGGTCGTCCAGGTCGTGGACGGTGATGCCGAAGGCGGCGGCGGCCTCCAGGACGTCGGTGACGGTCCGCGCCTCACCGACCACCTCCCCGTCGATCTCCACGATCCGGAAGGGCGGCGTGGTCGGCTGGACCCCGAGTACCAGGATCCGCGGGTTCGCGATGTGTGGGCTCCCGATTTCGGTCATGTCTAGAGCGTAGAACGCGATGCGCGGGAGGGAGAGGCGAGCGTCATCCCCCGAGCAGGGTGCGGACCGCCGCCTCGACCGCGCCCTGGGTGGCCGGACACCCGAAGCCCCCGCGTTCGCCCAGCCGGGTGAGCGCGGGGGCCAGGTCGTGCCAGGCGTTCCGCTCCCAGTACGGGTACGACGGTCAGGGCGTCGGCGTCGACCAGCGCGCGGACGCGTAGGTCTCCCTGCCGATCCGGAAGAAGCCGAGGGGTGAGACCAGGGCGGTTGCCGGAACTGGTGCGAGTCTCAAGGGCGCCGCCACTCGTCGTCCCCGAGGTGCGAGCCGGCCTGCGGTCCCATGCGGAGCATCCCGCCGTCCACGCTCCAGGACGCGCCGGTGACGTAGGTGGCCTCGGGCCCGGCGAGGAAGGCGATCACCGCGGCGACCTCGCGTGCGTCGCCCGGGCGGCCGAGCGGCACACCGGGACGCTCCTGGGTGTGCACGTCGGTGTCCTCCTGGCCCGTCATCGGAGTGGCGATCTCGCCGGGCGCGACCGCGTTGACGGTGATGCCGTGCTCGGCGAGCTCCAGGGCCATGACCTGGGTCAGCAGGCCCAGTCCGCCCTTGGCCGCGCAGTAGGGGGCGGCCCCGACCCGCGGCTGGTGCTCGTGGACGGAGGTCACATTGACGATCCGGCCGCCGGAGCCCTGTCGGATCATGTGCCGGGCGGCCTTCTGACCGCACAGGAACGGTCCTACCAGGTCGACGTCGAGGACCTCGCGGACGGTGTCCAGCTCCAGGTCGAGGAAGGGCGTCATGGTGCCGGTGCCCGCGTTGTTGACCAGGACGTCGAGGCGGCCGAGCCGGTCGCACAGCTCGTCGACGGCGTCGGCGGCGACGGGCAGCCGGGTGAGGTCCATCTGCGCCACGGCGGCCCGCCGTCCGAGGGCGCGGACCTCGTCGGCGGTCTCCTCCGCGCCCTTGAGATCGCTGTGCCAGGTGATGCCGACGTCCATCCCCGCACGGGCCAGCCGGACGGCGGTGGCCCTGCCGATGCCGGAGTCGGCTCCGGTGATCACGGCCACCTTGCTGCGGGGTGCGGTGGGGGCGGACATCTCGGCCTCCTCGGGGGTGGGGGGGGACGTCGGGGTGCGGACCTCCGACGCCGCATCGCAGTACCCGAGGGCGCACCCGACAAACCGCCCGCCGCACGGACCGCTCCCCCGTCGTGCGCCCCCCGAGTCCCTGGGGAACTCTGGGTGGAGGAGGTGGCCATGGATCCCGTCGAGGCGCTGGAGCGGATCGCCTTCCTGCTGGAGCGGTCCCTGGCACCGACGTACCGCGTCCGTGCCTTCCGTACGGCGGCCCGGGTGCTGAGCGGGCTGCCCGCGGACGAGGTGCGCGAGCGGGCGGAGGCCGGCTCGCTGGAGTCACTCAAGGGCATCGGCCCGAAGACGGCCCAGGTGGTGCGGGAGGCCCTGGCCGGAGGGGTGCCGGGCTACCTGGAGAAGCTGGAGGGCGAGTCCGGCGCGCCGCGCACCGGCGGCGGCGAGAAGCTGCGGGCGCTGCTGCGCGGCGACTGCCATCTGCACTCCGACTGGTCGGACGGTGGCAGCCCGATCGAGGAGATGGGCCGGACCGCGGTGGAGCTCGGCCACGAGTGGGCCGTGCTCACCGACCACTCCCCCCGCCTCACCGTGGCCCGGGGGCTGTCCCCGGAGCGGCTGCGGGAGCAGCTGGACGTGGTCGCCGCACTGAACGAGACCTGGGCCCCCTTCCGGCTGCTCACCGGCATCGAGTGCGACATCCTCGACGACGGCTCGCTGGACCAGGAACCCGAACTCCTGGACCGCCTGGACGTGGTGGTGGTGTCCGTGCACTCCAAGCTGCGCATGGACGCCCGCGCGATGACCCGGCGGATGGTGGCGGCCGTACGGAATCCGCACGCGGACGTCCTCGGGCACTGCACCGGTCGGCTGGTGACCGGGCGGGGGCGGCCCGAGTCCGAGTTCGACGCGGACGAGGTGTTCGCCGCGTGCGCCGAGTCGGGCACGGCGGTGGAGATCAACAGCCGCCCGGAGCGCCTGGACCCGCCCCGCCGGCTGCTGCGCAGGGCGGTCGAGGCGGGCGTGCTGTTCTCCGTCGACACCGACGCGCACGCGCCCGGCCAGCTCGACTGGCAGATCCTCGGGTGCGCGCGGGCCGAGGAGTGCGGGGCGCCGGCCGGACGGATCGTGACCACCTGGAGCCTTCCCGAGCTGCTGGGCTGGTCCCGGGACGGGCGGGTGCCGTCCCGAGTGGCGACCGCCTGACGTGGTACCCGTCCGGCACGACAGGAAAGGAGCCTTCATGGAACGGGCGGCAGTGTTCGACGTCGACGGGACTCTCGTGGACACCAACCATCTGCATGTGACGACCTGGTGGGAGGCGTTCAGGCAAGCGGGCCACCAGGTACCGATGCACGCCGTCCACCGGGCCGTCGGGCTCGGCTCCGAGGACCTCGTCGCCCACCTGCTCGGTGAGGACCGCGACAAGGACCAGGACGCCGAGCTGAGCGCCGCCCACAAGGCTTTGTACGGGCAGTACTTCGACCGGCTGCCGGCCCTCCAGGACGCGGGCGCGCTGCTGCGGCGGCTCGATCGCGAGGGCTGGCGGGTGGTGCTCGCGACCTCGGCGGGCGGCGCCGAGCTGTCGGCGCTGCGCCGGGCGATCGCCGCGGACGACGCGATCATGGCCACCGCGAGCGCCGACGACGTCGAGGAGGGCAAGCCGTCCCCCGAACCCGTCGAGCACGCCCTGGAGTTGGCCGGGGTGCCGGCCGAACGGGCGGTCTTCGTCGGGGACACCGTCTGGGACATGCGGGCCGGCACCCGGGCCGGGGTGCGCTGCGTCGGGGTGCTGTGCGGCGGTGTCCCGCGCGCCGACCTGGAGGAGGCGGGCGCGCAGGCGATCTACGACGACCCGGCCCAGCTGCTGGCGAACCTGGCGGACAGCCCGCTGGCATGACGGACCGGAACACTCTGCCGACGACGCGTACGACCCAGGTGGTGCAGCACCCGTCCCGCCCGGCGCTCGCGCTGCGGCACGAGGCCAGGGCCGTCGGCCGGGCGGCCCGCGCCGCCTTCCACGGCCCCGGGCGGGAACGCGATCTGCTCGTCCAGTCCCTGAAGGCCTCGGCCGCCGCGATCCTGGCCTGGCTCGTGGCGGGCGTGTGGATGGGCGATCCGATGGCTTTGATGGCGCCCTGGGCGGCGGTCGTCCTCGTGCAGGCCACCGTGTACAGCTCTGTGTTGCAGGCCACGCGGCAGCTCGCCGCGATCTGCTGCGGGACGGTGCTGGCGGCGGTGGCGCTGGCCGTCACCGGGAGCACCCTGGGCGCGGTGGCGCTGTCCGTGCCGCCGCTGGTGCTGCTGGCGAACTGGCCGCGCTTCGGCGACCAGGGCATCTACGGAGCCACCACCGCGCTGTTCACCCTCGCCACCGGTGCCGCCGGAGCGTCCTCCGTCGGGCACCGGGTGGGGCAGGCGGCGCTCGGCGCGGTGATCGGCCTCGCCGTGAACGCGTTCGTGCTGCCCCCCATCCATCTGCGGGACGTCCGCGAGAACCTCGCGGCCCTGGCCCGGGAGGCGGGCGACGTCCTGCACACCGTGGCCGGTGATCTGCGCGAGGGCGAGTGGGACACCCAGGGGTGGTCGCATGCCTCGGGCCATCTGGAGCACCGGCTGGAGGCGCTGCGCTCCGCGCGCGGGTGGAGCCGGGAGAGCCTGCGGCTGACCGCCGCGCCCCTGCGTGCCGTACGGCGGCCTCCCGCGCCCGTCCCGCCGGAGCAGGAGGACGAACGCTGGAGCCGGGTCACCGGGCACGTCCGCGCGCTCACCCGGACCCTGGCGGTCGCCGCCGACGACGACCGCGCTCCCACCGCGCCCTCCGGGCCGGTGCTGGACGCCTACGCCCGGCTGCTGGAGCTGATCGGCGACGCCTGTCACGCCGAGAGCCGCCGGCTGCTCGGGGCCGGCGACGACGTACGACCGGACGAAGGAGCGCGGGAGGCGATGCGGGAGCTGCGTGCGCAGCTCCAGGACGGGCTGCGGGACCACGCCGGGCAGGGGGCCGAGGGAACGACGGTCCTCGGGACGCTGTTGCTCCAGGCCGAGAACCTGTGGAGCGAGACCGTTCCGACCGGCCGGGAGGGGTGACACAGCTCACCCGGAATCGGTCCCTGCCGAGGAACACCACAGGGTCGTTGCCCGTTGAACAGACCGTGGGTGCGGATGGGACAGTGTCCCCGGGCCTCACCTTTTGCCCACAGGGACGATCGTTCGGCTGAAGCCCTGTGGAGCCTTTCGCCGAGAGGCGACCGCCATCCGTGCCCACCACTTGACCGCCCCGACCGTGATTCCCCCGTCCGGTCGGGGCTTCCTCGTGTTCCGGCTGCCACGGCCCGGAGTGCGGCTTGACTTCGAGCGCACTCCAATTCGTAGCGTTCCGGTCATGAGCACTGCACAGCACAAGATCGGTTCGGGGTTCGGCGCCCACAGCACCGCCGACGACGTCCTCGCCGGCGTCGACCTGTCCGGCAAGCTCGCGATCGTCACCGGCGGCTACTCCGGGCTCGGCCTGGAGACCACCAGGGCCCTCACGAAGGCGGGCGCCCGGGTCGTCGTCCCGGCCCGCCGTCCCGACACCGCGAAGGAGGCCCTCGCCGGCCTCGACGGGGTGGAACTGGACGACCTCGACCTCGGCGACCTCGACAGCGTGCGCGCCTTCGCCGAGCGCTTCCTCGCCTCCGGCCGCACCGTCGACCTCGTCATCGACAACGCCGGGATCATGGCCTGCCCGGAGACCCGGGTCGGGCCCGGCTGGGAGGCGCAGTTCGCGACCAACCACCTCGGGCACTTCGCCCTGGTCAACCGTCTGTGGCCGGCCATCGAGCCGGGCGGCGCCCGCGTGGTGTCGGTGTCCTCGCGCGCCCACCACTTCCACGGCATGCGCTGGGACGACGTCCACTGGCGGACCGGCTACGACAAGTGGCAGGCCTACGGCCAGGCGAAGACGGCGAACGTCCTGTTCGCCGTGCACCTCGACAAGCTCGGCGCCGAGCGCGGGGTGCGGGCCTTCTCGCTGCACCCGGGCGGCATCCTCACCCCGCTCCAGCGCCACCTGCCCAAGGCGGAGATGGTGGAGCGCGGCTGGATCGACGAGCAGGGCAACGTGCTCAACCCGTCGGGGTTCAAGAGCCCGGAGCAGGGCGCGGCCACCCAGGTGTGGGCGGCGACCTCGCCCCAGCTGGCCGTTATGGGCGGTGTCTACCTGGAGGACTGCGACGTCGCCGAGCCCGCCGTGGACGGCGACCAGAGCAGCGGCGTCCGGGCCTGGGCGACGGACCCGGAGCAGGCGGCCCGGCTGTGGACGCTGTCGGCGGAGCTGACGGGCGTGAACGCGTTCGCCTGAGCCGCGCTCCGGCAGTTCCGGCGAGGTCCCTCAGTGGCCGGCCAGGTCCTTCGGCCCGTACAGCGCGGCGGGTGCCCCGGTCTCCAGCGCCCAGTAGCGGTCGCCGTACGACCAGTGCCACCACTCCGTCGGGTAGTTGACCAGGCCCGCCGCGCCCAGCGCCTGCCCCAGCACGGCCCGGTTGGCCTCGGCCTCCGCGGTGATGTTGCCTGCGCCCGTGTAGCAGGCGCCGTCGCTCTCCTCCGGGTTGGCGTTCATGGCGGTGCCCAGGTCGAGTTCGCGGCCGTCGGCGTCCACGAGCGTGAGGTCGACGGCCGCGCCGGCGCTGTGCGGGGCTATCTCGGGCGGGGAGACATAGCGGCTGGCCGCGGTCCTGATCCGGTCGGCGGACCAGTCCGGGTGGGCGGCGCGCAGCTCGTCGCCGTACTGCTCGAAGTACTGCCGCTGGAGGGCCGGTGGCCGGTATCCCTCCACGAAGAGCAGCCGCAGCCCGCCCGGCAGCAGGGCCTGCGCCGCGAGCAGCCGGTCGAGGACGCCCTGGCGCAGATGGACCTCGGCGCCCAGGGAGTCCTCGTGCTTGCGGTCGTCGACGAGGAGGTGACCGCGGACGTCCACCAGGGGCTCGCCGTTCTCCTCGACCGGTACGGCGGCCACGCGGGCGTCGGACATCAGGATGATCTCGCTCATGGGGTGATCCTCTCGCGGCCGGAGTCCGCGCCGTGCACCGCGTGTATCGCCGAGGGCCGGGTACTCGGGCGGTTCCCCCCGCCCCAGCGGCCCGAAGGAGCCGAAGGTGAGCACTTCAAGCGGCAGCAGGATCGTGGTCACGGGCGCCACCGGCAACGTGGGAACCAGCGTGGTGCGCCTTCTCTCCGAGGATCCGGAGGTGGGCTCCGTACGGGGCCTGGCCCGGCGGATCCCGGACTGGTCGCCCGCCCGGACCGAGTGGTCGGCGGTGGATCTCGCGTCCGCGCAGGCGGATCTGGCCGAGGAGTTCGCGGGCGCCGACGCGGTGGTCCATCTGGCGTGGGCGTTCCAGCCGACGCACGACCCGGCGGCGACCTGGCGCACCAACGTCCTGGGCTCCATCCGGGTGTTCGAGGCGGTGGCGGCGGCCAAGGTGCCGGTACTGGTGCACGCCTCCTCCGTGGGCGCGTACTCCCCGGGTCCGAAGGAGCACGCGGTGGACGAGTCGTGGCCGACGCACGGCTGGCCGGACGCCGCGTACTGCCGGGAGAAGGCGTATCTGGAGCGGGCACTGGACACCTTCGAACGCGACCACCCTGCGGTCCGGGTCGTCCGGATGCGTCCGGCGTTCCTCTTCAAGCGGGAGTCGGCGAGCGAGCAGCGCCGGATCTTCGGCGGCCGTTTCCTGCCCGGCCAGCTGGCCCGGCCCGAGCTGCTGCCGTTCCTGCCGGACATCCCCGGGCTGCGGGTGCAGGCCCTGCACACCGACGACGCGGCGCGGGCCTATGCGCTGGCGGTGCACTCGGACGTCCGGGGCGCCTTCAACCTGGCGGGCGAGCCGCCGGTGGACGCGGAGCTGCTGGCCGGGATGCTCGACGCCCGTCCGGTACGGCTGCCGCGCACCGCGGCCCGCTCGGCGATCGCGGCCGCGTGGGGCCTGCACCTGCTCCCCGCCTCCCCGCACCTGTTCGACGCGGTCCTGCGGTTGCCGCTGATGGACTGCACGCGGGCGCGTACGGAACTCGGCTGGCACCCGGAGCACACGGCCGGCGAGGTCCTGGAGGAGTTCCTCCACGGGATGCAGCAGGGCGCGGGGGCCCGGACGGAGCCGATGAAGGGCCGCAAGGCCGGCTGAGGCCCCGGCCCGGATCCGGCGGGAGGCACGGCGAAGCCTGCCGAGCCCCGGCCGAAACCCGGCAAAGGCTCGGCGCATGCCTGCCGAGCCCCGGCCAGGACCCCGCGGAGGCTCGCTGCATGCCTGCCGAGCCCCGGCCGGGCCGGGTGGTTCTCAGCCGGAGGACTCCTGTGCTCCCGGGTGCTCCGGGTGCACGGTGTCCGACCGCTCCGCCCCCTGCCGGCCGGTGCCCGCCTCGTCGGTGTCGGGGACGTCCTCGGACTGGTCGGCGGTGGGCTCGTCCTCGCCCGGCACGGTGGCGACCTCCCAGGGGTCCTCGCCCTCGCCCGCCTGCTGGTCCGGCAGGTCCCGCGGGATCGGGTCGCCGTTCTCGCCCGGCCCTTCGTTGCGGTGGTCCACGACGTCCTCCCTGTTCGTTCTCGGCGTCGGCGGGAGCGCGAGTACCTCCGCGCAGGTCGGCGAAACGTCAGCGCGGGGCGCGCTCGTCCAGGGCGGCCCGCCAGGCCGGCGCGGGCCCCTCGGGCGGGGGCTCGGGACGCCGGCCGCCGCGGGCGAAGAAGTCCGCGAGCGGGAGGATGGCCGCGCCGACGGTGACCGCGTCGGGGCCGAGCCGGCCGAGGTCGACGGTCACCTTCCCGGCCGGGTACCGCAGCGCGTACGCCGTCGCGTGCCGCCGTACGGCGGGCAGGAACCGTGCGCCCAGCTGGAGCCCGGCCCAGCCGCCGATGAGGATGCGCTCGGGCTGGAAGAGGTTGATCAGGTCGGACAGTCCGGCGCCCAGGTACTCGGCGGTCTCCTCCAGGACGGCGAGCGCCACCGGGTCGGCCGGGGTCCCGTCCGCGGGGTGGGCGGCGGCGAGCAGGGCGGTCAGCGCGGTCTCCTCGTCGACGCCCTCGGGCGGCCGGCCCCCTTCCTCGCGCCAGCGTTCCAGCAGCGACTCGGCGCCGGCGTAGGCCTCCAGGCAGCCGAGGGCTCCGCAGCGGCAGCGGCGCCCTCTGACCCGTACGGTCAGATGCCCCCATTCGACCGCCCGGCCGTGCTCCACCTCGGGGGTGACCAGGCAGGCGCCGACGCCGGACCCGAAGAGGACCACCACCGCGCTGCGGGCCCCGCGGCCGCCGCCGAACCACATCTCGGCCTGGCCGAGGGTCTTGGCGCCGTTGTCGATGAAGTACCGGACGCCGCCGGGCAGCGGGGGGCCGGTGCGCAGCAGCGCTTCCAGCGGGACGGCGTCCCAGCCGATGGTCTGTCCGTGCACGACGGCCCCGTCGTCCGGGTTGTGCGCGACGATGCCCGGCACCCCGATGCCGACGCCGAGCAGCCGCTCCGGCTCGACGGCGGCGTCCGCGAGCACCTCGGCGATGCCGTCGCGGATGTGGCCGACGACGACCTCGACATCGTAGCCGCGCCCGGTCAACGGGCGTTCGGCGCGGGCGAGTTCGGTCAGGGTGAGGTCGAACAGCTCGACGCGGACCCGCGTCTCGCCGACGTCGACGCCGATCATGTGCCCGCTGTGGGGCGCCACCCGCAGCAGGGTGCGGGGGCGGCCGCCGTCGGAGTCGACGCTGCCGGCCTCCTCGACCAGCCCGTCGGTCACCAGGTCGGCCACGACGTTGCTGACCGAGCCCGAGCTGAGCCCGGTGGCGGGGCCGAGTTCGAAGCGGCTGAGGGGGCCGTCGAACCAGAGGCGCTGCAGGACGGCCGTGCGGTTGGCGCGTCTGAGGTCGCGTACGGTGCGTCCGTTCAAGGGATCCGGACTCCCGTGAGCCGGGCGAGGGCCTCGATCTCGTCCAGGGCGGCGACGAGTTCCGGTGCCACCGCCGACTGGACCCAGCGCTCCTTCTCGACGTCGACCGCCCGGGGGACCGTCTCGGTGAGCATGATCAGGTAGAGATAGGCCCGGTAGAGGGCCAGCCGTACCCGGGCCGGGACGTCGAACTCGGCCCGGCCGCCCGCCTCCCGGTAGCCGGCGAGGAACGCCTCGTCCTTCCTGATGTCCCCCAGCAGCGCGAGGGAGACGAAGTCGGCGAGGGGGTCGCCCCAGAACATCCGCTCGCCGTCGATGAGCCCGCCGATGCGCGGCTCCCCGCCGGCCGGTCGGTCGACGAGGATGTTGCCGTCCCACAGGTCGAAGTGGACCAGCGCGGGGACGGTGACGTCGTCGAGTGCCGGGGACCCGGCCCGGACCGTGGCCGCCACCTGTTCGACGGACCGGGGCAGCCGCGCCTCGTAGTCCCGGGCGTCGTCGAGGACCGCCTCGATCATGGTGGTGAACGCGGTCCGCCAGTCGGGGGCGAGCGGCCCGAGGGCGCGGGACGGGTAGCCGAAGCCCGGCCCGGTCACCGAGTGCAGCCGCGCCACCTGGCGGCCCAACTCACGGCGCAGAGGCGGGCGTTCGGAATCGGTGACCGAGGTGTCCCAGGGCACTCCGGGGCAGGCCGTCATCAGCAGATGCGGTACGGCCGCGTCGGCGCCGGCGCCGAAGGCCACCACGTGCGGCGCCGCGACCTCGGCCTCGGCGGCCCTGCGGTAGAACTCGGCCTCGGCGACGAGGAGTCCGCGCTCGTGGCGCAGGCCGGGAACGGTGGCCGCGGGCGGGACCTTGACCACGTACCTGGTGCCGTCGGTGAGGAGGAGCTCCTCGACGGTGTTGTACGTACCGCCGCTCAGAGGCCGGACCCCGGCGAGCCGACCGGGGTCGAGGCCGGCGTCCTCCAACACCTGCCGAGCCCACTCCCAGGAGTCCGCCAACGTCCCGCCCCTTCCCTCACCCCGCGGCGTGCACGTCCTCGACGTGACGCCCATAACGGCCGGCCGTCTCGTCGGCGTCCGGCGTGTGCTCCGGAACAGGGTACGCAGCGCGTCCCGCACGCCGGGGGCCATTCGTGATCCGTCTCCGCCGGCATGCCGCTCGCACGCCACCCGTTCTCTCTCTTCGTCCAGGTGCGGCGCGCACCCGGGATCGACGCACACGCGTGCACGACAGATCCGTTCCTGGTCGGCCACGTCAGGCCCCCACCCGCGCATGAGGCCGAGGTACGGCTTGCAGGGCGATGTCCACGGTGGCGTGAAGGGCCGCTCGGGTCGCGCCGGCGGTCGCGTGTACGGCGTTGCCCTCGCTGACGACCATGACGTAGCGGGCGAGTGCGTGCGGGTCGGCGCCCGTGGGAAGGTCGCCCTCCTCGACGGCGCGGGCCAGACGCTGTGCGAGGGCGCGCTCGCCGGCGAGGCGGCTGTCGGCCAGGAACCGGGCGATGCGGCCGCCGTCGCCACCCTCGGCCAGGCCGCCCTGCACGGACAGGCATCCTGAGGGGCGGTCGGGGCGGGTGAGGGCGTCCGCGTTGGCGCGGAGGAAGGACTCGATGACGGCGTAGGCCGTCGGTTCCGCGAGAGCCTCACGGGCGTAGGCCATGTCGGCCTCGGCGTAGCGGGCGACGGCACGGTGGAAGAGCTGCTCCTTGTTGCCGAACGCCGCGTACATGCTCGTGCGGTTGATGCCCATCGCCTCGGTGAGGTCGGCGAGCGAGGCACCGTCGTAGCCCTGGCGCCAGAAGACCTCCACCGCACGGTCCAGCGCGGCCTCCGCGTCGAAGCCCCGGGGTCTGCCGCGTACCGCCATGACGCCCTCCTGCTGTCGGTCCCCGAAATTTTAACCGATCGGTACGGAATAGCTGTCGCAACGCCGCGGTTCTCCCCGGCGAACGACTTGAGTACCGAGCGGTACAGAAAAGGAGAGCCCCTCATGGGACAGCTCGACGGCAAGACCGCCCTCGTCACCGGTGCCACCTCCGGCATCGGCCTGGCCGCGGCACGACGGCTCGCGGCGGAAGGCGCCCACGTCTTCCTCACCGGCCGCCGCAAGGAGGCGCTCGACGAGGCGGTGGCCTCCATCGGCGACCGCGCCACGGGAGTACGAGCCGATGTCGCCGACCTCGGCGACCTCGACCGCCTCTTCGACGAGATCCAGCGGCACGGCAGCCTCGACATCGTCTTCGCCAACGCGGGCGGCGGAGAGTTCGCGGCCCTGCCCGACATCACCTGGGACCACTACGCCGACACCTTCAACACCAACGTGGCGGGCACCCTGTTCACCGTGCAGAAGGCGCTCCCGCTGCTCAACCCGGGCGCCTCGATCATCGTGACCGGCTCCAACATCGACACCAAGGGCGCCGCCTCCTTCAGCGTGTACGCCGCGACCAAGGCCGCACTGCGCTCCCTGACCCGCAGCTGGGCGGCGGAACTCGTCACCCGCGGCATCCGCGTCAACAGCATCGCGCCCGGCCCGATCGAGACGCCCGGCCTCAGCGGTCTCGCGGGTGGTCCCGAGGCGGCCGAACAACTGCTCCAGGGCCTGGCCGCCGGAGTCCCCATGCAGCGGCTCGGCCGCCCGGAGGAGATCGCCGAGACGGTCCTCTTCCTCGCCGGTGAGGCCAGCAGCTACATGACCGGTGCCGAGATGTACGTCGACGGCGGCGCAAGCCAGATCTGACCACCACCGCAACCGACCATCCCGATCCACGCCCCTGACACGGGCGCGCCGGGGCGGCCTGCCGAGCCGGCCGGTCGCCCCGGGCACCCCCGACACCCTTGAAGGAATCATGCGCACCGTGACCGATCTGCTCGCAGCCAACCTGCACGAAGTCTTCGGCAACCGCGACGCCGCAACCCGCCGCGCGACCGTCGACCGCATCTACACCGAGGACGTCGTCTTCACCGACCCCGAGGGCACGACCACCGGCCGTGACGCTCTAGCGGACAAGGCCGCCGCCCTCCTCGCCGACGCCCCGGCCGACTTCGAGTTCACGGAGGACGGCCTGCGCTACGCCGGTCCCGACACGGGGGCACTCGCCTGGGCCTTCGGTCCGCCCGGCGCGCCCGCCGTCCGTGGGATCGACGTCATCACCGCCCGGGAGGGAAGGATCGCCGCCGTCATGACGATGTTCACCGCCTGACCTCCGTCACGGTGTGACGAATCCGGGCGCCGAGTCGCACCTCGCCGCCGTCCCCGCCCCCTCCGGCGCCCCGAAGCGGGCCAGCGTGTGCCAGACCATCTTCAGGTGCTGGAGTTCGTACCGTCCCGTGCGGGCGGCGTCGCCGATGATCCGGGGGTCGACCAGTCCGTCCTCGGCGATGCTCGCGCCCAGGTCGGCGTACTCCTGACCGCGGTAGTCGGCGTGGTGGTACAGCTCGGCGACGGTGATGCGGTAGCCGGGGTGCCACTCGACGGGGACGGGCAGCCGGCGCGCGGCGGCCTCGACGGGGGTGTCGCGGTAGCTCGCGTCCAGGACGAGGGCCTCCACATGGCGGGCCAGGTCGACGCCGCCGTGCACCTGGGCCTCGATGTAGTCGTTGAGGGGGTCCTGCTCGTCGGCCTCCGCGAGGGCGATCAGGGACATGCCGGATGCGACGCCGAAGTGGACCGGCTCGGCGGCGCTGTCGGGGTAGCAGAAGGTGGCGCGGGCGAGGGGCTCGCCGGTCAGCCGGAAGTGCGAGGAGCCGAACCGCGGTGCCGCGCCGACGACTTGACGGCGGAAGTTCAGCGCGCCGTACACGGGCCGTTCGTGCGCGGCCGCGTCGTCGTAGGCGCCGCCGAAGATCCGGCTCTCCCAGCGCCAGCGGTCGCCGCCGGGGTGCGCGGTCAGTCCGCCGTTGCTGGTGCCGGTGACGAACTGCGAGTGGTAGACGCCGTCCTGGGCCAGCGCCTCCAGCAGGGGCAGGCCGCGGGCCAGCCGGTCCGGGTGGAAGTTCAGCGTGACGCGCACGTCCGGGGCGACGGCCGGCCCCTCCGACACGGCCGCCACATGGTTCAGTGCCGCCCGCGCCCGGGCCGACCTCACTGGACTCACGGCTTCCCTCCTCGGCGATCTACTGGATGATCACCCGAAGTGGCGGAAGCCCGCACCTCATTTGACGGATTCCGGCCCGACGGACAGCACGATCTTGCCCCGGTTGCCGCGCTGCTCCAGCCGCTCGTGGGCGGCCCGTGCCTCCTCCAGCGGTACGACCGTCTCGACGGGCACACGATAGCCGCCGGCCGCGACCCGCTCGGCGAGTTCCCGCAGGTCGGGACGCGGATCGTAGCCGTGGAGCTGGAGGTTGGTGAGCTGGAAGCCGAGGATCGAGGCGTTCTTGGGATAGAAGTCACGGGTGTCGACGGTGCTCGGCTCCAGGGCCACATTGGCGAGCGCGACGACCCGGCCGCCGTGTCCCACCTCACGCAGGCTGAGCCCGAAGGCCCGGCCCCCGACGGTGTCGAGGACGACGTCGGCGCCGTGGCCGTCGGTGAGCCGCAGCACCTCCTCGACCTCGGCGTCGCCGGAGTGGACGGAGGTGTCGACGGTGACGTCGGCGCCGAACTCCCCCGCCCAGGCGGCCTTCTCGGCCGATCCGGCCAGGGCGATCACCCGCGCCCCCGCCTCGGCGGCGATCTGCACGGCCGCGGTGCCGACACCGCTCGCCGCCGCCTTCACCACCACGGTGTCGCCCTTGGCGACGCGGGCGAGGTGCCGCACGCAGTACCAGGCGCTGAGCCAGGCGATGGGCAGGGTGGCGGCCCGCGTGAGGTCCACGCCGTCGGGGAGCACGACCACGTTGGTGGCGGACACCGTGGCCAACTCCGCGTAGAAACCCGATGACTTGCCGCCGTCCAGGGCCATGACCCGCTGCCCCGGCGCCAGTTCCGTCACGCCCTCCCCCACCTCGACGACGACACCCGCCGCCTCGGCACCCGGGATCAGCGGCGGCCGGCCGGCGCGGTGGTAGCGGCCGGCCCGGAGCAGGGCGTCCGCCCGGTTCACCCCGGCCGCGGCGATCCGCACCAGCACCTCGCCGGGACCCGGCACCGGATCGGGCACCTCCACCGGCACCAGGACCTCCGGTCCGCCGAACCTGTCGATCCGCACCGCACGCATACCGCACCCGCTCTCTCCCACAGCCGCACCGAGGCGACTGACACCAGTTGAACTGGTGTCAGCCTCCGACACTGGTTCAACTGGTGTCAAGGGGGTGCGCCACGCGACCTGACACCGCATGAACCGGTGTACGCTCGATGCCATGACCGCCAGCCCCGCCCCCGCCGACCCGGCGCTCGCGTTCCCCTTCATCGGCGGGCGTCCCTGCCTGGACTTCGTCGCGACCCTCGGCAAGCGGCACGCCACCCCGCTGGAGCGCCTCCCGGACACCGATGCCCTCGCGCGCTGGTTCACGGAGGCGGAGCTGGCCGCCGGGGCGGAGCCGGTCCAGGTGAGCGCGCGGGACCTGGCGGACGCCCGGCTGCTGCGGGAAGCCGTGTACCGCCTGGTCAGAGCCGTGATGGCGGGCGAGGAGCCGGATCCGGCCGACGTGGCCCGGGTCAACGCGGTCGCCGCCCAACCGGACCTCGCACCCCAGTTGGGGGCGGCCCGCTGGACGGCCCGCGGACCGGCCCGCGCGGCCCTCGCGACGGTGGCCCGGGACGCCGTGCTCCTGGTACGGGGGCCGCTCCTGGAGCGCGTCAAGGAATGCGAGAACCCGGGCTGTTCCCTGCTGTTCCTGGACGACTCACAGGCCCGGCGCCGCCGTTGGTGTTCGATGGACCGCTGCGGGAACCTGGCGAAGATCGCCGGGTACCGGTCGCGGAGCCGGGCCGCCACCACGGGGTGACACCCCGCTGGAACGGTGTGGTGGCCGCCGTCACGGCCCCCGCCCCTTGCCCCCGACCGGCCTGAGCCAACAAGGTGGGGCTGCCTTGCGGACCGGTACGGTCTGCAAGGGATGTGTGGACGCTTCTGTGAAACGGGAACAGAGCACAGCATGCGAGTTGTACGTGAGTGGACGGCGTCCGTCGTTGCCTATGCGAAGCGGCGCCGGGACCCCGTGGTCGTGCAGACCCTGCGGTCGGCGGCCGCGGCGACCATCGCGTACGTCATCGCGCTGCGCCTCAGTCCCGAGGCGGCGCCCCTCACCGCGCCGCTGACCGCGCTGCTCGTCGTGCAGGTCACCCTGTACTCCACGCTCACCACCGGCATCCGCCGGGTGAACTCGGTGGTGACCGGGGTCCTCGTCGCCATCGCCTTCAGTCTGCTGGTGGGTCTGACCTGGTGGAGCCTGGGCCTGCTGATCGTGGCGTCACTGGTGGTCGGACGGCTGGTGCGGGTCGAGGAGTTCGTGCCCGAGGTGGCGATCAGCGCGATGCTGGTCCTCGGCGTGACCACCGTCGGGGACACCGCCTGGGCGCGGGTCCTGGAGACCCTGATCGGCGCGGTCGTGGGGCTGGCCTGCAATCTGCTGCTCGCTCCCCCGGTGTGGGTGGACGAGGCCGGTGAGTCGATCGAGGGGCTGGCCCGCCGGGTGCGGAGGCTGATGCTGCGGATGGGCGAGGAGGCCGCGGGCCGGCCGCCCGTGGAACTGGCGACCGCCCGGCTGTACGAGGCGCGCGAGCTCGACCACGACATCGTCGAGGTGGACGCCGCGCTCCGGCAGGCCGAGGACAGCCTCAAGCTCAACCCCAGGGTGAAGGAGGGCCTGCTGCACCGGGTGGTGCTGCGCACCGGCCTGGACACCCTGGAGATCTGCACGGTGGTGCTGAGGGTGCTCGCCCGCACCCTCACCGACCTCGCCAAGGAACGCGACCCCTTCGCCGACGAACCCGGCCCGCTCGACAAGGACCAGGATCCCGAACCGCTGTTCGGGCCGGAGACCGGTCGTACGGTGGAGCAGCTGCTGTCCGAGATCGGCGACGCCGTGGTCAGCTTCGCCGTCCTGGTCACCACCCACGTCAGTGTGAGCGCCGAGTCCGCGGAGGCGCGGCTCACGGCCGAACTGCGCCAGGCCTCCGCCACCCGGGACAAGCTGGCCCAGCTGCTGCTGGAGGAGATCCAGCGCGACGCCCGTCACTGGCAGCTGCACGGTGCCGTCCTCACCGAGGTCAACCGCATCCTCGACGAGCTGGACACCGAGCACCGCTCCCGCCGCCTCCTGGAGGAGCTGGACCGGGCCTCCCGCGAGCAGCGGGAGCGGATGCCGCGCCTGACCCGGTTGCAGGAGAGCTGGCGCCGGAACCGCACGGCACTCGCCCGTCGTTCTAGGTGAGGCAGGCACTGCGATCAAGGGGGCGGGTTGATGACCGACACGAGCGTGCGGATCGACGGGAACACACTGCGACTGCCGGGCGGTGCGGCCGTGCGGTTCATCCGCACCCTGCGGCTGCCAGAGACGGGCACGCATCCGCTGCCGCCGGGGCTCGGCGAGTTCCCGGTGCGCCGCGTCTCCGACCACCCCGACACCGTGCCGGAGCAGTGGCGGGCGCGCGGCGGTGTGATGCTGCCGGTGTATCTGCGGGAGGCGATGTGGCTGAGCTTCGGCGGCACCACCGAGCCCGTCGCCCTCCAGGTCGGGGTGGGCAAGGTGTGCGCGGTCTCCGGCACGCCCTGGAGCGACCGGCTCGCCCGTGATCCGCAGAACTACGTGGTCCTGCCCCGCCAGCCCTGGCTGGACGGCATCAACTCCGGCAAGGGGACGGTCCGCCAGTTCGTGGCGGTGCCGCTCGGTCTCGGCGCGACCGTCGAGGGGCAGGTCACCGGCGAGGAGGTCTGGGGCGGCGTACAGCTCCAGTCGTTCCCGCTGAGCGAGAAGCGGCTGGCCGAGTGGCGGGAGACGCAGCAGCGGATGCGCTCGGCGAGCGGGCCGGCCATGGGCTACGGCGCCGCCGCGCCCATGGCCATGGCGGCGCCCGCGGCCCCGGCGGCGGCACCCCGCAGCGCTCCCGCGATGGGGCTCGGCGTCGGCGGCTCGATGCGCCAGGAGGTCTACCGGGACGACCGGCCCCTGTCCGACTGGGCCGGCACTGCGGCCGGGCGGGTGTTCGTGCACCTGGTGACTCCGCCCGAGTGGCGCCGCATCACCGGTGAGGCTCCCCCGCCGTCCCCCGTGGACCGCGCCGCGTACACGAGGGCCGGGCTGCCCTGGTTCGACTACTACGACCAGGACGGGGAGGACCTGGCCCCGGCGGACGCCCTGGACGGGGTGAAGCCGGTCGGGGACTGGCTGGGGGACGATCACGAGCCCTGGGAGGCGCCGACGTCGTCGCAGGTCAAGCCGCTGGGGGACGCGCCGGGCAAGCCGGTGCAGGACGGCGACTGGTAGCGGTCGGCCGGTCCCGGTTTGCACGGGCCGGGTGATCCGGGCGAAGGTGGCTGTTCAGGTCCGAGACGGTCGATCACCCGGGGTGCGCAGGGATGGAGAGTGCGAACGGCGGCTGGAGCAGGCGCCGGTTCGTCGGTGTCCTCGCGGGAGCGGGCTCGGCACTCGTGGGCTGCTCGACGTCGTCCGGGGCGCGGTCGGAGTCGGCGTCCCCGTCGAAGACGGCAAACTCACCGGCGCCCCCTTCACCGAGCCCGAGTCCGACAGGCACCCGGTACCGCCGGGCAGCGACCGGACCCCGCCCCCTCTACCTGGGCACGTACACCACGGTGGAAGGCGGCGGCCCCGGCATCGGTCTGGCCACCTATGACGCCGTCAGCGGCCGTATCACCGGCACCGGAACGATCACCGGCGTCACCAACCCCTCCTACCTCGCCCTGCACCCCGACGGCCGCACGCTGTACGCGGTCGCCGAGCAGGACGCCGGCGCCGTGACCGCCGTACGCCTGGCCGACCGCAAGGTCCTCGGGAGCCGGAGCACCGGCGGGGCGGGGCCGTGCCATCTGTCCGTGCATCCGGGCGGGCGCTGGCTGCTCAGCGCGAACTACGGCTCCGGCAGTGTGGCCGTGCACCCGATCGACGCCTCGGGAGCGCTCGGCGAGCGCAGGGAGACGGTCACGCACTCGAGTCCCGCGCCGGGTCCCGGCCAGGACGGCCCGCACGCCCACCAGTTCCTCACCAGTCCCGACGGCGGCCATGTGCTCGCGGTCGACCTCGGGACCGACACCGTCTACACCTACCGCCTGAACGAGCGCACCGGCGCGCTCACCCAGGTGGCACAGGCGCACACCCGGCCCGGTGCCGGACCGCGCCACCTGACCTTCCATCCCGGGGGCCGGTACGCCTATCTGGCCAACGAGAGCGACAACACGGTGGCGGTCTGCGCGTACGACCGCGCGAGCGGCCGGCTGACCGTCGGGGCGGCCCAGTCCACGGGCACGGGGGCGGGCACCAGCTACCCGGCGCAGTTCCTGGTCACCGCGAACGGCTCGTTCGCGTATCTCGCCAACCGCGGCGACAACAGCCTGACCCGCTACGCGGTGGAGGCGGACGGCGCCCGGCTGCGGCTGCTGGACACCGTGCCGGTGCGCGGTGACTTCCCGCGGCACATCGCCTTCTCGCCGGACGGGACGCTGCTCTTCGCGGCGAACCAGCGGTCCGGCACCGTCAGCGTCTTCCACGTGAACGCGAAGAGCGGTGCACTGCGGCCCGCCGGCGAGCCGTTCGCCTCACCCGTCGCCGTCTGTGCGCTGCCGCTGTAGGGCGCGCTGGCAGGATGCGGCGCTCGCCTGGGTCAGCAGGACGTGCATGCGCTCCGTCAGCCGCGCCACGTCGTCGGCGGGCGCGTGGAACGGCAGGCGTACGTCGCCGTGGGCGCGGGCGCGCTCGATGCGCAGGGTCAGTCCGTGCCGGTCCACGGCGAGGGGCTGGACGCGGACCGCGCCGTGGAGGCTGTCGGAGTCGACGAGCCGGGTGAGCCGCTCGACGGCGTCGGGGTGGCAGTCGGCGAGGTGGGTGAGCAGCCGGGCCTCGGCGGTGGCGAGCGGGTCGGGCGCGGCGGCGGCGAACTCGTCCAGGTCGACGACGACCGCCCCGGACGGCCGGCGCAGCACCACGCGGGTGGCCTTGAAGTCCAGCTTGCCGTCCGCGGGGACGAACCAGCCGGCGATCCACAGCCGGGCGCGGATCCGGCTGCGCACGGGGACGGGGGCCACGTCGGCGAACTCCAGGACGGCGGACGGCTCGCCGCGGGGCGCGCAGATCGCGGCCGCCACGAGGGTGCTGTCCTCGGGCACGTCCAGCGTCACGCGGCCGTCCTCGGTGACGGTGTGCGCGCCGACGAACTCCTCGCGGCCGCCCTCCGCGGTCACCGCGCAGGACCAAGCGGCGGCGAGCACCGACCGGGCGTGTTCCGCCGCGGAAGGCGCGGCCGTCCAGGGTTGGCTGTCACCCATCCGTTCCTCCTAAGGTAAGGCTTGCCTAACCTATCGAAGATCGGCGATGAAGCCAACCTTGGGACGGGTGACGGACGTGCGACTTCCGGTCAGGGCGTGAGAACGCCCAGCAGTGCCCGTGCGCACAGGTCGCGCACCTGCTCACGGGTGAGGTCCGAGCCGCGCAGCCACTCCAGGCAGACGGCCGTGGTGAAGGCCAGCCAGCCGCGGACGGCCAGCTGGACGTCAGGACGCCCCTGCGCCGCCGGGCCGAACTCCGGGTCGGCGGCCAGCGCGGCGAGGATCTGCCGCTCCTGTGCGGCCAGCGCCCGCTGGTAGACCCGGCGCACGGCCTGGTCCCCGGCCGCGTCGGCGCGGTGGAAGGCACGGAAGCCGTGCGCGTGGGCGTGGACGTACTCCAGATACGTGTCGACCCCGGCCGTGAGCTGCTCGCGCACCGGGATGCCGGGCACGGCGGCCGTCATGGCCAGCATCCGCTCGCTCTCCCGCTCGACGACCGCCGCGAAGAAGTCCCGCTTGGTCGGGAAGTAGTGGTAGAGCAGCCCGCGCGAGACGCCGGCGATCTCGGCGACCTGCTCGATCCACACGTCGTCGTACGGACTCTCCGAGAACAGCCTCGCCCCCACCGACAGGAGCTGCTCGCGGCGCTCCCCGGTGCTGAGCCTGCGGCGCGTGCGCTCGCCCTGCTTCCCGGCCATGCCCGCACTTTACTTGACGCCGGTTCAACAACGGGATCAGACTGAGGCGCGTTATTGAACCGACGTACAACGCGCTCAACTGCCGCTGGATCAAGGGAGATCTCGTCATGGCGCAGACGACGACGGCCACGCGGCCGACGGGGTTTCGCAGCGCCGAGCTGGGCTGGCCGGAGCTGCACCGCATTCCGCATCCGCCGCGTCGCCTCCCCCTGCTCGGTGATGTGCTGGGCGTCAACCGGGCCACCCCGCTCCAGGACTCGCTGCGCTTCGCCCGCCAGCTGGGTCCGATCTACCGCCGCAAGGCCTTCAACCGGGAGTTCGTCTTCACCTGGGGCGCCGATCTGGTGGCCGATCTCGCGGACGAGTCGCGGTTCGCGAAGCATGTGGGCCTCGGCGTCGCGAACCTGCGGCCGGTCGCCGGGGACGGGCTGTTCACGGCCTACAACCACGAGCCGAACTGGCAGCTGGCGCACGACGTGCTGGCCCCGGGCTTCAGCCGGGAGGCGATGGCGGCCTACCACCCGATGATGCTGGCCGTGGCCGGGCGGCTGACGGACCACTGGGACCGAGAGCAGGCCGCGGGCCGGTCGGTGGACGTGCCCGGGGACATGACCAAGCTGACCCTGGAGACCATCGCGCGCACCGGGTTCGGTCATGACTTCGGCTCCTTCGAACGGGACCGGCCGCATCCGTTCGTGACGGCGATGGTGGGCACGCTGACCTACGCGCAGCGGCTCAACTCGGTCCCCTTCCCGGCTCTGCTACGACGTGCCGCGCAGCGCAACGCGGACGACATCGCCTACCTCAACCGCATGGTCGACGACCTGGTCCGGGCCCGGCGCGGCACGAGCGGGGACGGCGACCTGCTGGACCGGATGCTGGAGACGGCCCACCCGGAGACCGGTGAGCGGCTGTCCCCGGAGAACGTCCGCCGGCAGGTCATCACCTTCCTGGTGGCCGGCCACGAGACCACCTCGGGCGCGCTCTCCTTCGCCCTGCACTACCTCTCCCGGCACCCCGAGGTAGCGGCCCGCGCCCGTGCCGAGGTGGACCGGGTCTGGGGCGACGCGGCGGCGCCGGGCTACGACCAGGTGGCGAAGCTGCGGTACGTACGCCGGGTGCTGGACGAGTCGCTGCGGCTGTGGCCGACGGCGCCCGCCTTCGCCCGGGAAGCCGTCGAGGACACCGTGCTGGCCGGTCGGCATCCGATGCGGCGGGGTGCGTGGACGCTGGTGCTCACGCCGATGCTCCAGCGCGATCCCGAGGTGTGGGGCGCCGACGCCGAGCGGTTCGACCCGGACCGCTTCGACCCCAAGGCCGTACGGTCGCGTCCGGCGCATGTCTTCAAGCCCTTCGGCACGGGGGCGCGGGCCTGCATCGGGCGCCAGTTCGCGCTGCACGAGGCCACGCTGGTGCTCGGTCTCCTGCTGCGCCGCTACGAGCTGCGGGCCGACCCCGGCTACCGGCTCAGCGTGACCGAGCGGCTGACACTGATGCCGGAGGGGCTGCGGCTGCACCTGGAGCGGCGGACCACGGCCGCCACTGCGACGGCCGGCGAGGAACCCGCACCGGTCCCGGATTCACGCTGTCCAGTGCACGGGGCGGGTGACTGAGGCCGGCAGCCTGGTGCCGGTGCCGCCCCGGGCCGCGTTCAGCTGGGGCTGGGTCAGGAAGAACGCGCCGGTCAGGTCCGCGTCCGTGAGGTCGGCGTCCCGCAGGTCGGCTCCGATCAGATCCGCGCCGCGCAGGTCGGCGCCGGTGAGGTCGGCCGCGATGAGGTAGGCGCCGCGGAGCGTGGCCCCGCGCAGGTCGGCGCCCTTGAGGCGGGCGCCCATCAGGTCGGCGCCCCGGCGGTTCTTCCTCTTGCTGTTTGTGCCGACGCCCGCCCGGACCAGTTCGCTGGTCCTGAGCAGGAGGGCGTTGACCTCCTGCCGGTGCGCGGGGACGTCGAGAGCGGTGAGTTCCTCGGCGGTCCCCCGGGTGAGGGTCTCGGTCCGCTCCCGCAGGCGGCGCAGGTCGGCGTGGACCGGGCGGGCCGCGGGCAGGGTGAGCGCCTCGGTGAGGTACCAGAGCAGTTCGTGGAGCTGGCGCACCACGGGGAAGACCTCGAACATCCGGCGGGCGTCCTCGCGCGGGCCGGTGCGCCAGTCCCGGCCGCCGAAGGTGACCTGCGAGACCTGCTGCCCGGCGCCGAAGCAGTCGTAGACCGTGCAACCGGTGAAGCCCTCGGTGCGCAGCCGCGCGTGGATCCCGCACCGGTGGTCGTCCCGGAGGTTCGGGCAGGGCTTGCCGGCGGGCTTGTCGAGGGCGAAGTCCGCGGAGGCGGCGAAGGGCAGGGCGACACAGCACAGCCCGAAGCACCGCGCGCAGTCACCGCTGAGGTCGATCATCTGTTCTTGCATCGCCGTCAGCCTAACCGGCCCGCGCACCGGCCCGGCTGACGGGAACTCACCGATGAGTTTCCGGCGATGTGGGGGTCTCCACATACAACGGAAAACAAGCTCGGCTACCACAGAGAGACCGGCCGAACGAGGCAGGAGCCGACCGCATTCGAGGAGACGTCATGTGCAGCCACCAGCCCCCGTGCCCCACCGCCGACAGCCCCGGCCACCACGGTGCGGTGATCGTCTCCGCCCATCCCGAACAGGGCTGGAGCCTGCTGTGCAACGGCACCATCGTCTTCGACGACACCGGTGAACTGCTGCCCGACGGTCGCGTCGTGAGCCCGCACCGCGCCCTCGGTCCGCTGGCCGTGGCCGCCTGAGCCGACCGCGCGGGTCAATAGCGTTGTGCCTTCGCCAGCTTGGGCGTCAGCACCGGCTCGCTGGGCTTGCGGCTGACGGCGAGGGGCTGGACCTTCTCCCCCGGCTTCAGGTCCTCGGCGCCGACGTACCGGGTCTCCACCGCCTTGCCCGCGGAGTCGAGGAAGTCGACCTGGACGGCGTAGGAGGCCGTCTTGTCGGTCTTGTTGGTGATGGTGACGACGACGGCGAGCAGCCCGCCGGTCGAGGAGCGCGGCTTGCCGGTCATGGTGACGTCGGACATCGCGTTGCCCTCGCCGTCGACCTTGGCGAGCTCGGTCTGCGCGGCCTTGTTGGCGCGTTCCGTCTCCGCGGAAACGGAGGCCTCGAAGGAGGAGGCGGCCGCCGAGGCGGAGGCGGCCCGCTCGGAGGCCTCGGCCCGGACCGAGGCCTTCAGCGACGCGAGTGCGGAGGCCGCGTCGCCGGAGAAGGACGCCGTGTCCGGGGCGGTGGGCGTCGCCGAGGAGGCCGAGGAGTCGCCGGAGTCGTCGCCGCACGCGGCAAGGGTGAGCGTGCTCACGGCGGCCAGGGCCACGGTGAGGGCAGCGATCCGGGACCGTCCGTGGGGTGACGGTGTGCTCATCGGGTGACGTCCTCTCGACTCCGGCGTCGACACATGACCGAAATGAACCTTATGCCGGAATCGAGAGAGGGGCATGTCGTCACCGGGAGGCCGCCCGGCACCTCAACTCCTGAACCCCTCGCGTGTTCGGCGTCAGACCTCGTCGCGCGCGAGGGCGAGCAGTCGGTCCAGGACCCGGGGGCCGCCCGCGCGGACGCCGTCGTGCTCGAACTCGTCCGTCACCCAGGTGCGCAGACCGCGGATCGCCCGGGCGGTCGCCAGGGAGTGGGCCGTGTCGACGTACATGTCGTCGTGGTAGACGGCCGCGGCGACCGGGACCTCGTTGACGGCGAGCCGCGCCGGGTCGTAGAGGGGCTGCCAGTCGGTGCGGGCGGCGAGGAGTTCGGCGGTCTCGCGCAGCGGACGCAGGGCCGGATCGCAGTCGAACGTCCAGGGGTGGACGGACTCGCCGGTGAACAGCAGCGGCTCGTCCCCGGCGAGGGTCTTGGCCGCGTCGAACTGCGGGAACTCTCCGCGCACCCGTTCGGCCGACCAGGCGGTGGGCCGCTCGTCCTGGGCGTAGCAGGCCTCGTGGACGAGGGCGTACAGCGGGTGGGAGGCGTACGACAGGAGGCCCTGGACCTCTTCCTGGAAGGCGTCGGAGAGCTCTTGGCCCCGCGGGGTGCGGACGAAGGCGTGTTCGAGGAGGAAGTGCAGGCGGTGGCTGCCCTCGCCGCCGCCGAGCAGGATGCCGAGAGACTGGAAGGCCTCGACGGTCAGCCGGTAGCCGTTCGGCAGGGTGACGTCGTGGGTGAGCAGGTGGTCGGCGATCCGGCGGGCCCGCTCGACGTCCTGCGGATAGCGGGCGTAGTGCGCGGTGACCTTGCGCTCGATGCGCGGGTAGGCGGCCCGGTAGACGTCGTCGGCGTGGGCGTCGAGGGAGGGCAGGCCGCCGGTGATGACGGCGGCGGCCAGACCCTCGGGGGCGAGGGAGAGATAGCTGGTCGTGCAGAAGCCGCCGAAGCTCTGGCCGAGGACGGTCCAGGGGGCGCCGCCGGTGATCTGGGGGCGGATCGCCTCGCAGTCGCGGACGATGGAGTCGCCGCGGAACCGGGCCAGGTAGTCGGCCTGTTCGGCGGGGCCGCCGCGCAGCGGGAGCGTCTGGCGGTTGGCGGGGCTGGAGTGGCCGGTGCCGCGCTGGTCGAGCAGGAGGACGCGGTACTCCTTCAGGGCCCGGCCGAACCAGGAGCTCTTGCCGACGAAGCGGTTCGCGCCGAAGCCCGGGCCGCCCTGGAGGTACACCAGCCAGGGCAGGTTCTGGCCCGCCTTGTCGCTCGCGACGGCCTCGCGGGCGTAGAGCTCGATGGTCTCCCCGGCCGGGTCGTCGTGGTCGAGGGGGACGGTGAAGCGGCGGTCGGTGAGGACGAGGCCGGGCTGGCGGTAGGTCGCGGTCAACAGGGCTCCCGGGACGGACGGACATTCTGTGGGCGCGTCCCAGTTGAGCACATGTTCGTCCGCCGGCCGACCCCTTCGATCATGAAATCTTACTGACTCTCGGGTCAGCGGGCGGTGAGGTCAGCGGGCCGCGAGACTGGAGCGGCGCACCACCAGTTCGGGCTGGAGCACCACCCGGCGGTGCTCGTGCCGCTTGCCGGTGGTCTCGGCCTCCGTCTCCTCCAGGAGCAGCTCGGCGGCGAGCGCGCCCATGGTGACGGCGGGCTGGCGGACCGAGGTGAGCGGGACGGCCGCGGCGGCCGCGAACTCGATGTCGTCGTAACCGACGATGGCGAGGTCGTCGGGGACCGTCACCCCCGCCGCGTACATGGCCTGCAGGACGCCGAGGGCGAGCAGGTCGTTGGCGCAGAACACGGCGGTCGGGCGGTCCGCGAGGCCGAGGAGGCGGGCGCCGGCGTCCCGGCCGGCGGCCACGTCGAGGCGCTCGGTGGGCAGCTCGCGCAGGTGCTCGGGACCCAGGCCCGCCTCGGCGAGCGCGTTCAGGGCGCCGGTGCGGCGGTCGCGGACCTGGTTGAGGCCGGGCGGGCCGCTGACGTACGCGATGGAGCGGTGCCCGGCGTCCACGAGATGACGTACGGCGAGCGCGCCGCCGGCGACGTCGTCGACGGAGACCGAGCACTCGGTGGTGCCCTCGGCGACCCGGTCGACCAGGACGAAGGGGATGCCGTGCCGGCGGAAGGAGGCGATGTTGCGGCCGGAGGCGTCGGTCGGGGTGAGCAGCACGCCCCGGACCCGCTGTTCGGCGAAGAGGGAGAGGTACTCGGACTCCTCGCTCGTGCTCTGGGCGCTGTTGCAGACCATCACGCCGAGGCCGTCCTCGCGGGCGGCGCGCTCGGCGCCGCGTGCCACGTCGACGAAGAAGGGGTTGCCCATGTCGAGGACGAGCAGGCCCATGATCCGGCTGCGGCCCGCGCGCAGCTGGCGTGCGGACTCGCTGCGGACGTAGCCGAGCCGGTCTATCGCGGACAGGACGCGCGCCCGGGTCTCGGTGGCGACGGAGTCCGGGCGGTTGATGACGTTCGAGACCGTGCCGACGGAGACTCCGGCGGCACGGGCGACGTCCTTGATACCCACCGACTGGGCCATCGGGCAGGGACCTCCAGGGAACAGGGGGCGGCGGGGGGCCTTCACAGTACCCGCAGGCCGCCCCCGGATCGGATGCGGTCAGGCGGGCAGCGCGAAGTCCACGACGTGGAGCGCCGAGGGGGTCGTACCGCTCGACTTCTCCTGGTACATGAACGACAGCACGTTGTCCTGGGCGATCCGCATCTCGTCGATCACGACCTCGCCGAAGGCGTTCAGGCCGCTGCCGTCGAAGAGGATCTTCCAGTCGGTGTACCCGGAGGCCTTGGAGGCGCCCGCGATCCGGCCGAACGGGAAGACCGCGTAGGCGTTGTCGTACTTGTCCAGGAGCAGCTTGGTGCGCTGGCTGGAGCCGAGCACGACCGGGATCTCGGTCTTCTGCCAGGTGCCCGAGGAGTTCTTGCGGACGTGGAAGGCGCGGCCGTTTGCGGTGCGGTCGTTGACGTAGTTGGTCGTGCACTGGCCGAAGCGGCCGGGGACGTAGCTGATGATCGCGTGCGGCAGGCCCGCGGAGTCGGTGAACTGGCTCTCCTGGTTCATCAGGGAGTGGTCCGGGTTCAGGGGGTCGATCACGAGGCCGGCGTCGGTGACGGCGACCTTGTCGGAACCGCCGGTGGTGCCGACGACGGTGCCGGCGTTGTTGCGCCAGGTGCGGCCGCGGTCGTCGGAGTAGACGTAACCGGTGTCGTGGTTGGTGATGCCGCCGCTGCTGCACATCACGGCGCCGTTCTGCTCGCGCCAGGTGAAGAAGGAGTGCAGCCGGCCGTTCCGGTCGTAGTCGATGCCGTGCAGGTACATGTTGCGGGCCGTCGAGGAGCCGTGCTCGCTGGTGTAGGTGCCGGTGGAGCTGGACCACTCCCCGAGGTTGGTCCAGGTCGAACCGTCGTACTCGGCGAGGGCGTTGCGGCCGTTGCCGGATATCCCGACCCGGTAGCTCAACTGGAGCTTGCCGTCAGGGGTGTTGACGAACTGCGGGTAGGTGAACTGCGACGTGAGGGCGAGGCCGTCCAGGGTGGACTGGGGTGCGCCGAAGCGGGCGGCGGTCCAGCTCAGCCCCGCCGGGTTGTCCATGAGGCCGGCGACCGACTTGACGTAGGTGAATCCGTCGCTGTGCGAGTCCATGTTGAGGTGGAGGCGGCCGTCGACCTTGGAGACGCCCATGGAGATGACGTTGTGGGAGTCGCTCGTCTTGAGGGTGTGGCCGACCTGGACGGTGGACCAGGTGCTCCCGCCCAGGACACGGCGGCCGACGACGGCGTTCTTGTCGGCGGTGTACCAGACGGCGTACTGGTAGCCCTTGTAGGTCAACAGGCCGTTCTTCTGGAACGAGTTGTTGTTCACCAGGCCGTCGTAGGAGACGAAGAAGACGGCCTGGGCATCGAGCGTGGTGGTCCCGGTCCGGGTGACCGAGGGGCCGGGGTCGGCGGCGCGGGCGGTGCCGCCGGTGAGCGCGGAGGTGGACATGGCGGACACGATGGCACCTGCGAGCAGTGTGCGTCTTCTCATGGAGCGGCTCCTGCGGTCCTGATGAGGCCGTCTGGGGAGATGGGCCTTACGGGGAGGGGTCAGGCGAGGTGGAACACCTCGGTGAGCGGTCTCATCGCCTCGTCGGGGCGGGCTCCGTCGAGGGACTCGAAGAACTCGCCCATCTCGGCCTGCCAGCGTGCGTTGACCTCGGTGGCTTCCATCCCTGCCTTGGCGGCCTCGAAGTCCTCGGTCTCCAGGTAGCCGACGAGCAGGCCGTCGTCGCGCAGGAAGAGCGAGTAGTTGTGCCAGCCGGTGGCCGAGAGCGCTTCGAGCATCTCGGGCCACACGGCGGCGTGGCGTTCGCGGTACTCGGCGATCCGGTCCTCGCGGACCTTGAGGAGGAAACAGACGCGCTGCATGAAGTACCGCTCCTTCAGGGGGAGATCAGAAGTTGAACTGGTCGATGTTCTTGGCGTCGAACACGGTCGGCTTGCCGAGGTTGATCACGCCGTCCTTGCCGATGGTGTACGTCGTGTCGCCGGCCTTGAAGGTCTCGCCCTCCTTGCCGGTGATCTGGCCGGAGACCAGGGCCACGGCGGTCTGCGCGGCAAGGGCGCCCAGCTTCGACGGGTCCCACAGCTCGAACGCCTCGACGGTGCCGTTCTTGACGTACTTGCGCATGTCGTTGGGGGTGCCGAGGCCGGTCAGCTTGACCTTGCCCTTGTACTTGGAGCCGGAGAGGTACTGGGCGGCCGCCTTGATGCCGACCGTGGTCGGGGAGATGATCCCCTTCAGGTTCGGGTACTCCTGGAGCAGGCCCTGGGTCTGCTGGAAGGACTGCTGGGCGTCGTCGTTGCCGTACGCGACCTTGACGAGCTTGATGTTCTTGTACTTCGGGTCCTTCAGCTCGTCCTTCATGAAGTCGATCCAGGTGTTCTGGTTCGTCGCGGTCTGCGCGGCGGACAGGATCGCGATCTCGCCCTTGTAGCCGATCTGCTCGGCGAGCAGCTGCACCTCGGTGCGGCCGAGGTCCTCGGCGGAGGCCTGCGAGACGAAGGCGTTGCGGCACTCCGGCTTGGTGTCGGAGTCGTAGGTGACGACCTTGATGTCGTTGGACATCGCCTGCTTCAGCGCGGTGCACAGGGCGCCCGGGTCCTGCGCGGACACGGCCATCGCGTTCACCTGCTGCTGGGTGAGCGTGTTGACGTAGGAGACCTGACCGGCGGTGTCGGTGGCGCTGGAGGGACCGACCTCCTTGTACTTGCTGCCCAGTTCGGTCAGTGCCTTCTCGCCGCCCTTGTCGGCGGAGGTGAAGTACGGGTTGTTGACCTGCTTGGGCAGGAAGCCGACGGTGAGGCCCTTCTTGGTGGCCGCGTTCGGGTCGGCCTTGGCCGTGGAGGCGGCCGAGGCACCCTCGTCCTGCACGTCCTTCTTGGTGGTGCCACCGCACGCGGTGGCGGTGAGGGCGAGAGAGCTGACGGCGGCGAGGGCGACGCAGGCACGCCGGAGGGATGACTTACGCATGACGGAGTTTCCTTTGAAAGAAGGTGAGCGGAAGCGCCCTAGGGGCGCGGGGAACTGCGCGACCAGCCACGACGGGCCCGCAGCCGACCGACGGCCTATCCAGTGGAAGAACGCGCGGCCCTCGCCACAGCGACCTGACGCGCGACCCTGGGGCCGAGAACGGACAACACGAGCAACACACCGGTGACGACGATCTGCGACTGCGCGGAGACGTCCTGCAGACTCATCACGTTCTGCAACGTGCCGAGCAGGAAGACCCCGGCGATGGCGCCGCCCAACGTGCCCTTGCCTCCGTCGAAGTCGATACCGCCCAGCAACACGGCGGCCACGACGGAGAGTTCGAGCCCGGTGGCGTTGTCGTAGCGGGCGCTGGCGTAGTGCAGGGCCCAGAAGATGCCGGTGAGGGAGGCCATCAGGCCGGTCACCGTGAACAGGATCAGCTTCTGCCGCTTGACGCGGATGCCGGCGAACCGGGCCGCCTCCTCGCTCGCGCCGGTCGCGAACACCGAGCGGCCGAACGGCGTGGCGTGCAGGACGACCACGGCGATCGCGAAGAGGACGAGGAAGGGGATGAACGCCTGCGGGATGAAGGTGTCCCCGATCCGCCCGGCCGCGAAGTCCAGGTACTGGGTCGGGAAGTCGGTCACCGCGTCGGAGCCGAGCACGATCTGTGCGATGCCCCGGTAGGCGGCGAGGGTGCCGATGGTGACGGCGAGGGAGGGCAGGCCGAGCCGGGTCACGAGCAGGCCGTTGATCAGGCCGCACACCACACCGAGGACCAGGCAGATCGGGATGATCATCTCGATCGTCAGGCCCTGGTTCCACAGGGCACCCATCACCGCGCCGGACAGACCGGCGGTGGAGGCGACGGACAGGTCGATCTCGCCGGAGACCACGAGCAGGGTCATGGGCAGGGCGATCAGCGCGATCGGCAGGGTGTTGCCGATCAGGAACGACAGGTTCAGCGCGTTGCCGAACCCGTCGACGGTGCCGAAGGACAGCAGCAGCACGACGATCAGGAGGGCGCCGACGACCGTGTCCCAGCGGATCGCACGCGTGAGGGAGTCAGGCATGGCGGGCGTTCCTCTTCTTCAGGGCGGAGGCCACGCGCAGCGCGACGACCCGGTCGACCGCGATGGCGAGGATGAGCAGGATGCCGTTGATGGCGAGCACCCAGACCGAGCTGACGCCGAGGGCGGGCAGCACGCTGTTGATGGAGGTCAGCAGCAGGGCGCCGAGGGCCGCGCCGTAGACGCTGCCGGAGCCGCCGGTGAAGACGACACCGCCGACCACGACCGCGCTGACGACGGTCAGTTCGTAGCCGGTGCCGGTCCCGGAGTCGACGTTGCCGAACCGGGCCAGGTACATCGCCCCGGCGAGGCCGGCGAGGCCGCCGCAGAAGGTGTACGCGGCCAGGATCCGCTTGCGCACCGGGATGCCGGCGAGCCGTGCGGCCTCGGGGTTGGAGCCGAGCGCGTACAGCTCGCGTCCGCTGCCGAAGTGCTTGAGGTAGTAGGCGGTGGCGACGAGCACCGCGAGTGCGATCAGCGCCAGCCAGGGCACCGCGGAGATGCCACCGGAGCCGAAGTTCACGAAGCTGTCGGGGAGGTCGGCCGCGGTGATCTGCCGGGAGCCGACCCAGATGGAGTCGATGCCCCGGATGATGTAGAGCGTGCCGAGGGTGACCACCAGCGCGGGCACCTGGCCGAGGCTGACGAGAAGGCCGTTGAGCAGGCCGAAGCCGATGCCCATCAAGGTCGCGAGCACGATCGCCACGACGGGGTTCCCGCCGCCCTGGAGATAGGTGCCGGCGGCGAAGGCGCTGATGCCGAGGGTGGAGCCGACCGAGAGGTCGACGTTCCTCGTGATGACGACCAGCGACTGGCCGGTGGCGACCAGGACCAGGATGGTGGCGTTGAGCAGCAGGTCCTTGATGCCCTGCTCGGTGAGGAAGTCGCTGTTCCCGATCTGGGTGACGACGATCATCACCAGGAAGACGACCAGGATGGCGAGCTCGCGCATCTTGAAGACGCGGTCGACCAGGCGGGTGCCGCTGGACTTGGGCACCTCGGCGGGAGGGGCCTGCTGAGGGGTGGTGACCGTCATGCGGCGGCCCTCCCGAGGACTGGGGGCGTCAGGGCGGGCTTCATGCGGCGGCCCTCCCGGTGGCTGCGGCCATCACGGTTTCCTCGGTGGCGTCGGAGCGCGGGATCTCGGCGGTCAGGCGGCCCTCGTGCATCACGAGCACGCGGTCGGCCATGCCGAGGATCTCGGGCAGGTCGGAGGAGATCATCAGGACGGCCACCCCGTCGGCGGCCAGTTCGCTGAGCAGTCGGTGCACCTCGGCCTTGGTGCCGACGTCGATGCCTCGGGTCGGCTCGTCGACGATGAGCACCTTGGGGCCGGTGGCCAGCCACTTGGCGAGCACGACCTTCTGCTGGTTGCCGCCCGACAGGGTGTTCACCGTGTCGGCGATCCGGGCGTACTTCACCTGGAGCTTGACGGCCCAGTCGAGGGAGCGGCTGCGTTCGGCGCCGCGGTCCATCAGACCGGCCTTGACGGTCGTCCTCAGACCCGTGAGGCCGATGTTGCGTTCGATGGACATGTCCATCACCAGGCCCTGGGCGCGCCGGTCCTCGGGAACCAGGGCGAGGCCCGCGGCCATCGCGGTGGACGGGGCGCCGTTGACCAGTGCCTTGCCGTCCACGGAGACCTCTCCGGCGTCCCAGCGGTCGATGCCGAACACCGCCCGGGCGACCTCGGTGCGGCCCGCTCCGACGAGGCCCGCAAGTCCTACGATCTCGCCGCGCCTGACCTCGAACGAGACATCGGTGAAAACGCCCTCCCGGGTCAGCCGGCTCACCGTGAGCGCGACCTCTCCAGGGCGTACGTCCTGCTTGGGGTAGAGCTCCTCGAGGTCGCGGCCGACCATGCGGCGGACGAGGTCGTCCTCGGTCATGCCCTCGATCGGCTCGCTGGAGATCCAGGCGCCGTCGCGCAGGGTGGTGACCGTCTGGCAGATCTGGAAGATCTCCTCCAGGCGGTGCGAGATGAACAGGACGGCGGCGCCCTGCTCGCGCAGCGTCTTGACGACACCGAAGAGGCGGGCCACCTCGCTGCCGGTCAGAGCCGCCGTGGGCTCGTCCATGATCAGGACGCGGGCCTCGAAGGACAGCGCCTTGGCGATCTCGACGATCTGCTGGTCGGCGATGGACAGGCCGCGCGCCGGACGGTCGGGGTCGAGTTCGACTCCGAGACGCTGCATCAGGGCCAGGGTCGAGGCGTGCGTGGCCTTGTGGTCGATCCGGCCCAGGGCGCGCCGGGGCTGGCGGCCCATGAAGATGTTCTCGGCGATCGAGAGGTCGGGAAAGAGCGTCGGCTCCTGGTAGATCACGGCGATACCGGCGTCGCGGGCGTCGCCGGGACCGTGGAAGACGACCGGCTCGCCGTCGAGCAGTACCTGGCCGGTGTCCGGTCGGTGCACTCCTGCGAGGGTCTTGATGAGGGTCGACTTGCCCGCGCCGTTCTCGCCGGCGAGAGCGTGTACCTCCCCGGGAAACAGCTCCAGGGAGACGTCCCGCAGGGCGCGGACCGCGCCGAAGGACTTCGAGATGTCCTTGAGAGCGAGTACCGGGGCCGGACCCGTGGTGGACGGGTGGGTCATTGGGGGCTCCTCGACGACGCCGGCGGGACGGCCCTCACGGCGTCGTGAAAGGTTTCAACTTGGTTGCCGGGACGTTAGGCATGGAGCGCATGTCACGTCAATGGGTCCGTGTCGAAAATCTTTCGATGAACTCAGGTCACGGCAGGGTCACGGGCAACAGCCTTGGTCGCAGGGGTTGACACCCTTGCGAGCTACTCATACTTTCCCGTCTTGAATCGTTTCACAGAGAAGCAGTTCGCAAGCCCTTCGGACCCGACGTCACAGGAGCCCTCAAGTGACCGAGCTCGCCGCGGTGAAGGCCGCGCTCAAGACCCAGGCCGTCGAGACGCCGTCGTGGGCGTACGGGAACTCGGGGACCCGCTTCAAGGTGTTCGCCCAGCAGGGCGTACCGCGTACCCCGCAGGAGAAACTGGAGGACGCGGCACAGGTGCACGCGTTCACCGGGGTGGCCCCGACCGTCGCGCTGCACATCCCGTGGGACAAGGTCGAGGACTACGCCGCGCTGGCGAAGTTCGCCGAGGAGCGGGGCGTGAAGCTGGGCGCCATCAACTCCAACACCTTCCAGGACGACGCCTACAAGCTCGGCAGCATCTGCCATCCGGAGGCGGCCGTACGGCGGAAGGCTCTCGACCATCTGCTGGAGTGCGTCGACATCATGGACGCGACGGGCTCCACGGACCTCAAGCTGTGGTTCGCCGACGGGACGAACTATCCCGGTCAGGACGATCTGCGGGCCCGACAGGACCGGCTCGCCGAAGGTCTTTCCGAGGTGTACGACCGTCTGGGTGACGGGCAGCGGATGCTCCTCGAGTACAAGTTCTTCGAGCCGGCCTTCTACTCGACGGATGTGCCGGACTGGGGAACGGCGTACGCGCACTGCCTGAAGCTCGGGGAGAAGGCGCAGGTCGTCGTCGACACGGGTCACCACGCGCCGGGGACCAACATCGAGTTCATCGTCGCCACGCTGCTGCGGGAGGGGAAGCTCGGCGGGTTCGACTTCAACTCGCGGTTCTACGCGGACGACGACCTCATGGTGGGGGCGGCGGATCCGTTCCAGCTGTTCCGGATCATGTACGAGGTCATCCGGGGCGGTGGCTTCACGCCCGACGTGGCGTTCATGCTCGACCAGTGCCACAACATCGAGGCGAAGATCCCGGCGATCATCCGGTCCGTGATGAACGTGCAGGAGGCGACGGCGAAGGCTCTGCTGGTGGACCG
The DNA here is from genome assembly GCF_036345115.1 of Streptomyces griseorubiginosus. GTDB lineage: Bacteria > Actinomycetota > Actinomycetes > Streptomycetales > Streptomycetaceae > Streptomyces > Streptomyces griseorubiginosus_C. The sequence goes on from NZ_CP107766.1 coordinate 690,849, forward strand.
TGAGGCTCTTGCCGTGGCTCAGCGCGAGGGGGATGTTCTCGAGGCGAACGCCGTGCTGATGGATGCGTACAACACGGATGTGCGGCCGCTGCTTGCCGAGGTGCGGGGGGAGATGGGGCTCGACGCGAACCCGATCGCCGCGTACCGGAGGTCCGGGTGGGCGGAGAAGATCGTGGCCGAGCGCGTTGGTGGGGAGCAGGCGGGGTGGGGGGCGTAAGCGTCTGCCACGTTCCGAAGACTGCGGTCTGCCGGCCGTCTGTGGCTGGTCGCGCAGTTCCCCGCGCCCCCAGAAGCACAACCTCGCCCTTTCCTCAGTAAGGAACCGAAAGTCATGGCTACCCATCCCGAAGCCGCCGCCCTTCTCGCTCGTTCCCGTCGGCTTGGCTCCGATCCCCGTAACACCAACTACGCGGGGGGCAACGCGTCCGCCAAAGGGACCGACACCGATCCCGTCACGGGGGGTGATGTGGAGCTGATGTGGGTCAAGGGGTCCGGGGGTGATCTCGGGACGCTGACCGAGGCCGGGTTGGCCGTGCTGCGGCTGGACCGGATGCGGGCGCTCGTCGACGTGTATCCGGGGGTGGAGCGCGAGGACGAGATGGTCGCCGCGTTCGACTACTGCCTGCACGGCAAGGGCGGTGCCGCTCCCTCCATCGACACCGCGATGCACGGGCTCGTCGAGGCCGCCCACGTCGATCATCTGCATCCTGATTCCGGTATCGCTCTCGCCTGTGCCGCCGACGGGGAGAAGCTGACCGCCGAGTGCTTCGGGGACACCGTCGCCTGGGTGCCGTGGCGGCGGCCCGGGTTCCAGCTGGGGCTGGACATCGCCGCCATCAAGGCGGCCAACCCGCAGGCGATCGGTGTCGTCCTCGGCGGGCACGGCATCACCGCCTGGGGCGACACCGCGGAGGAGTGCGAGAAGAACTCGCTGCACATCATCCGGACCGCCGAGAAGTTCCTCCAGGAGCGCGGCAAGGCCGAGCCCTTCGGGCCCGTCATCGAGGGGTACGGCCCGCTCGGCGAGGCCGAGCGGAAGGAGCGGGCCGCCGCGCTCGCGCCGTACGTCCGGGCCCTCGCCTCCCAGGACAAGCCGCAGGTCGGGCACTTCAACGACTCCGAGCCGGTGCTGGAGTTCCTGGCGCGTGCGGAGCACCCGCGGCTCGCCGCGCTCGGCACCTCCTGCCCCGACCATTTCCTGCGCACCAAGGTCCGGCCGCTCGTCCTCGACCTGCCGCCGACCGCTCCGCTGGAGGAGGCCGTCGCGCGGCTGGACACGCTGCACGCCGAGTACCGCGAGGAGTACGCCGCCTACTACCAGCGGCACGCCCTGCCCGACTCCCCCGCCATGCGCGGCGCCGACCCGGCGATCGTGCTGATCCCGGGTGTCGGCATGTTCTCCTTCGGCAAGGACAAGCAGACCGCCCGGGTCGCCGGCGAGTTCTACGTCAACGCGATCAACGTGATGCGGGGCGCCGAGGCCGTCTCGTCGTACGCGCCGATCGAGGAGTCCGAGAAGTTCCGCATCGAGTACTGGGCGCTGGAGGAGGCCAAGCTTCAGCGGATGCCGAAGCCCAAGCCGCTCGCCACGCGGGTCGCGCTGGTCACCGGTGCGGGCAGCGGTATCGGCAAGGCCATCGCCGAGCGGCTGGTCGCCGAGGGCGCGTGTGTCGTGGTCGCCGACCTCAACGCCGAGAACGCCGCCGCGGTGGCCGAGGAACTCGGCGGACCCGACAAGGCCGTCGCCGTGACCGTGGACGTGACGGACGAGGAGCAGATCGCCCAGTCGTTCCGCGCCGCGGTGCTGGCCTTCGGCGGCGTGGACCTCGTCGTCAACAACGCCGGCATCTCCATCTCCAAGCCTCTCCTGGAGACCTCGGCGCGCGACTGGGACCTCCAGCACGACATCATGGCGCGCGGTTCCTTCCTGGTGTCCCGTGAGGCGGCCCGGGTGATGATCGCGCAGAAGCTGGGCGGCGACATCGTGTACATCGCCTCCAAGAACGCCGTGTTCGCCGGCCCCAACAACATCGCCTACTCCGCCACCAAGGCCGACCAGGCCCATCAAGTCCGTTTGCTGGCAGCCGAGTTGGGTGAGCACGGCATCCGCGTCAACGGCGTCAACCCGGACGGCGTGGTGCGCGGGTCCGGCATCTTCGCCGGTGGCTGGGGTGCCCAGCGGGCGGCCGTGTACGGGGTTGAGGAGGAAAAGCTCGGCGAGTTCTACGCCCAGCGGACCATCCTCAAGCGCGAGGTGCTCCCCGAGCACGTGGCGAACGCCGTGTTCGCGCTGACCGGCGGGGAGTTGACCCACACCACCGGCCTGCACGTCCCGGTCGACGCCGGCGTCGCGGCCGCCTTCCTGCGATGAGCGGGTCCGTGAAGTCGTACGCCGCGGTCGACCTCGGCGCGTCCAGCGGACGGGTCATGGTCGGCCGCGTCGGCCCCGACAGCCTGGAGCTGACCGAGGCCCACCGGTTCGCGAACCGGCCCGTGCGGCTGCCCGAGGGCCTGCGCTGGGACATCCTCTCGCTCTACGGCGGTGTCCTGGACGGGCTCAGGGCCGCCGGGCAGGTCGACTCCGTCGGCATCGACAGCTGGGCCGTGGACTACGGGCTGCTGGACGCGGACGGCAGGCTGCTCGGCAACCCCGTGCACTACCGCGACTCCCGCACCGAGGGCGTCGCCGAGAAGGTGTGGGCGACCGTGCCCGCGCCGGAGTTGTACGCGGCGACCGGACTCCAGTACGCGCCCTTCAACACCCTGTACCAGCTGGTCGCCGACCAACTCGCCGGTGTCGAGCGGCTGTTGCTCGTCCCCGATCTGCTCACCTACTGGCTCACCGGTGAGCAGGGCACCGAGCTCACCAACGCCTCGACGACCCAGCTGATCGACCCCCGGACGCGTGGATGGTCGTACGACATCGCCTCGCGTCTCGGTATCGACCTGGAGCTGTTCGCGCCACTTCGGCAGCCCGGTGACCCGGCAGGTCTGCTGCGGCCCGAGGTGCTGGAGGAGACGGGCCTGCGAGGGCCCGTCCCGGTCACGGCCGTCGGCTCGCACGACACCGCCTCCGCGGTGGCCGCCGTCCCGGCGTCGGGTGAGCGGTTCGCCTACATCTGCACCGGCACCTGGTCCCTGGCGGGGCTCGAACTGGACGCGCCGGTGCTGACGGAGGAGAGCCGGGCCGCCAACTTCACCAACGAACTGGGGCTCGACGGCACGGTCCGGTACCTACGGAACATCATGGGGCTGTGGCTGCTCCAGGAGTGCGTGCGGGCCTGGGGCGACCCGGACCTGGGCGAACTGCTGCTGGAGGCGGCCAAGGTGCCGGCGCTGCGGTCGGTGGTGGACGCGGGCGACGCGAGGTTCCTCGCGCCGGGCCGGATGCCGGAGCGGATCGCCGAGGCATGCCTTGCCTCGGGGCAGCCGGTGCCTTCCTCCCCCGCGGAGATCACGCGGTGCATCCTCGACTCCCTGGCGCTTGCTCATCGCAAGGCGGTCGAGGAGGCGCAGCGGCTCGCCGATCACCCCGTCGACGTCGTGCACGTCGTCGGGGGCGGTACCCGCAACGCCCTGCTGTGCCAGCTGACCGCCGACGCCTGCGGGCTGCCGGTGGTGGCGGGACCGACCGAGGCGGCCGCGCTCGGGAACGTGCTGGTCCAGGCGCGGGCCCACGGGCTCGTGAGCGACCTCGCGGGCGGCCGCGAGCTGCTCACCCGGACCCAGCCGCTGACCCGGTACGAGCCCCAGGGCGACCCCGCGCGGTGGCGCGAGGCGCAGGCCCGGCTCGCCGGGTCCTGACCTGGCTCTCCCCCCGGCTTCTCCCCCGGGCTACGCTGCACTCATCCGATGATCGACCACTAGGAGCCGCGATGCGTGTCGCCCTGTTCCTGACCTGTGTCAACGACACGCTGTATCCGGACACCGGGCGCGCTGTGGTGAAACTGCTGACCAGGCTGGGCGTGGACGTCGATTTCCCGATGTCCCAGACCTGCTGCGGGCAGGCGCACTACAACACCGGCTACCGGCATGAGGCGGAGCCGCTGGCCCGGCATTTCTCCGATGTCTTCCGGGACTACGAGGCGATCGTGACGCCGTCCGGCTCGTGCGGGGCGATGGTGCGGGAGCTGTATCCGCGGATGGGTGAGCGGGCCCGGGCCGAGGGGCGCGGGGAGGGCCTGGCGACCGCGCTGGCGCCGGTGGTGCCCAAGACGTACGAGCTGACGGAGTTCCTGGTGGACGTGCTGGGGGTGACCGATGTCGGGGCTTACTACCCGCACACGGTGACCTACCACCCGACCTGCCACGGGCTGCGCGGTCTCGGGCTCGGCGACCGGCCCCGGCGGCTGCTCCAGGCGGTCAAGGGGCTGGAGCTGAAGGAGCTCCCGGGCGCCGACGAGTGCTGTGGCTTCGGCGGCACCTTCGCGCTGAAGAACTCCGATGTCTCGGCGGCGATGGGCGCGGACAAGGTGCGCAACGCCGAGTCGACCGGCGCGGAGGTGCTGTGCGCGGCCGACAACTCGTGTCTGATGCACATCGGGGGCACGATGGGCCGGCTGGAGTCGGACATGCGGCCGGTGCACATCGCGGAGATCCTGGCGAGCACGGAGGAGGAACCGGCCGCATGAGCGGGACGTTCGTAGGAATGCCGGCCTTCCCCCGGGCCGCGCACGAGGCCGTCAACAACCAGACCCTGCGCGGCAATCTGCGCCACGCCACCCACACCATCCGCGCCAAGCGGGCCAACGCCGTCGCCGAGGTGTCCGACTGGGCGGAGCTGCGCGAGGCCGGCAAGCGGATCAAGGACCACACGCTGCGCCATCTCGACCGCTACCTCGTGCAGTTGGAGGAGTCGGTGGTGGCGGCCGGCGGCACCGTCCACTGGGCCGCCGACGCCGACGAGGCCAACGAGATCGTGACGCAACTCGTCAAGATGACCGGCGAGTCGGAGGTCGTCAAGGTCAAGTCGATGGCCACACAGGAGATCGGGCTCAACGAGGCTCTGGAGGCCGCGGGCATCCGGGCCTACGAGACCGATCTCGCCGAGCTGATCGTGCAGTTGGGCAAGGACCGGCCCTCGCACATCCTCGTCCCGGCGATCCACCGCAACCGGGGCGAGATCCGGGACATCTTCGAGCGCGAGATGGGCGAGTGGGGCCGCCCGGCCCCCGAGGGGCTCACCGACACGCCCGCCGAGCTGGCGGAGGCGGCCCGGCTGCACCTGCGGGAGAAGTTCCTGCGTGCCAAGGTGGGCGTCTCCGGTGCCAACTTCATGGTCGCCGACACCGGCACCCTGGTGGTCGTGGAGTCCGAGGGCAACGGCCGGATGTGCCTGACCCTGCCCGAGACGCTGATCTCGGTCGTCGGCATCGAGAAGATCGTGCCGACCTGGCAGGACCTGGAGGTCTTCCTCCAGACGCTCCCCCGCTCCTCGACCGCCGAGCGCATGAACCCGTACACCTCGACATGGACCGGCACCACCGACGAGGACGGCCCGCAGAACTTCCATCTGGTGCTGCTCGACAACGGGCGCTCCGACACCCTCGCCGACGAGGTCGGCCGCCAGGCCCTGCGCTGCATCCGCTGCTCGGCGTGCCTGAACGTCTGCCCGGTGTACGAGCGGGCCGGCGGCCACGCCTACGGCTCGGTCTACCCGGGCCCGATCGGCGCGATCCTCAGCCCCCAGCTCCGGGGCACCGCGAGCGAGATCGACGCCTCGCTGCCGTACGCCTCCTCGCTGTGCGGGGCCTGCTACGAGGTCTGTCCGGTCGCCATCGACATCCCGGAGGTGCTGGTCCATCTGCGGGAGCGGGTCGTGCAGGGCGGTCCGGTGGTCCGTGAGGGCAACAAGGTGGTGCTCAAGCCGGCCAAGGGGCACGCGGCCGAGCGGGCGGCGATGCGGGCGGCCCGCTGGGCGTTCGCCCACCCCGGTGTGCTGCGCACCGGCCAGCGGGCGGCCTCCCGCACCCGACGGCTGCATCCGCGCACCCTGCCGGGTCCCGGCAAGGCGTGGAGCGGTACCCGGGATCTTCCGGCCGTGCCCGCGGAGCCGTTCCGCGACTGGTGGCAGCGGACCAACGGCGGCACCTCCGAGACGGGAGGCTCGAAGTGAGCAGCAGGGAACGGATCCTGGGCCGGGTGCGGCGCGCGCTGGCCGACGTCCCGGGTGAGGACGCCCCGATCGAGCGGGCCTATCTGCGGGAACACGGCGACCGGAGCGTCGAGGAGACCGTGGAGCTGCTGGCCGAGAACCTCGCCGACTACCGGGCGATCGTGCACCGCTGCACGACGGCCGACCTCCCCGCCACCCTCGCCGGGATGCTGGCCGCACGGGGGACGAAGACGGTGCTCGTGCCGCCGGGTCTGGAGCCGTCCTGGCTCGCGGAGGCCGAGGCCGGGCAGGTGCCGGACCGGGTGGAGAGCACCCCGGACGAGCTGGACCGCGTCGACAGTGTGGTCACGGCGTGCGCGGTGGCGATCGCGGAGACCGGCACGATCGTGCTGGACGGCTCGCCCGACCAGGGCCGCCGCCGCATCACGCTCGTACCCGACCATCACATCTGTGTCGTACGGGTCCCGGACCAGGTCGTCTCCTCGGTGCCGCAGGCCCTCGAACGCCTCGACCCGGTCCGCCCGTTGACCTGGATCTCCGGTCCTTCGGCGACCAGTGACATCGAGCTGGACCGGGTCGAGGGGGTGCACGGCCCGCGCACCCTGGAGGTGGTGCTGGTGGCTGATCAGGCGAGCGCCGAGGTCAACTCGTAGCGCCCGGAGGGCAGTTCGTAGGAGGCGACGCCGTCCTCGAAGCCCAGGTGCCGCACTCCCCTGACGCGTGACAGGGGGGTGTGGCCCTCGCACACGGAGTCGGGGTCGGCCGTGGGGATGCGCAGGGTCGCGGTGCTGTTGGCGGGGACGGCGATCCGGTGCGTGAAGCGGCTCTCGCGCACCGTCCACGCGCTGACGATCTCGCCGTACGGCGACCGGTGCGAGCCGGTGACCCGGGTGATCCGGCCGGTCGGGTCGAGGTGGGGCCGCAGGAAGAAGTGCTTGAAGCCCGGGTGGGCCGGGTCCTTGGCGATGCCGGCCATGCTCTCGTACATCCACTCCATGATCGCGCCGTAGGAGTAGTGGTTGAACGAGTTCATCTCGACCGGCCCGAAACCGTCCTCCCTGGAGTAGGAGTTCCAGCGCTCCCAGACGGTCGTCGCGCCGTTCCGCACCGAGTACAGCCAGGACGGCATGGCGTCCTGGTGCAACAGCTCGTACGCCAGCTCCGCCTGTCCCTCCTCGGTGAGGACGGGCGCGAGGACGTTGACACCGAGGAAGCCGACCGACAGGGTGTTCTCGGCGTGGCCGGCGCGGGTGCTGTCGGGGTGGGCGGCCTTGTAGGCGGCGGAGTTGCCGATGTTCTGGGCGAGGAGCTCGACGAGCCGGCGGCGCTGCTCGCCGGTGTCGTACAGGCCGAGTCTGAGGATCCAGAGCAGGGCCGTCTGGCTGTCGTCCTCGGTCTGTGTGGGGCTGTCTCCGGGGGTGTACGGCGGCGGGTCACCGAGGCTGGAGCGCACTGTGAGCCGACCGTCCTCGGCGCTCAAGTACGTGGTGACGAAGGCCCGTTTGATCCGGGCGAAGAGCTCCTCATAGGCGTGGGCCTCGGCGGTGCGGCCGGTGGCGCGGGCCATGTCCGCCATGAGCCGGGCGCTGTAGGCGTAGTAGGCGTCGCTGACGAGCTGGGTGCTGGTGACCTGGAAGGCCAGCCAGTCGCCAAAGATCGCGCCCTGTCCGGCACCGGTGCCGCCGGTGCGTGCGTGGATCCAGTCCATGTAGGCCGTCATCGCCTCCCAACTGCGGTCCACGATGGTGGTGTCGCCGCTCATCTGCCACACGGTCCAGGGCACGACGATCCCGCAGTCCGCCCAACCGCTGGCCGGGACAGGCTCGTTGTAGCGGGCGCCGGGCGCGATCCAGGGGAACTGCGCGCCGTCGGCGCCGTAGGTGCGCTGCGAGTCGATCAGGATGTCCTGGAAGTGGCTCAGGAAGGCGATGGAATCGGCGTTGTAGAGGCCGGTGCCCGCGAAGACCTGGGTGTCGCCGGTCCAGCCGCAGCGTTCGTCGCGCTGCGGGCAGTCGGTGGGCACCCAGAGGTAGTTGCCGCGCTGGCCCCAACGGACGTTGCTGATCAGCTGGTTGATGTCGGGGGCGTTCGTGGTGATGTCGCCGATGTCACGGAGGGCGGAAGTGGCGACCCGGGCGGTCGCTTCGGTGAGGGTGACGGTGTCGGTCGTGGTGACGGAGAGGTACCGGAAGCCGTAGAAGGTCAGGGAGTCCTGGTGGGGCTCGCCCTTCGGGTCGCCCTTGAGGATGTAGGTGCTGGTGGCCTTGGCCGTGCGGAGGTTCGCCCGGTAGACGGAGCCCTCGGGGCCGTCGGTGCCCGCGCCTGTGCCGTTGAGCGTCTCCCCCGGTGCGAAGGTGACGTGGGTGCCGGCCGGGCCGCGGAGGGTGTATCGGGGGACGCCGACGAGGTTCTGGCCGAAGTCGATCACGGCGGTGTCGCCGGGGTGCAGGGTGACGGAGGCGGTGGCGGCCCGCGCGGGGTCGGTGACCGTCCGGTCGGGGTCGGTGACGAAATCGCTTCCGCCCGTGTGGACGGCGATCGACCGCGGGCTCCGGTCCCACTGCGGCACCAGTCGGGCCGACTCGCCCGGGTAGGCGACGAGTCGGGAGCGGGGGAACCTGGTGGTGAAGTCGTGTTCCTCGACGCCGGACCAGGCGGAGGCGTCGAAGCCGTTCGCGGTCCAGCCGGGCAGCTCCCGGCGGGCGTCGTAGGTCTGGCCGTCGTAGAGGTCGTCGGCGCGGTAGGGGCCGGTGTCCGTGGCCCGCCACTCGTTGCCGGGCGCGGTCACCACGGTCTGGGTCGAGCCGTCCTCGTAGCGGATCAGGAGCTTGGCCTTGAGGGCGAGGCGGTTGCCGTCCTCGGCGTAGTAGACGCTGTTCTCGGAGATCCGGCCGTTGTACCAGCCGTTGCCGAGCACGGCCGCGAGGGTGACCTGCCGTTCGTCCGCGAGCAGGCCGGTCACCTCGTAGGTGAAGTAGCTGACGGTGGTGTCGTAGTTGGTCCAGCCCGGGGTGAGGAGCTCCCGGGTGGGGCGGCCGTCCTGGGGGACGGTGACGCGGCGGCCGTTGACGTAGGCGTCGTACACGCCGAGCGCGGAGATGTAGAGCCGGGCTTCGTGCACCCGGCCGCCGGTCAGGGCCGTCTGCCTTCTCAGGAGCGGCGCGCCGGGGCTGTTCGGGGCCTTGCCCGCCATGGTGATCCACTGCGCGCCGTCCCAGCCGGTCACGCCGTCGGTGCTGAGCAGGCCGGTCTCGAAGCGGTCGGTGGGGGCCTCGGGGAGCGGCTGGCCGTTCTCGTCCCAGACCTCGACCGTCCAGTGGTAGCGCGTCGAGGGCTTCAGCGGGGGGCCGGCGTAGCGCACGGCCACCGAGTCCGCCGAGTCGACCCGGCCACTGTCCCAGACGTCCGCGCGGCGGGCGGTGAGACGGTCGGGGGTGGACGCGACCAGGACGCGGTAGGCCGTCTGTCGCCTACCGCGCACCCGGGAGGCGGTGCGCCAGCCGAATCTCGGGCGGGCCGCGTCCACGCCGAGCGGGGTGGTGCGGTGTTCCACGGTGAGGCCCTCGACGGCGGTGCGGTCGACTCCGTCGGTCATGCCGGTGTCCCTTCGGCTGCTGGGAGTTGTGTCGATTCAGCCCGGTCGGCGGAAGAATATGGATGCTGTACCCACACGTGTCTACTGGCCGGGCGGGCGAATGTGTGCCAGGCGCGCATGTGAACTGTGCAAAGGCTGATTCCTAGCGTCGCCGGCCGGGGGGCGAGCCCCCGGTGGGACGTCGTCGATGGGACGTCTCATCCGGGGGGGGGTGGAATGTGTGCCGCGCGCTCGGCGCTGCCGCTGTGCCAGAGCTGACGTCCCGCCAGGAGGCCGTCATCCACCCGGGGCCAGGAGGCCGTCCAGCGATCGTGGCAGGGGATACACCCGTTCCGCGGGGAACAGCCGCCGGGCCTGGGCGGAGTGCCCGGTACGGGCCAGGGCCGCCGCCTTGCGGACCTGGGGGGTGAGGTCGGTGAGGCCGACGATCCAGTCGTCGGTGAAGGTGCGGATCAGCCGGCGGCCGATGCCGACCTGGATGCTGTAGTGGTTCAGCGCCGCTCCGCGCAGCGAGCGTTCCGGGTCCCACTGGACGTGCACGGCCGCCTGGGCCACGGCTGCCGGATCCGCGGTCGTGAGCACGGCCTGGGACAGTGCCTCCTCCCAGCCCTCCCGGGTCATCCGTACGGCGAGGACACGCTCTTGGCCGGGCTTGCGCGCCCAGTTGCTGCGGTGCATGAGCCACGGGAGCGAAGGCTTGATCCATGTCATCCGGTGGAACGAGAACGGCGCGACGAAGCGGCCGGCGCGCAGTGCCGCGTCGGCTATGGCAGGCGCGTAGGCCTGGTAGACCACGATCGTGTCGGTGTCGTAGTCGGCACGGATCTCGTACTGGGCTGCCATGGGCTGCACCCTGTCATCCCCGACCTCCGCACCACGAACCCTTTTTCCTGCTCAGCGGGCGGGCGTCAGCGGGCAGGCGTCAGCGGGCGAGGTCGAGCGACGCGATCCAGGACGCGAAGTCTGTGGACACGACGTCGAAGTCCGCGGGCTCCAGATCGCCCAGGCCGGAGGAGAACACGGCGGAGTCCGGCTCGCCGACGCGCAGGAGGAATCCGCGGCCACCGCTGTCGTCGCCGACGAGGAGGAAACCCGGCGCGTACAGCGCGACTTCGTAGGTGGCGTTGCGCTCACCGATGTCCGCCGTGGAGTACACCGCGACACCGGACTCGGTGAGGAGGCCGTTCCGCACGCTCCACAGTTCTTCCAGTGCGGCCGGGAGGCTCATCGCTGTCTCGGTCCGCGCCCGCAGCACATCGGCCGCAGTCGCCGGTGCCGAACTCGCACCCGGTGTCATCCGCGGCCTTTCATGGCAGCGAGTCGGACAGCCCACTCGCGTTCGGCCGTGGCGAGGCCGCGCTCCAGTGTCTCGACGAGTGCCGTCCGGCTCACCGACGCCACCGTCGGCTCACCCCGGAGCTCGGTGCCCGAGTCGGGACCGCCCACCTCACGTACCCGGCAGGCCAGGTGCACCGTGTCCCCGTCGGGGAAGGCGAACGCGGTCACCTGGTCGGTGCACTCCCCCCACTCCAGGAACTCGCACCGCGCTAGGTCCTCCTCGTCCCCGGAGGAGGTCGCGGTACGGGTGTCGTCGTACATCCACCCCTCCGCGATGCGGAAGGCCTCGGCCGGCGAGGTGAACCAAGTCGGCGGCGGGGTCGGGGTGCGCAGGCGACCCAGCTCGTCCTTGAGCTTCTTGACCAGCAGCGGCGGGTAGAAGGCGTTGTCCCACGTGTTCACCTGGAGTCCGCCGACGAAGACGTCCACGCACAGCAGACCCGGGTCCCGCTCGACGTGGAACTCCAGACCGAAAGCGGCCCGCGACCCGATCAGCACCCCGACCTCCCCACCCCGAATACCAGGTCTCTCACGGCCGCAGCCTACTGATCCACCCTCGACACACGGCCCAGTGCCTCGTCAGGTGTAGACGATCGGGCAGTTCCGGCGCAGGGAGTGCTGGGCGGCGCGGAGATACAGGGCCACGTAGAACGCCGCGTCCAGGTCCTCTCCCCACGGTCCGGGGCGGGCGGCCGCCACCCGCTCCGCGTCGCCCTCGAGGAACCAGGTGGTGAGGTCGAGGTTGTCGCAGGCCTCGGGTATCGCGTCCAGGGGCAGTCGCACCGCCTCGGCCAGTCGGCGCGTCAGGTCGAGGACCCGGGGCGCTCCGGCGATCACGGTGGTGTCCGAGTAGGCGGACTCGACGGGCAGTTCGATCTCCTCGTCGAGCGGGACCGGCACCAGCACCGACCAGTCGAGGAGGGTCTCCGGCTCGGGGGGCGCCAGATGGGCGTGGGCGAGCTGGACGAAGCCGTATATGGAGGGCACCAGCTTCTCCTCGAACCGCGTCCCCGATCCGCGGACGAGTCGCGTGGCCTCCTCGGGCACGGACGCGTACGGCGGCAGTCCCCGGCGGCGCAGCTCCTCGTTCAACCCCGTGGCGACGGCCCCCCGGCCCTCCTCCTCGTCCGGGTCGAACCACTCCCCCGCACCCACACTCACCAGATAGATCCCCATGCCCCGAAAGCTACAGCGCACCACTGACAACGCCCCGCGGCACCGCTACGGGCCCTCGGTCAGGGGCGGGTCAGCAGGAGCGTCGGCAGCGTGTCCGCCAGGATCCGCTCGCGGGGCAGGGTGAGGCCGAACTGCTGCTGGAGCACCTCCAGGCAGGTCCGGTGCACGACCTGGTGGTCCAGGTCGTCGTCGGGAAGTCCGGCGGCGGTGAGCCGCTCCTGGACGGCGGCGACGACCTCGGGGTCGCCCTCGGGGCTGCCGTGCCCCCAACTGCCGTCCAGGTGCAGGTTGAACACGCACATCCGGTTCCCGTCGTGGCGATAGGCGAAGCTCGGGGGCACCGGCTTGCCGTTCTCCTCCTCGTACTCCAGCTGGAAGACGTGCAGTCCGCCCCGGTCGACCGGCCGGCCGCCGCTGCCGAACTCGCCTTGCCAGCCGCCGTACTTGATGACGTACGACCACTCGTCGAGCTCGCCGTGCCGCAGGGCGATGCCGTCCAGGACGTCTCCGTAGAGGCCCTCCATCAGGTCCTGCACCTGACGGCCGGTCAGTTCTCCGATGGGCCGGGGTTCGTACGGCCGGTGAGTGGTCTCGGCGATCCGCCGCGCCAGCGACTCCGACTCCAGGTCGGGCGCGATCACCACGCTGTAGCCGCCCCAGGCGATGGACTGCGGTGCGGCGAGCCAGGCTATTCCGTCGGTCATGGCGACCACCCTGCCGTATGGCGCCGAGGGGTGTCGGTGAGTACACCCCCGAAGACGGGTTCTGCCCCCAATGTGCCCGCGCCGCCGTCTCCGTAGCTTCTTCAGCGAGGCACATGGGGTGCCGCACGAAGGGGGACGACGATGTCGCGCACCGGTTCACGACGCAGGCACGACCCGGGACCCGCCGCCGAGGCACTGCGGCTGGTCAAGGTCCGCAAGACGTACGGCACGGGCGACAGTGCCGTGACCGCCCTGGACGGGATCACCCTGAGCCTCGGCCGGGGCACTTTCACCGCGGTGATGGGGCCCTCGGGGTCGGGCAAGTCCACGCTGCTCCAGTGCGCGGCCGGTCTGGACCGGCCGGACAGCGGGATCGTACGGGTGGACGGCACGGAGTTGACGGGCGGCGGCGAGGCGGAGCTGACACGCTTCCGGCGTGGCCGGGTGGGCTTCGTGTTCCAGCAGTACAACCTGCTGGAGACGTTGACGGTCGCGCAGAACACCGTGCTGCCGCTGAAGCTCGCGGGCCGCAGGATCGACCGGCGCAGGGCCGAGGACGTCCTCGCCTCCGTCGGGCTCGGGGACCGTCTCGGGCACCGCCCCGACCAGCTCTCCGGAGGTCAGCGGCAGCGGGTCGCGATCGCCCGCGCGCTGGTCACCGACCCCCGCGTGATCTTCGCGGACGAGCCGACGGGAGCCCTGGACACCCGCAGCGCGCGGGAGGTGCTGCGGCTGCTCCGAGAGGCGGTGCGGGTGCACGGCAGGACCGTGGTGATGGTGACCCACGACCCGGTCGCCGCCTCCTACGCCGACGCGGTGCTGTTCCTGGCGGACGGCCGGCTCGCGGGCCGGATGGAGGCGCCGACGCCGGACGCGGTCGCCGAGCGGCTCGCGCATCTCGGCGACGAGCCGCGCCTCATGCATATGGGCAACGACATGTCGGCGGGGGTGTGAGCGATGTTCACGCTGGCGATGCGGTCGGTACGGCAGCGGCCCGGACGGTTTCTCGCGACCCTGCTGGCCGCGTTCCTGGGCGCGGGGATCATCATGACGTTCAACTCGCTGTACGACACGGCGAGCCGGCCGGGCGTCGACCCGGTGAGCTCGCAGACGCTGACGACGTCGGCGAGCGTGGTCGGCGGTTACGGCACCCTCCTGGTGTTCTTCGCCGTGGCCTCGACGATGACGGTCAACGTCCGTCAACGGGCGGGTGAGTTGGAGCTGCTGCGCTGCTCGGGTGCGACGCCGGGGCAGATCAGGCGGATGGTCGTGGGCGAGGCCGTGGCGGTCGCCCTGCTCGGCGCCGTGGCGGCGATCGGCCCGGCGATGCTGGGCGCGCGGGCACTGCTGACCGCCTTCCAGGACAGCGGACAGGTCGCGGAGAGCGTCGAGCCCTCCTTCGGTCCCGTAGCCCTGTTCTCCGGCGTCGACCTCACCCTGGTCGCCGCGGCGGGCGCGGCCTTCCTCGCCGTACGCCGGGCCACACGGGGAGCGCGGCGGCGGGGCCGGACGCGGACGGTCCTCGCGTACGCCGCCCTCGGTCTCGGGGCCCTGTCGGCGCTCTCCACCTTCGCGTTCTCGGCGACGGACGAGGCGCTCATGGCGACGCCGGCGTACGGGGCGATCCTGCTGTCCGTGGGGTTCGCGCTGCTCGCCCCCCGGCTGCTGAAGGGGGTGCTGGACCGGCTGCCGCTGACCGGTGCGAGCGGCTGGCTGGCCGTGCGGAACCTGCGCCGCCGGGCGGACCACCTCTCCGGGATCCTGATGTCGCTGATCCTGTTCACGGCCGTGTCCGTCGCCACGCTGTACATGCAGGGCGTGGAGAGCGACGCCGTGGCGGCCTCGGGAGCGGTCAAGAGCGTCGACGCGAAGAACCTGGAGACGCTGAACCTCACGGTCGTCGGGATCATCGTGGTCTTCGTCTGCGTGATGCTGGTCAACTCGCTGTACGCGGCGACGGCTTATCGCCGCCGGGAGTTCGGGCAGCAGCGCCTCGCCGGAGCGACACCGGGGCAGGTCCTGGGCACGGTGGGCGCGGAGGCGCTGATCCTCACGGCCGTAGGACTGTTCTTCGGCACGGTGGCGGCGCTGGCCGGGATCGTCCCGTTCACCGTGGTCCGCGCCGACTCGGTGCTGCCCCACCAGGGGCCCGGCATCTGGGTGGCGGTCGGGGCGGTCGCGGCGACGGCGACGCTCGGGACGAGCCTGGCCACGGCCCGGAGGATGCTGCGCACTCCGGCGGTGGCGGCGGTGGGGTCGGCCGCGTAGGGGGCTCGGCGGAGTGCGGTGCCGGGTGGGGCCCCGCCCCGGGTGGACCCCACCCCGGGCGGGCCGCGGTCATCGGACCACGTGACAGAACCGGTGAACAAGCGCTTAGATAGTTGGCGGAAACGAGTTCGCGCCGCTGGAGGCCCCGTGCTGTTCACATCCGTCGACGACGTCTCCGCACGCCTCGCCGAGACCGGCTACCTCGCCTCGCCCGCCGTCGCCACCACCGTCTTCCTCGCCGACCGGCTCGGCAAGCCGCTCCTGGTCGAGGGACCCGCCGGGGTCGGCAAGACGGAGCTGGCCAAGGCGGTGGCGGAGGTCGCAGGGGCCCTGCTGGTCCGGCTCCAGTGCTATGAAGGTGTGGACGAGTCCCGGGCCCTGTACGAGTGGAACCACGCCAAGCAGCTGCTGCGGATCAGCGCCGGCCGGGACGAGACCTGGGACGAGACGCGCACGGACATCTTCAGCGAGGAGTTCCTGCTCTCCCGCCCCCTGCTGACCGCGATCCGCGGCGACGAGCCCAAGGTCCTGCTGATCGACGAGACCGACAAGGCGGACGTGGAGGTCGAGGGGCTGCTCCTGGAGGTGCTGAGCGACTTCCAGGTCACCGTCCCCGAACTGGGCACGATCACCGCGTCCCGCCGTCCCTTCGTCGTCCTCACCTCCAACGCGAGCCGTGAGCTGTCGGAGGCCCTGCGCCGCCGCTGCCTGTTCCTGCACATCGGGTTCCCGGAGGAGGAGCTGGAGCGGCGGATCGTACGGCTGAAGGTGCCGGGCCTCGACGAGACGCTGGCGAAGTCCGTGGTGCGGGTCGTGGGGGCGCTGCGGGCCATGGACCTGCGCAAGGTGCCCTCGGTCGCGGAGACCATCGACTGGGCGCGCACCCTCCTCGCGCTCGGCGCGGACCACCTCGACGAGACGGTCGTACGGGACAGTCTGGGAGTGCTCCTCAAGCACCAGGACGACATCCTCAAGGCGGG
Organism: Streptomyces griseorubiginosus; assembly: GCF_036345115.1. Lineage (GTDB taxonomy): Bacteria > Actinomycetota > Actinomycetes > Streptomycetales > Streptomycetaceae > Streptomyces > Streptomyces griseorubiginosus_C. The sequence goes on from NZ_CP107766.1 coordinate 707,025, forward strand.
GGCCAAGCTCGACCTGGACGCGGTGTGAGCACCGCCGAGCGGCTCACCTCCCTGATCGGAGCCCTGCGCGCGCACGGCGTGCGGATCGGGACCGGCGAGACGGTGGACGCGGCCCAGGCGGTCGAGGCACTCGGGTTCACCGACCGCGAGCGGCTGCGGGAGGGCCTGGCGGCGACCCTGCTGCACAGCACGTCCCAACGGCCGGTGTTCGACCCGGTCTTCGACCTGTACTTCCCGCGGGGCGTCGGCGCCCCCGACACCGGCCCCGCGGACCGGGAGGAGCTGCGCGAACGCCTCGCGCGGGCCCTCGCCGCGAACGACGAGCCCCTGATGACCCGCCTCGCGGCCGAGGCCGTCGACGGGTTCGGCGGATACGGCAACTCCCCCTCGTCGGACGGCTGGTCGTCGTACCAGACGCTGGACCGACTGCGCCCGCAGACCCTCCTCGCCCGCGTCCGCGACGACGTGCGGGGCCGGCAGGGCATGTCCGGGTTCACCGACCGGCTCCTCGAGGACGAGATCCGGCGGCGCATCGAGGCGTTCCGCGCCCTGGTGGCCGCGGAGGCCCGGCGGCGGGTGGCGGAGCGGCGGGACCGGGACGAGATCGCCCGGCGCGCGGTCGCCCCGACGACCGACCGGGTCGACTTCCTGTTCGCCGGGAAGGACCGGCTGGCCGAACTGCGGCGCACGGTCCAGCCGTTGGCCCGCAAGCTCGCCACCCGGCTGGCGGCCCGCCGCCGCCGTGCGGCGCGCGGCACCATCGATCTACGGCGAACCCTGCGCGGTTCGCTGTCAACGGGCGGAGTGCCGATGAAGCCGGTGCTGCGCAGACGTCGGCCGACCCGGCCCGAACTGGTGCTGCTGTGCGATGTGTCGGGCTCGGTGTCGGGGTTCTCGGACTTCACGATGCTGCTGGTGCAGGCGCTGCACGACCAGTTCAGCAAGGTGCGGGTGTTCGCCTTCGTCAACCGGCTCGACGAGGTCACCGGGCTCCTCCGGCACGGCACGGCCGACCCGGAGGGGCTCGGCGCCCGCATCCGGGCCGAGGCCACGCTCACGGGCTGGCACGGCAGCAGCGACTACGGCGTCGCGCTGGGCGAGTTCGCCTCGCGGTACGGGGCCGCGCTGAGCCCGCGCACGACAGTGTTCGTGCTCGGTGACGCCCGCACCAACATGAGCGACCCGAACCTGTCCGCCGTCCGGGAAATCACCGAACGGGCGCGCCGCGTCTACTGGTTGAACCCGGAGGCACGACCGCAGTGGGGCACGGGCGACTCGGCCGCGTACGAGTACGCCGAGTTGGTGGAGATGCACGAGTGCCGCAACGTCCGCCAGCTCAGTGCGTTGGTGGGGCGGCTGCTGCCGATCTGAGGGCGCGAGCACGACCGGGCGCGAGAACGACCGGTTTGGCTACGTCCTGCCGAGTAACCCGTGCGGTTTCCGATGGCAAGGCGGGGCCTGTTCCCTACGCTCCGCAGTGACGGAGGGGGTCGCATGAAGGCAGTCGTCCAGGACCGCTACGGCTCGGTGGACACGCTGGAGTTGAGGGAGGTCGAGCGGCCGGTGCCGGGGGCCGGCGAGGTGCTGGTGCGGGTGCACGCGGCGTCGGTCAACGCCTACGACTGGCACTGGCTGCACGGCGATCCCAAGATCGCCCGGCTGGCGTTCGGGCCGCGCGCGCCGAAGGTGCGGATCCGGGGACGGGACTTCGCGGGCCGCGTGGAGGCGGTCGGACCCGAGGTCAAGGGCCTGCACCCCGGCGACGAGGTGTACGGCGAGGCGGACGGCACGTTCGCGGAGTTCGTGTGCGCCAAGGACACCGAGACGGATCTCAAGCCCGCCGGCCTCACCTTCGAGCAGGCGGCCGCGATGCCGCTGGCCGCGAACACCGCGCTCATCGGGCTGCGGGACGTGGCCGGCGTGCGGGCCGGACAGTCCGTGCTGGTGAACGGTGCCTCCGGCGGTGTGGGCACCTTCGCCGTGCAGCTCGCGAAGGCATTCGGCGCCCGGGTCACCGGTGTGTGCGGGGCGCGCAACGTCGAGCTCGTCGGATCACTCGGTGCCGACGACGTGGTCGACTACACGCGCGAGGACTTCACCCGCGCCGGACACCGCTACGACGTCGTGCTGGATCTGATCGGCAACCGTTCGCTGGCCGACCTGCGGCGCGCGACGACGCCCTCGGGAACCGTCGTCCTCTCCGGCGGGGGCGTGTTCGAGGGCGGCAGCCTCCTCGGCCCGGTGTGGCTCATGGCGCGCGCACGGCTGCTCTCCCCCTTCGTACGTCAACGCGTGCTCCCGCTGCCGGCGAAGGCGTGCAAGGAGAACCTGGCGGTGCTGCGGGAACTCGTCGACGCCGGGAAGATCGCCCCGGCCGTCGAGCGGATGTATCCGCTGAGCGAGGCGGCCGAGGCCATCCGGCATCTGGAGGTGGAGCACGCGCGCGCGAAGATCGTGGTCACGGTGGGGGGAGCGGGCGGGCCGTGACGAGCCGCGCGGCGGTTCGGGCACGGTGGGGTTGGCACGGTGCGGGGCTGGCACGGTGGGGGCTGGCACGGTGGGGGCTGGCACGGTGCGGGGCTGGCACCGTGCGGGACGGGTTCTCTCACTTCTCTTTCGCGTAGTCCCTCGCCATGCCGCCCGCGAAGTCGTAGACCACGCACTGTTCGTCTCCGACGACCCAGGCGTCATGTCCGGGTGACACCACGAAGACGTCCCCTGGGCCCAGTTCCTGCTCGCCGCCGCCCTCGTCCATCAGGATGTGCATGCGGCCCTGGACCACGTAGCCGTTGTGATGGACCTCGCAGCTCTTCGTCCCCGCGATCGGAGCGACGGACTCCGACCAGCGCCAGCCGGGCTCGAAGGTGCCGACGGCGAAGTCCAGCCCGCTCATGTGGACCGCCTCCAGGTGGCCACGCGGAAAATCGCGGCGCTCGTCCGGCTTGTCGAGCGTCTTCACCTCGAACATGACGGCTCTCCCTTCCGGCCGTGTCGGTACGGCCGGGGCCGGTCTCCGTCTCCCACCCGTCCCGGGCGGCACCGGCGGGGGCCGGTCCCACGTCTCCATGGTCCGCCTGTGCGGCTTGGGCCGCCATTCGGCTGCGCCGGGCTTGGCCGGGTGGGGGGTAGCTGGGTCGGGTTCGTGGTTGGGTGCGGGTTCGGTGGGGGCGGGCGTTTTTGCGCAGTTCCCCGCGCCCCTGGAGGCCTGCGGCGGCCCCTTGCTGTCCGGTGGGGGCGTGCGTAGCGCGTGTGGTTGCGTCGTGGGTCGGTGCCGGGGTGGGGGGTATCCGTCCTCGGTCCGGCGGCTCGGCCACTTGAGCAGCACTCGGTTCCGGACGCCGGCCGCTGCGGGCGGACACCCCCCACCCCGTCCCCTTCACGCCGTACGCGGCGAACGGCCGGTGGGGGCGGACGCGGGCGGCCAACGGCCCGTGGGGGCGCAGGCCAACTGCAACCCCCTAGGGGCGCGGGGAACTGCGCGACAAGCCACAACGCACCCGCACCCGCCCCACAACCGAACCCGGCACCCCCCTAGGCGCCCGGCCCCAGCCCAGCGCAGCGGGGGCGCGACCAGCCACAACGCACCCGCACCCGCCCCACAACCGCACCCAGCACCCCCCTAGGCGCCCGGCACCCCCGCCCTCAGTCCCCACCCGCACAAAGCCGCCCGAACCGCTCCGCATCCACATTGCCGCCCGAGACGATCACCCCGACCCGGCCAGCAAGGCCACCCACCCGGCCGCTGAGCAGCGCGGCCAGCGGACTCGCTCCGCTCGGCTCGATGACGATCTTCAGGCGCTCGAAGGCGAATCGCATGGCGTGTCGGATCTCGTCGTCGGTGACCAGCGCGATCTCGTCGACGAGCCGTCGGTTCACCGAGAAGGTCAGCTCGCCCGGGGTGTCGAGGGCCTGTCCGTCGGCGATGGTCTTCGGCACCGGGATGCTGACGCGTCGCCCGGCCTCCAGGGAGCGTTTGGTGTCGTCGCCGGCCTCCGGCTCGACCCCGATCATGCGGACGCCCGGATAACGGCCCTTGGCGGCGGTCGCGCTTCCCGCCATCAGTCCGCCGCCCCCGACCGGCGCGAGCAGGGCACCCAACTCACCGGTTTCTTCGAGGAGTTCGAGTGCGGCCGTGCCCTGTCCTGCCATCACGTGGGGGTGTTCGTAGGGCGGGACGAGCGCCAGGCCCCGTTCGGCCGCCAGGGCCCGGGTGATGGCCTCGCGGTCGCCGGTGTAGCGGTCGTACGTCACGATCTCGGCGCCGTAGCCCTCGGTGGCCGCCCGCTTGGAACGCGGGGCGTCCTCCGGCATCACGATCACCGCCGTGGTGCCGAGTTCACGCGCCGCCAGGGCTACCGCCTGGGCATGGTTCCCGGAGGAGTAGGCGGCGATGCCCCGGGCGAGCTGGTCCGCGGTGAGCCGGGAGGCCGCGTTGTAGGCGCCGCGGAACTTGAAGGCGCCGACCCGTTGGAAGTTCTCGCACTTGAGGAATACCTCGGCGCCGACCAGGGCGTCGAGCGTGCGCGAGCGCAGCACCGGCGTGCGGTGCGCCACGCCCTTGAGTCGGGCGGCCGCGTCCAGGACGTCGTCCAGGGTGACCGGTGGGGTGGTGGTCGTCACGTATGCCCTCCATTGTTCGCCTGCTCCCGGGCATCTGCCAGGGACCCGGACTGTTCCCGCATCCCTTCCGAGGGCCGGGACCGGGACTCTTTTCGGGACTGGGACAGGTAGCTGTACGCGGAGGCCCTCGAGATGCCCAGTCGTCCCGCCACCTGCTCGATCGCCCGGCGCACCGCGAACACCCCCCGCTCGTCCAGGCTCCGGAACAGGTCCAGGCGCCCTGCGCGGTCGAGCAGCGCCCACGACTGGTGTCGGTGCGCGTCGAGCATGACGTCCACGACGGAGTCGATGTCGTCGCCGAAGGTGGTCACCGGAGGTTCGGCGGGGGCCGCGCCGATCCCGGCCAGCGCTCCCAGCAAGGCGTGGACCTCGCTCGCCGCGCCGACGTCGACATTGACGCACAACGCGCCGAAGACCGCGCCCGAGGAGTCCCGCAGCAGCATCGTCGACGACTTGACCAGCTTGCCGGTGTCGGTCCGGGTGACGTAGTTCAGCTCGTCGGCCGCCTCGTCACCCCGGGCGACCATGCGCATGCCGATCTGACTCATCGCCCCGCCCACCGTGCGCCCGGTCACCGCGCCGGACAGGGCCACCACGGACCGCTCCGGTCTCCGGTAGTCATGCAGCACGACCTCGCACACCGGCCCGAAGGTCGCCGCGATCCCGTCCACGACCGGTGTGAGCGCGGCAAGGATCGCGTCCCGTTCCGCCTCCATCTCGCGCCTTCTCCCTTCCGTCACATAGGTAGACTAGCAATCCAATCACTGGACCACCAGTCCAATTTTTCCTGGACCCTCGCCCGTTCGGGGATCTTGACGCCCCTTGAGTTACCGGTAACATCAACTCTCATGTCCTTGACGACGGCGCCCCCGCGCACTCCGGTCTTCAGTCCGGCCGCCGTGGTCGCCTCCTGCGTCGGCTTCGTCCTCATCGGGGCGCTCCAGGCCCTGTACGGACCGGCGATTCCGGCGTTCCGCGAGGAGTTCGGGCTGTCCCCGTCCGGGGCCGGACTCGCGCTCAGCGCCCATTTCGTCGGCGGGGTCGCCGGTGTCCTGCTGTTCGACCGGCTCTACGGCCGGATCGGCAACCGCCGGATCCTGGGCGCCTCCTATCTGCTGATGGCCGTCGGCGCGGCGGGCTTCGCGTCGGCGCCGAACTGGCCGTCCGCGCTGGCCGCCGCCCTGCTCGCGGGACTCGGCTTCGGCGGGATCGACTACGGCCTCAACCAGTTGTTCGCGGTCGGCTTCGGCCGGCGCTCCACCGCGATGCTGAACGTCCTCAACGCGCACTTCGGCATCGGCGCCGTCCTCGGCCCGGCGCTGATCGGCACCGTCGGCTCCGCGCACTACCCGGCGGTCTTCCTGGGCTTCGCGCTCGTCACCCTGCCGCTGCTGCTGTGCCTGAAGGGCGTACGGGACGAGGTGCCGCAGCCGTCCGACACGGCCACCGCGTCACCCGGCGTGCTCGGCCGCAGTCTGGCCTCGGTGCTCTCGGTGTTCGTGACGCTCTACGTCCTGCACGTGGGCGTCGAGGCGGGCGTCGGAGGCTGGGAGCCCACCCATCTGGAGACCGTGGGCTACGGCGCCGGGGTGGCCGCCACCGCCACCTCCGTCTACTGGCTGATGATGACCGTGGGCCGCTTCCTGGTCGCCCCGATCGCGCTCAGGTTCTCGGCGCAGACCATCATCACCGTGTCCTGCGCCGGCATGACGGTCTGTCTGCTGCTGGCGTCCGTAAGGGAGTTGGCGCCCTACGCGTACGCCGGTGTCGGACTGTTCATCGCTCCGGTCTTCCCCACCGGCCTGCCCTGGCTGCACCGGGCCGCCCCGGGCGCCCGCCGGGCCGGTGCCCTGGTCATCGCCGCCTCGATGATCGGTGGTGTGGCCGCGGGCCCGGCCCTGGGCAAGGCCATCGAGTGGTCCGGGATCCGGGCCGTGCCGCTTCTGCTGAGCGGCGTCTCGGCGCTCTGTCTCGCCGCCACCCTCTGGCTCGTCCGCAGCACCCGAACCCACTGAAGCCCCTTCGAAGGGATGCCCCGCATGCCCGCTCTGACGACGTCCTCCGACGGTTTCCTCCTGCACGGTGAGCCGTTCCGGATCCTCTCCGGGGCCATGCACTACTTCCGGATCCACCCCGACCAGTGGGCCGACCGGCTGCGCAAGGCCCGGCTGATGGGTCTCAACACCGTCGAGACGTATCTGCCGTGGAACCACCACCAGCCCGAGCCCGGCACCCTCGTCCTGGACGGCTTCCTCGACCTGCCGCGCTGGCTGCGCCTGGCCCAGGAGGAGGGACTCCAGGTGATCCTGCGTCCCGGGCCGTTCATCTGCGCCGAGTGGGACGACGGCGGGCTGCCGTCCTGGCTGCTCGCGGATCCCGACATCCGGCTGCGCACCAGCGACCCGCGCTTCACCGGGGCGTTCGACGGCTACCTGGACCTGCTGCTCCCCGCGCTGCGCCCCTATCTCGCCGCGCACGGCGGTCCGGTGATCGCCGTCCAGGTGGAGAACGAGTACGGGGCCTACGGCGACGACACCGCGTACCTCAAGCACGTCCAGCAGGCGCTGCGCGAACGGGGCGTCGAGGAGCTGCTGTTCACCTGTGACCAGGCCAACCCCGAGCACCTGGCGGCCGGTACGCTGCCCGGCACGCTCGCCACCACCACCTTCGGCAGCCGGGTCGAGGAGAACCTCGCCGCGCTCCGCGCCCACCAGCCCGAAGGGCCGCTGATGTGCGCGGAGTTCTGGATCGGCTGGTTCGACCACTGGGGCGGCCCCCACCATGTGCGGGACGCGGCCGACGCCGCCGCCGACCTGGACCGGCTGCTCGCGACCGGGGCCTCGGTCAACATCTACATGTTCCACGGAGGCACCAACTTCGGCTTCACCAACGGCGCCAACCACAAGCACGCCTACACCCCCACCATCACCTCCTACGACTACGACGCGGCCCTCACCGAGAGCGGTGACCCCGGCCCCAAGTACCACGCCTTCCGTGAGGTCATCGCCCGCCACGCCCCGGTCCCGGAGGAACCGGCCCCGGCTCCCGCGCCCAAGCTCCCCGTCACCGACGTCGACCTGGACCACCGGGCGCCGCTGCTGCCGTACGTCCGCGGTCTCGCGCCGATACGCACCGAGGCGCCCGCGACGATGAACGAGCTGGGTGTGCGGTCGGGGCACGTGCTGTACCGCACCACGCTGCCCGCCTCCGGGGAGGGCCTGCTGCACTTCGCGGGCGGGGTCGGGGACCGCGCCCTGGTGTTCGTGGACGGCGCCTGCGTCGGTGTACTGGAGCGTGAGCGGCACGACGAGACGCTGGTGGTGCGCGTGCCGCACGCCGGTGCCGTGCTGGAGGTGCTCGTGGAGAACATGGGCGGGGTCAACTACGGGCCGCGCATCGGCGCGCCCAAGGGGCTGCTCGGCCCGGTGTCCTTCCAGGGGACCGCCCTGCGCGGCTGGGAGGCGCGGCCGGTGCCGGTGGACGATCCGGCGGCCGTGCCGTTCGGGGCGTACGAGACCGGCCCGTCCGCCGGGCCCGCCTTCCACCGGGGCACGTTCGAGGTGGCCGCACCCGCCGACACCTTCCTCGCCCTGCCCGGCTGGACCAAGGGCCAGGCCTGGGTCAACGGCTTCCACCTCGGCCGCTACTGGAACCGCGGCCCGCAGCACACGCTGTACGTACCCGCCCCGGTCCTGCGCCCGGGCTCCAACGACCTCGTCGTCCTCGAACTGCACGCCACCACCGCCACCCGTGCCCGGCTCACGGACCGCGCCGACCTCGGACCGGAGAACACCTGGTGACCCGCCCCCACCGACTGCGCGTCCCCGCGCCCACCGCTCCCCCGCTCACCGGCCACCTGCCCTTCGCCGACGCGCCGGGCGTGGCCGACCCGATCGAGGTCACCAGCCGCTGGCTCACCCGTGGCGGCCGCCCCTGGTTCCCGGTGTCCGGCGAGTTCCACTACTCCCGCTACCCCGCCGGGGAGTGGGAGGAGGAGCTGCTGAAGATGAAGGCGGGCGGGGTGACCGCCGTCGCGAGCTACGTCATCTGGATCCACCACGAGGAGATCGAGGGCCGGGTCCGCTTCGACGGCGACCTCGACCTGCGCCGCTTCGCCGAACTGTGCGCCCGCCACGGCCTGGACTTCGTCCCCCGCGTCGGCCCCTGGTCGCACGCGGAGGTCCGGGGCGGCGGCCTGCCCGACTGGCTGCTGGCCCGCGACTGCGTCCCCCGCACCGACGACCCCGCCTACCTGGAGGCCGTACGCCCCTGGTTCGCGGCGATCGCCGAGCAGTTGAGCGGTCTCGACCGCGCGCACGGCGGCCCGATCGTGGCGATCCAGATCGAGAACGAGCTCTACGACCAGCCCGGCCACCTCCTGACCCTCAAGCGGATGGCCCAGGAGGCTGGTCTCAGCGCGCCCCTGTGGACCTCGACCGCCTGGGGCGGGGTCCAACTCCCGCCGGACGAGCTGCTTCCGCTGTACGGCGGCTACACCGAGACCTTCTGGACGGAGGCCGACGGCGGCTGGCCCGACACCTGCCGCAAGCACTTCTTCTTCACCCACCAGCGCGACGACGAGGGCATCGGCTCCGATCTGCGCCCGGTGCGGGTGCGGGGCAGCGAGCCGGACGCCTTCGCGGACCGATTCCCCTGGGCCACCTGCGAGTTGGGCGGCGGCATGGCGGTGTCGTACCACCGGCGCCCGTACGTCGATCCGGACGACATCGGCGCGCTCGGCCTCACCAAGATCGGCTGCGGCTCGGTCTGGCAGGGCTTCTACATGTTCCACGGCGGCACCAACCCGCCGGGCGAGCTCAGCACCCTCCAGGAGTCGCACGTCACGGGCTATCCGAACGACCTGCCCCTCCTGACGTACGACTTCCAGGCACCGCTGGGCGAGTACGGCCAGTACCGGCGCACCTACCACGAACTCCGGCTCCAGCACCTGCTGTTGGCGGACTTCGGGCACCTCGTCGCCCCCATGGAGTCGGTGCTCCCGGAGGAGCGGCCGGACGGACAGCTCGACCGGGACACCCTGCGGTGGGCGGTACGCGGTGACGGGAACTCCGGCTTCCTGTTCGTCAACAACCACCAGCCGCACGAGCCGCTGCCGGACCATCCCGAGACGTCGTTCTCGGTCGAATTCCCGGGCGGGGGCGGCGAGTTGGCGTTGCCGAGCACCCCTGTCACGGTTCCGGCCGGCGCCTACTTCTGCTGGCCCCTGCGTCTGGAGCTGGGCGGGCTGCGGCTGGAGTGGGCCACCGCCCAGCCGGTGTGCACGCTCGACGTCGAGGGCCGTACGGTCCTGGTGCTGGCCGCCACGGACGGCATCGCTCCCGAACTCGCCCTGGACGCGGACACGGTGGCCGCCCTGTGCACACCGTCCGGGGATGTCACCCCGGTCGGCGACCGGCTGCTGGTGACCGGGCTGCGGCCCGGCACCGACGCGCTCGTCGAGGTGGACACCGCCGACGGCGGGCGGGTCGGTCTGCTGGTGCTGGACGCGGCGACGGCCCGAACCGCCTACCGGGGCACGGCGTGGGGCGCGGAGCGGCTGGTGCTGAGTGCGGACGGGGTGGTCTTCGACCGGGACGAGGTGCGGCTGCACGGTTCGGGTGCGGCGACGTCGTTCGCCGTGCTTCCGGCGCCGGAGCGGGCGCCCGTCGTGGACGGGGTGGTCGCGGAGGCGGCGGCGGACGGGGTGTTCACCCGTTACGCGGTCCCGTCGGTGTCGGGAGTGGAGGTCTCCGGCGTCGAGGTCACCCTCGTCCGGGCCGCCGGGCCCGCGCCGGAGACCGTCACCGGGGTCCTGGGCCGGGCGAGCGTGCCGGCCGACAAGTACTTCGACGGCGTGGCCGCCGAGTACCGCATCGACGTGCCGGACGGACTGCCGCCGGGCACGCTGCTGCGGCTGCACTGGCACGGGGACGTGGGCCGGGCGTACGTGGGCGGGACCCTCGTCGCCGACCAGTTCTTCGCGGGGCGGGTCTGGGACATCGGCCTGGACCGGCTGCCCTCGGACGCGCTGCGGGCCGACGGGCTGCGGGTACGGGTGCTGCCGCTGCACGCGCGAGCGCCGGTCCATCTGCCGGAACAGGCGGACGTCGACCGGGAGACGGCCGCCGTGACACACGCCGAGTGGATCACCAGGCGCACGCGTTCGGTCCAGCCGGGGTGACCTGGCCCGGGCCGGGCACGGCTCGGGCCAGGCGGGCTGACCTGCCCGGTAGTCCCGGTGCTCGGGCCCGGCCCGCCTATGCTGAGCCATCGGCGGGCCGGGACCGCCGTACCGCCGCCACCACCGCCGTCGCCTCCACTGCCCTTAGGCCCCCGCCACCCCGCCGTTCCACCGCCCCCACCACGTCGAGGAAACCGCCGCCATGAGTCCAAGCGCCGCCGAAGGAGCCGTGCCGAAGGGGCGCAGCCGACGTAACTTCGCGGGGTCGCGTCCGGTCATGGACGACGTGGCCCGGTTGGCCGGGGTCTCCAAGCAGACCGTCTCGCGGGTGCTGAACGAGCATCCCTCCGTGCGTCCCGAGACCCGCGAGGCGGTGCGAACGGCGATGCGGACCCTGGGCTACCGGCCCAGCCGGAGTGCCCGGTCGCTGGCCAGCGGGCGGACCAGGATGCTCGGGGTGATCTCCTTCGACGCGGCCCGCTACGGACCGGCGTCGATCCTCACGGCGATCAACACCGCCGCCCAGGAGGCCGGTTACCTGCTGAGCTCCATCTCCCTCGACACGGCCGAGCACGACACGGTCGTCGAGGCGGTGGGCCGGCTCTCGGCGGAGGGTGCGGACGGGGTGATCGCCATCGCCCCGCAGCTGTGGGTGGGTCACGCCCTGGCGGACACCCGGTTCGACACCCCGCTGGTGGTGCTGGAGAACGGCTTCGACCTCGAGACCGAGCGGGTCACCGGCAACTCGCGGGAGGGCGCCCGCAAGGCCACCCGGCATCTGCTGGGACTCGGCCATTCGACCGTCTGGCACATCGCGGGCCCGAGCGGCTGGACCTCCGCCGACCACCGCCTGGAGAGCTGGCGCACGACCCTGGAGGCGGCCGGTGCGCGGGTCCCCGAGCCGCTGTTCGGGGACTGGAGCGCCGACTCCGGCTACCACCTGGGCCGGCGGCTGGCCCGGCGCACCGACGTCACCGCGGTGTTCGTCTCCAACGACCAGATGGCCCTCGGAGTCCTGCACGCCTTCCACGAGGCAGGCCGTTCGGTGCCGGGTGACGTCAGTGTGGTGGGCTACGACGACATCCCCGAGGCCGCGCATCTGCTGCCGCCGCTGACGACCGTGCGCACCGACTTCGCAGAGATCGGCACGCGCGCCCTGCGTCTCCTGCTGAGCCGCATCGACGAGCGGACGAAGCCGCCCGGCCCCGAGTCGCTGGTCCCGGTGGACCTGGTGGTCCGGGCGAGCAGCGGTGCGGCGCCGGGCCGCTGAGCTCACGAGAGCGTCGCGGTCCGGTCGGTGGAGGCGCGGTCGGTGGAGGCGCGGAAGACCGTCTCGACGGGCAGGGTCCGGGTGGTGCCGTGGGGGGCCTCGCCGGAGAGGATCTCGCCCAGCAACCGGGCGCACTCCACGCCCATCTGACGTGGCTTCAGGTCGATCGCGGTGATCGGCGGTTCGGCGGTCCGCATCGCCTGGCTGTCGACGCAGGAGGCCAGCAGCAGGTCCTCGCCCACGACCCGGCCCGCGGCCCTGATCTCGGGGAGGACGGCCGCGGCGGCCCCGTCGGCGGCGCACACGAGCGCGTCGGTCTCCGGTGCCCCGGCGAGCAACTCCCGTACGGCAGCCCGGAGTACGGGTGGCGGGGCGCCGAGGGGTGCCGCGTGCTGGAGCCGGGGCACGCCGCGTTCTGCGCACCAGCGGGCGTAGGTGTCCTGGAGGGTGAGGGCCCAGTCGAAGGTGACGTCGCAGGCGAGGAACGCGGGCCTGCGGGCGCCCCTCGCGCGCAGATGGTCGAGGAGCCCGGTCATGGACGTCTCGTGGTCGGACCAGAGCACCCCTGCGGGCTGCCGGTCGCCGACGTAGCGCTCGGCGGTGACGACCGGCAGGCCCGCGTCCATCAGCCGGTCGACGACGGGGTCCTCGGCGACCGGGTCGCACAGCACCAGCCCGTCGACCCGCGGGAGGCGCCCGGAGGACAGCAGGGTGACGTCGAGCCCGGCGTGGGCGGCCTGTTCGGCGACCCCGAACACGAACGACATGTAGTACTCGGCGTTGGTGGGGAACTCCGGGACGTGCAGTCCGATGGTGCCGGTGACGGAGGTGCGCAGGCTGCGGGCGTTGCGGTTGGGCGCGTAGTCCAGGCGCCGGGCGGCGTCCAGGACCGTCCGGCGGGTCGGCTCGGACACCCGGCCGTGGCCGCGCAGCGCGTCGGAGGCCGTGGTCGTGGAGACCCCCGCCGCACGGGCGACGTCGGCGAGGGTGGCGGGGGTCCCGGGGCGGGGCGGGGTGCGCGGGCTGCTGGCAGGTGGCATGGTCACCAGCCGTTCGTCAGGACGTCGTCCAGGGCCGTGACGAACACGTCGGCGCTCCGGCGGGTCAGACACAGCGGCGGCTTGATCTTCAGCACGCACTGCCGGTCCGAGGTCGGCTGGACGATCACACCGAGTTCCCGCAGCCGGTCGCAGATCGCTGCGGTCTCCTCGGTCGCCGGCTCCAGGGTCCCGGGGTCCCGGACGAACTCGACGCCCAGATACAGCCCAGAGCCGTGCACCGCGCCGATCAGCGGGTGTCGCAGGGCGAGTTGCTCCAGCCGCTCCTTCAAGTACCCGCCCACGTCCAAGGCGTTCTCCTGGAGCCGCTCGTCCCGCAGCACGTCGAGGACGGTCAGGCCGACGACGCTGCTGACCGGGCTGCCCCCGGCGGAGGAGAAGAAGTAGCCCTGGGTGCGGTAGGCGTCGGCGATCTCCCGCCGGGTGATCACGGCGCCCAGGGGGTGCCCGTTGCCCATGCCCTTGGCCACGGTGACGATGTCCGGGACGACGCCTTGCTGCTCGAACCCCCAGAAGTGGGTGCCGAGCCGGCCGTAGCCGACCTGCACCTCGTCGGCGATGCACAGCCCGCCGACGGCACGGGTGGCCTCGTAGACCTGCCGGAGGTAGCCGTCCGGGAGGGGGATGCCGCCCGCGTTGCCGTAGAAGGGCTCACAGATGAAGGCGCCGGGCCGGCGGTCCTGTTCGGCGAGTTCGGCGATCCGCTCGGCGGCCTCCGTGCCGTACCGCCATGCCTCGGCGCCCCGGTGCCGGCCGCGGTAGGAGTTGGGCGCGGCGACGGTGTGGATCCAACTCGGGCGCGAGGAGAGGGCGTTCGGGTTGTCGGCGATCGAGGTCGAGACGGCGTCGCTCGCGTACGTCCATCCGTGGTAGGCCTCCTCGACCGCGACCGTGTCCTGCCGTCCGGTGGCGGCCCAGGCGAGCCGCAGTGCGAGGTCCACCGCCTCGGAGCCGCTGTTGACGAGGAAGACGGTGTCGAGTTCGGCGGGCAGGAGCGCGGTGAGCCGCTCGGAGAGTTCCACCACGGAGCCGTAGTGGAAACGGGAGTTGGTGTTCAGGCGCTGCCACTGGCGGTGCACGGCGTCGCTCAGCGCGGGGTGCCCGTGGCCGAGGATGGTGACGTTGTTGAGCATGTCGAGGTAGGCGCGGCCGCGGGTGTCGACGAGGTGGTGGCGCCAGCCGCGTTCGATGCGGGGCGGCCGGTCGTAGTAGTGCTCCTGGACCGTGGCGAAAGCTCGGTCGCGGCGGGCGAGGAGGTCTTTCTCGGCGGGCGGCTCCCCGGCCCCTCGCCCGTTGAGCAGGTGCGTGGGGTCCGGGCTGAGCGCGAGCCGGCCGGCGGCGAGGTCGGGGGTGGCGAAACGGGGCGGGCGCTCGGCGAGTTCGCACAGCTGGAGGCCGAGGACGTGGGTGCCGTCGCGTTCGGCGACCGTGCCGAGGAGTTGTCCGGCGGCGGTCGGGCCATGTTCGGCACCGCTGTCGACGCCGTACAGCCAGAGGGTGGGTCCCTCGCCGCGCAGGCTGATCGTGCCGTCGGGGTGGCGGGTGAGCGTGCCGTCCCAGGGCGCGTGCACCCTCGACGGGCCCGCGAGGTAGAGGTCCACGCCGAGGGCGCAGGTCGCGGGGGCGTCCATGGTGTCGACGGTCGTCCGGGTGAGGCGGAACTCGCCGTGCCGGGTGCGGGCCGCCGCGAGGCCGGAGGCCAGGACGGCCTCGGCGTCCGCGTCGAGCCACCGGCCCGAGTGCAGCAGCTCGCTCTCGGTGGAGAGGTCCAACTCGATGACGGAGTCGGGGAGTTCCGGCACCAGCGGGTGCGTGGCCACGGTCGTGACCGACGGCCGGGGGCGGCCGAGGGACTCGCGCAGGTGGGCCGTCATCACCTCCGCCGGGACCGAGACGGCGGCCTCGAACATGGCCCACTCCCGGTCCAGGGCGGCGGACGCGTACCCGTTGTCGGGGTCCTGGAGGACGTCGTACTGCCCGCTGACCACCAGGACGGCGGCCCGCAGCACGACGAGCGGCCACAGTACGGCCAACTCCCCGTCGGTGAGGGGGCGTACGGCGTCGAAGGCATGGACGGCGGGCAGGACGGACGTCGGTCCGGCGCCGTGGTGGTGGAGCACCGAGGTGCAGGCCACCGCGAGTTCGGCCACGGTCCAGCCGGTGCCGAGGTCTCCGAAGTCGATGACGCCGACCGGCATCCGGCGGCCGTCCGGCGCGGTCTCGCAGACGACGTTGTTGTCGGTGATGTCGCCGTGGACGAACTGCACCGGCAGCCCCCCGGCGTGGGGCTCCACGAGCGCGTGGGCCGTCCGGGCGGCGCTCAGGGCCTGGTCGGCGCGGGCCCGGTCGGGGCAGTGCGGGGCGAGGGTCTCGACCACGGCGAGGGCGTTGCGCAGGTCCCACGGCCGGAAGCGGTCGGGGTCGGAGGCGGTGAAGTCGGCGAGGGCGGCGGCGATCCGTCCGGCGAGTTCGCCCAGCCGGGCGACGACCACGGGGGCGAGGTAGCGGCTGTCCATGATGGGCTCGCCCGGCACGAACTCCAGGAGCCGGCAGTCGAGCCGGACACCGTCGGCGGTGAAGGGCTGCACCACGTCACCGTCGGTCCCGGGCCGGGCCCGCGGCAGCCGAACGTCCGGGAGGGCACGGGCCAGGTGCTCTACGGCGGCGCACTGGGCGCGGAGTTCGTCCTGCCCGGTCGCGGAGTTGGCGATCTTGAGGACGTACTCCCCCGTCCCACCGCGCACCCGGTAGTTGCGGTCCTGCTGGCTGCCCAGGTCCCGCACGCTGCCGTGCACGCCGAACCGCGCCGCCAGTACCGCCGCCGCGGTGGCCTCGTCGATCGGCGCGACGGGTCGCACCAGCCAGTCCGTGGACGGAAGGCCCATGGTCGCTCCGCTTCCGCGGCGAGCTGCCGCTACTCTGCCGGAACGTTCCGGCACGTCTGCCGTGACGGTAGGACGGAACGGGCGTTCGGGTCAACGCCCACCACAAGCCGTCTCTCCCCCCTCAGCCACCGGTCAGTGGGCCCAGTGCGTCACCCGCCGCCGGTCAGAGAGCCCAGTGCCTCTCCCACCAGCGCGATGCCCTCGTCGACCTCGTGGGCGGCGCCCGCCGCGTAGCCGAGGACCAGGCCGGGCGGGCCGGGCGTGAGGCGGTGCCAGGACAGGGGGTGCACCTTGACGCCCCGCTCCAGCGCGGCCGCGGCGAGGTCGGTGTCGCGCAGGCCGGCCCCCAGGTCGTCGAAGGTGACCATGAGGTGCAGGCCGGCGGCCGCCCCGTGCACGCGGGCGCCGGGCAGCCGCGTCTCGACGGCCCGCAGCATCGCGTCCCGGCGTCTGCGGTGGCGCTGCCGGACATGGCGCAGATGGCGTTCCAGCTCGCCGGAGTCCATGAGCCGGGCGAGGACCAGCTGGGTGAGGATGCCGTTGCCGAGGTCGGCGTAGCGCTTGGCCGTGACGACGGCGTCCAGCCGGTCCGGCGGGACGAGCAGCCAGCCCACGCGGAGCGCGGGGGCGAGGAGTTTGGAGACGCTGCCCGCGTAGCAGACCCCGTCGGGCAGCAGCGAGCGCAGGGCCGGGACCGGCGGCCGGTCGTAGCGGTGCTCGGCGTCGTAGTCGTCCTCGATGACCACCCCGCCGGCGGCGGCCCAGCTCAGCAGTTCGCGGCGGCGTTCCCCGTCGAGGACGACGCCGGTGGGGAACTGGTGCGCCGGGGTCGTCAGCACCGCCCGGGCACCGCAGGCGCGCAGCGCGCCGACGTCGAGGCCGCCCGCGTCCACGGGCACGGGCACGACGGTGTGGCCGCCGTACTCCAACTGCTGGCGCGCGCCGAGCGATCCGGGGTCCTCGACGGCGACACGGTGGACGCCCTCGGCCCGCAGGAGCTTCCCGAGCAGGGAGAAGGCCTGTGCCACACCGGCCACCACCACGACCTCGTCCGGGTCGGCGCGGATGCCCCGGTTGCGGGCCAGCCAGCCGACGACGGCCCGGCGCAGGGCGGGGGCGCCGCGCGGGTCGCCGTAGCCGAAGTCCGCCGGGGTGACGCCCGCGAGGACGGCGCGTTCGGCGCGCAGCCAGGCGGTGCGGGGGAAGGCGGCGAGGTCGGGGAGGCCCGGGGAGAGGTCGATACGGCACGGCAGCGCGCGCAGGGCGTCCACGACGCCGTCGCGGACGGCTGAGGCGAAGAGCGCGGACCCCGGTCCCGGCACCGACGCCTCGTGCGCGCTCTCGCGCGGGCCGGCGGGCGCGACGGGTGCGGCGGGCGCGGCCACGACCACGGTGCCGAGCCGGCCGCGACCGGCGATCTGGCCGGACTCGGCGAGTCGCCGGTAGGCCTCGGTGACCACGCCCCGGGTGACGCGCAGTTCACCGGCGAGGACCCGGCTGGCGGGCAGCCGGGTCCCGACGGGCAGCCGGCCGTCGGCGATGGCCGACCGCAACCGGTCGGCGAGCCAGGCGGTACGGCCGCCGGGCGGTGCCTGTCCGATGTCCAGCTGGAGGAAGTCCGAGCCCAGGGCCGTATCGGCACCCGGCGTGGCGGACGCGGTTTTGGACCCCTCGGACGATGACTTCGTGGACCTGCCCATGGCGTCCATTGTGCGGGCAGGGTGGGCGTCATGAACACACCTTCCGCCTCGTTGGCCCAGTTGGTCCCCGGCATGATCGGGATGACTGTGGTGGGCAGCAGCGTCACCGTCTCGCACACTCTGGTGGACGCCCCGCTGTTCACCACCCAGGCCGTCCGCTATCTGGCCGCGACCGTGATCCTCGTCCTCCTCGCCCGGGTCGCCGGTGTCCGTCCGGTGTGGCCGCGCGGACGGGAGTGGCTGTGGCTGACCGGGCTCGCCGTCACCGGTCTGGTGCTGTTCAACGTGGCCGTGGTCCGGGGCGTAGCGCACGCGGAGCCCGCGGTGATCGCCGTGGCGGTGGCGTGCGTTCCGCTGGTGCTCGGGGTGGTGGGACCGCTGCTGGAGGGACGCAGGCCGAGTCGGCAGGTGCTGATCGCGGCGCCCGTCGTGATGGCGGGCGCGGTGCTGGTGGAGGGGACGGGCCGTACGGACGCGGCCGGGGTGGCCTGGGCCGGGCTGGCCCTGGGGTGCGAGGCCGCGTTCACGCTGCTCGCGGTGCCGGTGCTGGCGCGGCACACGCCCTGGGGGGTGTCGATCCACGCGACCTGGATCGGCGGTGTGCTGCTGACGGTTCTCGGCGTCCCCCTCGAAGGCCCCACGGCGGTACGGGAGGTGACGGCCGGTCAGTGGGTGGCCGCCGGGTATCTGACGCTGATGGTGACGGCGGTCGCGTTCGTGCTGTGGTACTCGACGGTCCGTGCGGTGGGGGCCGGGCGGGCCGGGCTGCTCACCGGTATCGCTCCCCTGGCGGCGGCGGTCGCCGGTGCGGTCTCCGGCACGGGCGTGCCGGGGCCGTCGGTGTGGCTGGGCATCGCGGTGGTGATCGTGGGTCTGGTGATGGGCCTGCGGCCGCGGCCCGTGCCCGCCGTGGAGGTCTCCCCGGCACCTCCCCCGGCCAACCCCCTTCCCTCAAACCTTACTTCACCTCTTGACGCAAGTGGTCCATACCTTTAGGTTCCGGGTCAGCCAGCCTCCTCACCCCCCACGAAGGGCTCTGCGCATGCCGACCCGCCCACGCCTCCCCAGATCCGGCGCCGCCGCGCTCGTCACGGCGGCCGCCGCGTCCCTTCTGACGTTCGCTCCCGCACCCGCGAGCGCGGCCACCGCGCTTCCCACCGGCTTCTCTACTGTCATGAACGCGGCAAGTGGGCGCTGTCTCGACGCCCGGTCGGCCGGCACCGCCAACGGCACCGTCGTCCAGCAGTACGCGTGCAACGGCACCACGGCCCAGCAGTGGAGTTTCACCGCCACCGGCGACGGCTACGTCCGCATCGAGAACCGCAACAACACCGCGCAGGTCGTGGACGTGGCCGACGTCTCCACCGCCGACAGCGCGCCGGTGCATCTGTGGACCTACGGCGGCGGCGCCAACCAGCAGTGGCTGCCCGTCGACGAGGGCGGCGGCGCCTACCGGTTCGTCAACCGCAACAGCGGCAAGTGCCTGGACGATCCGGGCGCCTCGACCGCCGACAGCGTGCAGTTCGTGCAGTACACGTGCAACGGCAGCGCGGCCCAGCGCTTCCAGGTGGTCCCGGTGACGCCGTCGGCCGGCAACCCGGACCTCGGCCCGAACGTCGTCGTCTTCGACCCGTCGACGCCGTCCTCGACGATCCAGTCCCGGCTCGACTCGATCTTCCAGCAGCAGGAGACCAACCAGTTCGGCACCCAGCGCTACGCCGTCCTGTTCAAGCCGGGCTCCTACACCGCGAACGCCAACGTCGGCTTCTACACCCAGGTCGCGGGGCTCGGTCTCACGCCGGACGCGGTGACGGTCAACGGCGCGGTGCACGCGGAGGCGGACTGGTTCCAGGGCAACGCGACCCAGAACTTCTGGCGCGGCGCCGAGAACCTCTCCGTCAACCCGACGGGCGGCGGCGACCGTTGGGCGGTCTCGCAGGCGGCGGCCTACCGCCGGATGCACCTGCGCGGCAACCTCGCCCTGGACGACAACGGCTGGTCCAGCGGCGGCCTGCTCGCCGACACGAAGATCGACGGACAGGTCAACTCCGGCAGCCAGCAACAGTGGTTGACCCGCAACTCGCAGCTCGGCAGCTGGACCGGAGCCAACTGGAACATGGTCTTCGTCGGCAGCCAGGGCGTCCCCGGCACCAGCTTCCCCAACCCGCCGTACACCACGGTCGCCCAGTCCCCGGTCAGCCGGGAGAAGCCCTTCCTGTACGTCGACGGTGACGGCTCCTACAAGGTGTTCGTGCCGTCGGTGCGGTCCAGCTCCGCCGGCACCAGCTGGTCCGGCGGCTCCCCGGCCGGGTCCTCGCTGTCCCTCGACACCTTCTACGTCGTGAAGCCGGGCGCGAGTGCCGCGGACATCAACGCGGCGCTGGCGGCGGGCAAGAACCTCCTGGTCACCCCGGGCGTGTACCACCTGAACCAGACGCTCCAGGTGAACCGCGCCAACACCGTCGTCCTCGGTCTGGGCCTCGCCACCTTCGTCCCGGACAACGGCGTCACCGCGATGAAGGTGGCCGACGTCGACGGCGTCAAGGTCGCGGGCGTCCTCTTCGACGCGGGCACCACCAACTCGCCCACCCTGATGGAGGTCGGGCCGGCCGGCTCCGCCGCCTCCCACGCCGCGAACCCGACCTCCCTGCACGACGTGTACTTCCGCGTCGGCGGCGCGGGCGTCGGCAGGGCGACCACCAGCCTCGTGATCAACAGCGACGACGTGATCGGCGACCACATGTGGATCTGGCGCGCCGACCACGGCAGCGGCGTCGGCTGGACCACCAACACCGCGGACACCGGCCTGATCGTCAACGGCGACAACGTCACCGCGTACGGGCTGTTCGTCGAGCACTACCAGAAGTACCAGACCGTCTGGAACGGCAACGGCGGCCGTACGTACTTCTACCAGAACGAGATGCCGTACGACCCGCCCAACCAGGCGGCCTGGATGAACGGTTCGACGCAGGGCTACGCCGCCTACAAGGTCGCCGACTCCGTCACCAGCCACCAGGCCTACGGCCTCGGCAGCTACTGCTACTTCAACGTGAACCCGGGGGTGGCCGCGGAGCGGGCCATCGAGGCACCGAACAGGACGGGCGTGCGCTTCCAGAGCATGGTGACGGTGTCCCTCGGCGGCACAGGCACCATCCGGCACGTCGTGAACGGCACCGGCGGTCCCTCCAACTCCTCGACGAACGTGGCGAATCTGACCAGCTACCCGTAGAGCTGCGCCTTCCGGCCGCCCCTCCTGACCGGGAGGGCCGGCTCCCCCACCCCCCTCAAGGAGCGTGCCCACCCATGTCCTCATCCCTCCGCAGAGGCCGGCTCGCGGCCTTCGCCGCCCTCGGCGCCGTGCTCACCGCGCTGTGCACGGTGACCCCCGCCCACGCCGCCTCCGGCACCATCACCGGCCTCGCCGGCAAGTGCGTCGACGTGGCGGGCGCGTCCACCGCCAACGGCACGGCCGTACAGCTCTACGACTGCAACGGAACCGGCGCCCAGATCTGGTCCAACCCCGGTGACGGGACCCTGCGGGCGCTCGGCAAGTGTCTCGACGTCGCCGACCGCAGCACCGCCGACGGGGCGGCCGTACAGCTGTGGGACTGCTCGGGCGGCGCCAACCAGCAGTGGGTGGTCTCCGGCGCGCGGGACATCGTCAACCCGGCGGCGAACAAGTGCCTGGACGTGCGGGACAACAACAGCGCCAACGGCACCCGGTTGCAGATCTGGACCTGTGCCGGCACCGCCAACCAGAAGTGGAACGCGCCCGCGGGCGGCGGCGGGAGCCAGCCCTCCGGATTCGTCGTCAGCGAGGCGCAGTTCAACCAGATGTTCCCGAGCCGGAACTCCTTCTACACCTACAGCGGCCTGGTGGCGGCGTTGAACGCCTACCCCGGCTTCGCGAACACCGGCAGCGACACGGTGAGGAAGCAGGAGGCGGCCGCCTTCCTCGCCAACGTGAACCACGAGACGGGCGGGCTGGTGCACATCGTCGAGCAGAACACCGCCAACTACCCGCACTACTGCGACTGGAACCAGCCGTACGGCTGCCCGGCGGGTCAGGCCGCCTACTACGGGCGCGGTCCGATCCAGCTGTCGTGGAACTTCAACTACAAGGCCGCGGGCGACGCGTTGGGGATCGATCTGCTCAACAACCCCTGGCTGGTGCAGAACGACTCGGCCGTGGCGTGGAAGACCGGCCTCTGGTACTGGAACACCCAGTCCGGACCCGGCACCATGACCCCGCACAACGCCATGGTCAACCAGGCCGGGTTCGGTCAGACGATCCGTTCCATCAACGGCTCACTGGAGTGCGACGGCCGCAACCCGGCCCAGGTGCAGAGCCGGGTCGACGCCTACAACCGCTTCACGTCGATCCTCGGGGTCGCTCCCGGAGGCAACCTGTACTGCTGAAAGGGACGCTCGCACCGGCGCCGCCGTCACTCGGCGGCGTCCAGGTGTGCCCTCAGCCACTGCTCGGTGTTGCTCACGTGCACCAGCGCGGTGGCCTGGCCGAGCGTGGCGTCGCGGCGGGACAGGGCCGCGAAGATCGCCTCGTGCTCGGCGAGCGTGCGGCCCGCGGCCTGGGCGTCGACCAGCCCGCGCCAGATGCGGGCGCGCAGGGTGCGGCCGGAGATGCCCTCCAGGAGCGTGAGCAGGGATTCGTTGCCGGTGGCCGTAACGACCGCGCGGTGGAACGCGGCATCGTGGGCGTTGAGCAGTTCGACATCCTCGCGCGCCTCACGCATGGCGTCCAAGTGCCGCTTCACCTCGGCCAGTTGCTCGTCCGTGATGCGGGTCGCGGCGAGCGCCGTGGCCATCGGTTCGAGGAGCCGGCGCACCTCCATGAGGTCCCGCAGCGCACCCGAGTCCCCCTGGAGGAGTTCCACCGCACCGCCGAGCCCCTCCAGGAGCAGGCTCGGCTGGAGGCTGGTGACATAGGTGCCGTCGCCGCGCCGCACTTCCAGGACCCGGGCGACGGCCAGCGCCTTGACCGCCTCGCGGGCGAGATTGCGGGACAGGCCCAGCTGAGCCGCGAGGTCCGGTTCCGGCGGCAGTTTCGAGCCAGGGGGCAGCGCTCCGGAGCGGATCAGCTCACGGATCTGCTCGATGGCCTTGTCCGTCAGGGACACCGCGAACTCCTTCCACCGCTCTTCAGCGATGTTGATGATAGAGCCCGGCACGTCAGGTCTACGCCAAAGCGAAATACATGTGATGTCTAGCGTCTCAAGAAAGGGTTATTACGGTCGAATTCCCCACTTCACTCAGTCAAACCCCGGTATTCATCCCTGTACGGTGGTTGACACGGACGGGACACAGGGCGGACCTTCATCCGTGGCATCCGTGCCATCCGGTTTCCGGGTCCCCGTCCCCCCTCCGCACCAGGGATCTCCCATGTCGAGTTCGCTCAGCAGACGTCAGTTCGTCGCCGGCGCCACCGCCGTCGTGGCGGCCGCGGTCACCACCGACGCGTTCGCCGCCGGCCGTGCCCTGGCCGCGCCCACCACCTACACCCCCACGTGGAACTCCGTGAACCAGCACCCGGCGGCCCCCGAGTGGTTCCGCGACGCCAAGTTCGGCATCTACTTCCACTGGGGCGCCTTCAGCGTCCCCGCGTACGACAGCGAGTGGTACCCGCGCAACATGTACAGCGGCGGGAGCAACGCCAACAAGCACCACATCGCGACCTACGGCGACCCCTCGGTCTGGCCGTTCCACAACTTCATCGACGGCGCCGACGACCTCGCCGGCAACCACGTGCAGTTCGCGCCGAAGCTCAAGTCGGCGGGCGGTGCCTTCGACCCCGACGAGTGGGCGCAGCTGTTCGTGGACGCCGGAGCGAGGTTCGCCGGCCCGGTCGCCGAGCACCACGACGGCTTCTCCATGTGGGACAGCCAGGTCAACGAGTGGAACTCCGTGGGCAAGGGCCCCGGCCTGAACCTGCTGCGCCTGTTCACCGACGCCATCCGCGCCAAGAACCTCAAGCTGCTCGTGGCCATGCACCACGCCTACCACTTCAACGGCTACTACGAGTTCGTGCCCGCGCAGACCGACCCCAGCCTGAAGAAGCTGTACGGCCAGCTGGGTCCGGCGGCCGAGAACCAGCTCTGGTACGACAAGCTCAAGGAGGTCATCGACCGGGCCCGACCCGACATCCTCTGGCAGGACTTCAAGCTCGACGCGGTCGACGAGCAGCAGCGGCTCAACTTCCTTTCGTACTACTACAACCAGGCCAACTCCTGGGGCAGGGAGGTCGTCGCCACCTACAAGGACGGGCTCGACGGCCACGGCGAGGTCTTCGACTACGAGCGCGGCGGGCCGGGCGACCTCACCACCCCCTACTGGCTCACGGACGACAGCATCTCCAGCTCCAGCTGGTGCTACACGCAGGGCATCGGCTACTACAGCGTCCAGCAGATGCTGCACGCGCTGATCGACCGGGTCAGCAAGAACGGCAACATGCTGCTGAACATCGCGCCCATGGCCGACGGCACCATCCCGCAGGGCCAGCGGGACGTCCTGCTGGCCATCGGCGACTACCTGAAGCGCTTCGGCGAGTCGGTCTACGGCACCCGCGCGTGGACGGCGTACGGCGAGGGCCCCACGAAGATGGGCGGCGGCGCCTTCACCACCCCCACGGCCGGTACCGCGCAGGACATCCGCTTCACCCGGAACAAGGCGAACACCGTGCTGTACGCCACCGTCCTCGGCTGGCCCGGCACCTCGCTGACGATCAAGACGCTCAACTCCGCCAGGATCGACGTCTCTTCGCTGAAGTCGGTGCAGCTGCTCAACCCGACCGCCGGCACCTACACGAACCTGGCGACCCCTGCCCAGGGCGCGAGCGGACTCACGGTCACCCTGCCGTCGTCGGCGCCGTTCAGCGCCGACGCGTACGTGCTGAAGCTGACCTTCACCGGTGCGATCCCGAGCCTGCGCCCGGCGGCAGGTGCCGTGGCCTTCCAGGACGTCGACTACGCGGGTACCGGCACCGTCCTGGAGATCGGCGACCACACCGCGGACGAACTGACCCTGGCCGGCCTCACCCCCCGTACCCTGTCCTCGCTGCGGCTCGCCCCGGGTTACCAGCTCATCGGCTACTCCGGTGACAACTTCACCGGCACGGCGTGGACATTCACCGCGGACAACGCCGATCTGCGGAAGACCGGCAACAACGACGCGGTGACCTCTCTGAAGGTGCAGTTCAACCCGTCCACGTACTTCGAGATCGTGAACGTCACCGACGGGCTGGCCCTGGACAGCGGCGGCAACGTGGCCTCCGGGTCCAACCTCAAGCAGTGGGCCTGGGACGGCAGCCCCAACCTCCAGTGGCAGGCGGTCGAGGTCGGTGGCGGCTACTACAAGCTGGTCAACCGCACCAACGGCATGGTCGCCGACGGCTGGGGCGGCACCGCCGACGGCTCCCCCGCCCGCCAGGCCGCCTGGAACGGCGGCACCAACCAGCAGTGGCTGATCACCCATCGCGGGGACGGCCGCTACTCGATCGCCAACCGCACCACCGGACTCGTCCTGGACGGCGGCGGCAACGTGCCGTCCGGCTCGGTCACCAAGCAGTGGACGTACGGCTCCAGCACCAACCTGCTGTGGACGTTCACCGCGCTGTAGCCGAGGGCCCGGCATCGGACACCTGCTCAGGTCTCTGAGCAGGTGTCCTGGCTCCTGGCCGGACCTCACCCACGGTTCAGACGGGCCAGCAGCAGGGTCGGGTCGGGCTCGGTGGCGAAGTACGAGGCGCTCGGGACGTAGACCGTGCGCTCGCGTACGGCCACGGAGGTCGGGTTCGACAGACCGTCCTGCTGGGTGAGCACGACGGAGTGGGTGCCGTCCGGGCAGACCACGACGACCTGGCTGGCGCTGTTGAGCGTGGCGAGGACGGTGTCGTCGTGGTGTGAGGTGAAGGCGAAGTCGTCGATGCCGCCGAGCCCTGTCGCCCGGGTCCCGACCGGACCCGCGGAGCCGTCCCGGCGTACGGGGATGCGCAGCAGTGTGCCGCGGTCGGTGTTGGACACCCAGACGGCCCCGCCGTGGACCTTGATGCCGTTGGCGCCGAAGCCGGTTCCGGACGGGACCGGGGCGAGGGCGGTCGCCGTGGCCCACGCGGTGGGTCGGCCTCCGGTCACCGGCACGCGCCAGACGGTTCCCCGTACCGAGTCGGCCGCGTAGAGCACGCCCCGGTGCTCGTCGAGGGCGAGGCCGTTGGGCAGCCCGTCGGCCGGCAGCTTCGCGATCTGACGGGGCACGCCGCCGGGTGCGATGCGCCAGACGCCGGTCGCGGCGGTGCCGGTGGCGTAGTTGACGTAGAGGGTGCCGTCGTGGGCGCGGGCGATGCCGAGCACGATGGCGTTGTGGACGATGGGGGTGTTCGGGTTCGCGACGGCGGGCAGGGTGACGCGGCTGCGGATGTTCCCGTGCCGGGTGACGTTGGCGACCTGGCGGGCGAAGGCGAAGGTCAGGTCGGCGGAGCCGTCCGGTTCGACCGCGATGTTCTCGGGCGTCTCCCCCGCGGCGAAGTCGAAGTGGGCGACCACCCGCGGCTGCGACACGATCGGCTCGTCACCGGACGCGGGAGCCGTGGCGAGCACGCCGACGGCGACGGCGGTGGCGGCGACAGCGGCCAGCTGCGGGAGTCGGGGCATGAAGGGCATGTACCTCTCCTTGGACTGCGACACGAGCCACCGGTGTGGCGGCACCCGCAGCCTGCGGTACGCGGGCCGGTGACCGCCGCAGTCACGGCCGGGACATCGCCCTCGTGGCCTACGGATCGGAGAGGCGGCCCGCCGCCCCCGGGTACCGGGTCGGGCGGGCCGTTCGCGGGCGGGTCAGCGCAGTCCGGCGAAGAGGTCGTTCTCGGGGACGGGTGCTCCGGTGGGGTCCTGGACGCGTACGAAGGTCTCCACGCCCATCAATTCGCCGAACCTCTCCTTGCCCATCTTGAGGAAGAAGATGTTCTCGCCCTGACTGGCGTGCGCGGCCAGGGCGTCGAACTTCTGGCCGCTGAACGCGGTCGTGTCCACCCACGTGGTGATCTCGTCGTCGGGCAGGCCGATCTCGACCGGCGCCGCGGCCTCGGCGGGATCCGGCTCCGGCACGTCCTCACCGAACTCGCGCATGATCTCGCCGAAGCGTCCCATCATCGAGCGGGGCATCGTCGTCCAGTACACCTTGGGTGTCAGATCGATCATCTCCAGCGCCGCCATCGTGATCCGGTGGGCCTGGATGTGGTCGGGGTGACCGTAGAAGCCGTTCTCGTCGTAGGTGACGACCACATCGGGACGGTAGTGCCGCATGAGTTCGGCGAGTCGGGCCGCGCCTTCCTCCACGGGTGTCTGCCAGAAGGATCCGGGGGCGTCGTTGGTGGGCCAGCCGACCATGCCGGAGTCGGCGTAGTCCAGCATCTCCAGATCGCTGATCTTCAGGACCCCGCAGCTCTCCGTGAGTTCGTGGCGGCGCATCGCGGCGACCGCCGCCGGATCGTGCCCGGGATCGCCCGGCTTCACGCCCCCTGGCCCGTCACCGCAGCCGCCGTCGGTACAGGTCACGAGAACCGTGCGGACGCCTTCCGCCGCGTACCGCGCGAGGACTCCTCCGGTTCCGGTGGCCTCGTCGTCGGGGTGGGCGTGTACCGCCATGAGCGTCAAGGGCCGGTCAGTCATGAGAAACAGTCCTCCTGCAGGAACATGTCGTGAGTCCGTCGACCGGTGCAACCGCGCCGACCGAGCCCACTGTTCCCGGCGTGACCCCGCGGGACCCGACGAACCGGTTCTGTCCCGTCAGGTCTCGGTGCCAACCCGGTCATGTCCGGCATGCCGTCGTTCAGGCGTCCGGGGCGCCCCGGGTCGCGGCCGCGTCGAGCAGCGGGGCGAGTTCTCGGGACACGGTCGTCAGGGGGCGCACGTCCCGTTCGGCACGGGCGAGGAGGATCGCCCCCTCCAGGGAGCCGAGCATGAGCGTGGCGAGCGAGGGCGCCCGTTCCGGGGGTACGCCCATGTCGACCAGGGCCGCCGCCACCGAGCCGTGCCACTGGGCGAAGGCGGCGGACGCGGCCTGTCGGGTGGAGTCGGTGCTCTCCGCACAGTCCGCCGTGGCGGCGGCGACCGGACAGCCGCCGGCGAAGCCGGACGTCTCGTACTCGTCGGTCCACTGACGCACCATCTCGGCGAAGAGCCCACTCGGCGTGGGTGTCGGCAAGGCGGCCAGGAAACGCGCGACGCGTCGTGAGGCGTACCGGCCGGCCCAGCCCACGGCCTCGTTGACCAGCTGTTCCTTGCCGCCGGGGAAGTAGTGCTGAAGCGAGCCGCGCGGCGCCCCGGCGTGGGCGGCGACGTCACGCATCCCGGCGGCCGAGACCCCGCCGCGCCGGATCAGCTGGGCCGCGCTGAAGACCATCCGCTCGCGTGGCCCGCGTTCGGACACCGCCATGTCCCGCCTCCCGCATCTCGATCTCCCGGCCCCTCACTCTATGACCGCCGTCATAGACACGGCTACTATGACCGCTGTCATAGTCGACGGAGGCGGTGGAACGTCATGGCGTACGTGGGTTTCGTCGGGCTGGGGGTCATGGGGCAGCCCATGGCCCTCAACCTCGCGCGGGCGGGGACCCCGTTGGTGGTCTGGAACCGCTCACCGGCCAGGTGCGCACCGCTGCGCGCCGCCGGGGCCGAGGTGGCGGCGAGCCCCGGCGAGGTCTTCGAGCGGGCCGGCACGGTGTTCCTCATGCTGGCCGACGAGACCGCCGTCGACACCGTCCTGGGACGCGGCACCCCGGACTTCCCGGGCCGGGTGGCCGACCGCACCGTCGTCCACATGGGGACGACCTCGGCGGAGTACTCGGGCGGCCTCCAGGACGACCTCCGGGCCGCGGGCGGGCGGTATGTCGAGGCACCGGTGTCCGGTTCCCGGGTTCCGGCCGAGCGGGGCGAGCTGGTCGCCATGCTGGCGGGTGACGGGGACGCGGTGGCGGCCGTACGTCCGCTGCTGGCGCCCCTGTGCAAGGAGGCGTTCGACTGCGGTCCCGTCCCGGCCGCCCTGTTGACCAAGTTCTCGGTGAACCTGTTCCTGATCACCCTCGTCACCGGCCTCACCGAGGCGTTCCACTTCGCCGAACGGCAGGGACTCGACGCACGGCTGCTCAGGGACGTCCTGGACGCGGGACCGATGGCCAGCTCCGTCTCCCGGATGAAGACGCCGAAACTGCTGGACCGCGACTTCGCCGTCCAGGCCGGGGCGGCGGACGTCCTGAAGAACAACCGCCTGATCGCCGAGGCCGCCCGCAGGACCGGCGTCGCCTCCCCGCTGCTCGACGTGTGCCACGCCCTGTTCGGCGAGACGGTGGAGCAGGGGTACGGCGACGAGGACATGGTGGCCGTACTGCACGCGTTGGAGAGGCGCACGGCGCTCGACGGGCGTGAGCGTCGGGAGTGAGTGGCGGGGCGAGCGGGCGTCGCCTCCCCGCCGTGCCCCCGCGCGGTGTCACAAGCCGAGGTAGAAGCGCACGGTCGTGCCGTCGTCGCCGGTGTGCACGCGCACCAGGTCGGCCACGTAGTGGACCATCATCAGGCCCCGGCCGCCCAACTGGCCGCGCTCCGGCGGGCGGCGGCCGGCCAGCGGGTCGGCCAGTCGGCCCGCATCGCGGACCTGACACACCAACTGCCCCTGTTCGGCCCAGACCGCGAGTGTCCCGTGGCCTCCGCCGTGGACGACGCTGTTGGTCGTCAGCTCCGCGACCGCCAGCTCCACGTCCATCAGCCGCTCCCCGGCCATGCCCAGCCGCGTCGCCTGAGCGAGGGCGAACCGGCGGGCCGCCGGAAGATCCTCACCGCCGTAGGAGAAGGCCACCGCGTCCGGTGCGGGCGCGAGCACCTGGTTGTACCGATCGACGACCGCCTGCCAGTCGAAGACGCCGCTGACCGACTCACGGCCCTCCCCGCTGATGAGGGTCGGGTGGGTGACCCGCGCGTCGGCGATCACCTGCGGATCCAGCCCGACCTCGTCGTAGGGGCACAGGATCGTCACCGCCCGGCCCTCGAACGCGGCGTTGATCAGCGCCTCGTGCTGCGCGCACGCCGGGTACTCCACCGCGCTGCGTCCGGCCCAGATCGGCTCGCCGATGATCCGCACACGCGACGTCGGGTGGGCGTCGGCGAATCCCCGCAGCACCTTGGGGATGATCCGCCCCGGGTTGCGGCCGGCCTCGGTCATGTCCAGGAACAGGATGCCCTCGGCGTCCGCGCCCAGACCTGCCTTGATCAGCTCCAGGTTGGGGCCGGGCACCGCCACGGCCAAGGGCTCGCCGTCGGCCAGGCCCTGGCGCAGGAAGGCCACCGTCTGCCGCGTGTACTGCTGCTCGGTGCGGTAGAAGAGGGCGGGGTGCGCGAACGCCTCGCGGGTGGTCACCGTGCTCGTCACAGAGCCACCTCGATCCGGTCCAGGCCCGGCCAGAACATCTCCAGAACCCGTGGCAGCTGCGGCGGTGGATGCTCCACCACGACCCTCCCGTGGGGCAGGTTCATGGCGGTGACCGCCAGAGCGGTCACCCCGGCCACGTCGATGAACGCCACGTCCGACAGCTCCACGTACGACACACCCGCGTGCCGCCGGGCCAGCTCGGACAAGGCCCGTTCCCAGGACGGGCAGGTGAGGACGCTGATCTCACCGCGGGCTCGTATCCCCGTACGACCGGGCAACGGGCTCACCTCCAACGAAACCCTCCCGGGCATCGCCGGGGCGGATCCGGCCACCGCATGTGGGGCATCCACGCTCGGACTCCTTCACATCAAGCCGCCTGCCGACCGTCCCGACACGGGCAGAGCAAAGGGCTCCCCCGACAGGGCAGTCTATCCGGACGGCAGTGAGTGACCGTCGTCGTTCCCGCCCGGGCTCCGCAGCGTCGCCGAGGTCCAGAACCCCGTTTCCCGCCTCTCGTACGACAGTTTGGCCCGCTCGAGCCAGGCGCTCACGTCGTCGGCCATCGAGGGGAACCGCTGCTTCATCGGCTCGGCCAACTCGATGAGCTCGTCCCATGAGTCAGCCAGATAGGTTTCGTTCTCCAGCCCCATCGCGACGGCCGCGCGGAAGGCGTCGTCCGACCTCAGCCACCGCCGACCGACCTCGATGATGCGTGTGCCGGATTCGACGTCGATGATCCATCCCATGGACAGGAGCTGCTCGGAGACGTAACCGGGCACGACGTTCGGGGCGCGGTGCTCGACCAGGAAGTTCATGACGTCCTCGATGTCCATGGCCCCATCCTCCTTCCCGCGCCGACCACTCCCGCACGATTTTCGGCCGCCGATCCGGGAACGCGTTGTGGGCACACCCTGGTCCCCCACCCACGGAGCGCCCGTGCTGGGAGCGGCCGCCTGCCAGGTGCTCGCCGCCACCCTGGGCCTCGCCCTGCTGACCGGCAACCGCACCGACCCGGCGCCCACCGGCTCCGGGGTCGGTAGCCGGCGATCAGCAAACTGCCGGCGTCGGCGTATGGGTCAGCAGGTCATGCCACCTCGTCCCGGCTCAGGGGCTGCCCGACTGGGTGACGCCCTGTGCGAGTTGGCCGACGACGTCGACGATGGTCTGGCCGAACGCGGTCGGGGCTATCAGTACGCCGAAGACCAACACGATCAGGACGGTCAGCTTCTCGTCGTTCCGGCTTCGAGCCTCTGTGCGCCGCCGCAGCCGCACAAGGATGATCACCGCGAGCAACACCGCAACATTGATCGACAGAACCACCGACCAGCCCTCCCCGTCAGACAACCTCCACGCACACCTGTAGCCGGAACCACTCCGCGCGGTGGGTTGATTACTGATCGTTGGCGCCAAAACGCTTCTGCCCGTCCGGATTTCCGGCCTTGACCAGCATCAGGCGAACAACTGCGGCCAGGCACGTAGCGGGCCCGCCCGGCCGACCAGCCACGAGCTCCGTTGCCCTTATCCGGGGCAAGCTCGGCGCGGGCGTATGCCCGCCTCCGGCCCAGAGCGCAGGGCAGCGCGCACGGGGTGGAAGGCGCGGCGGCCATCCGGTTTCGCCAGCTCGGCGGCGATCGTCTCCCACGGGATGTTCTGGTCTCCCAGGGCGTTGAAGTACGGGTCGTCCTCAGGGCCGTGCCAAGCACGGCGGAATCCGGTGTCGACCACCGGGTAGCCCAGGAGCCGGGCGAACAACGGATAGCGAAGCTCGTCGTTGCCGAGGGCGGGCGGGTCGGCGGCCGCGTAGTCGTGGAGGAACGCCCGCGGGAAACAGGGGCCCTCGCCCAGGCAGCCGTACGAGATCGGGTCGTCGCCGTCATCGCAACCGTAGCCGTAGCGGGCCCGGGCGAAGGCCAGGAGATCGCCCCACTCCCGCGCCTCGTCCTCGCCGGCGGTCCAACGCCAGTCGTCGCCGATGACGCTCAGCGGCGTCGGCGCGGTCAGGCCGACAGCCTGGGGCGGCACCGCGGCGTACAGCCGCTCCAAAGGCTCCGCCAGCAGCAGATCCCACTCGAGAAAATGCAGGACGTCGAAGGACAGCCGGTGACCTGCCTCGCGATACCAGTCCAGCAACAGCAAGTCGCCGTTCTTCCAGTTCCAAGGTCCACTGTGACGGGAGACGTACAGGGCGTCCAGTCCCAGCACCCGCCGGCCGGCCAGGCGGAAGGCGGCGCCGCGAGGGCCACCCGGACCGCCGAAGAGTCCGTGTACGGGCACCCCGGGGTTGAGTCGTCGCAGCAGAGCGATGCGGCCCCGGCAGACCAGGGGGTCGCGGTGAAAGCGGAAGACTACGAGCCGTTTGACCGGCATGGGGCAATGCTAGCCATAAAGGCCTTATGCATGCATATGGATCGGCACGAGCCTGCACAGGAGGGCCGTCGCCTGGTGGTGCACCTGTCGGCCGACCGGGCCACGGCCACCGCGCTGGACCGTCTCAACGGCCGCAGGCCGGGGGCCCTGCGGGCAGTGAGCGGCTGACCTCGGTTCTCGTCTTCCTCTCACGGTCGGGCACGACGTCGCTCCGGGTCAGCGCACCCGGCCCCGCGGCTTCAACGGCACCGGCGGCAACTCGGGAGCGGGCAGGGGAGCACCGTCGTACCCCTTCACCTCACCGAACCGCGTCCCCTCCATCCAGTCCCGACGTGCCTGCTCGATCTCGCCCTGCGAGCGCCCGATCCAGTTCCAGAACATGACGAGCTCCTCCTCGAACGGCTCGCCCCCCAGAAGCATCAGGCCCGCGTCCGACTCGGCGCGCAGCGGGAGTTCGGTGCGGCCGCAGCCGAGGTAGAGCATCGAGCCGGGCAGGACCGGCACCCCGTCCACGTGGGTCTCGCCGGACATCGACAGCACGGCGTACTCGAAGTCCGGTTCCAGCGGCAGGCGTACGTCCGCGCCGCCGGCCAGGGTCAGGTCGGCGCCGACGATGGGGGTGTACGCCGTACCGGGCGAGCGGGCGCCGTCGAGGTCGCCCAGGATGAGCGTGGCCGCCAGACCCGGCGCCGTGATCTGCGGCAGCTCGGCGTGGTGCTCGAAGCGCGGATCGGTGTGGCGGTGGCCGTCCGGGAGGGCGACCCAGAGCTGGGCCCCGTGCAGGAAGCGGGCGTGGGACTTCGGGCTCTCCTCGGAGTGGCTGATCGCGCGCCCGGAGGTCATCAGGCCCAGCTCACGGGGGCGGATCGTCTGCAGGCTGCCGGCGGAGTCCCGGTGCAGCACCTCGCCCTGGTGCAGCCAGCTCACCGTCTGGAGGCCCATGTGCGGGTGCGGGGGCACCTGCATGCCGGGTTCGTCGGCGATGTCGTCGGGTCCGTAGTGATCGACGAAACACCAGGCGCCGACCATGCGGCGGCCCAGGTTGGGCAGCAGTCGGCGCACCTCGCTGGACTCGCCGAGCTTGACGCGGCGAGGGCTGAGGAGTTCACGCACGGGTTCCGCCACCACGAAGCCGCGGCCACCGCACAGGGCGGGAACCGCCTCGCGATCAAGATTGCTCATGCCGCCCAACCTAGCCCCGTGAAGCGTTCCCCGTCAGGCCGTCCTTCGGGCACAGCAGCAGACCGACGGCGGCAGCCCCCACCCGGGCCTCGCCGGACCCCACCGAAAACAGTAGCCATGGACATAGTAGCCATGTACTGTATCGAGCATGAGTACGGCACCCGAGGGCGCGACGCCCGGTTTCCTGGTCTGGCGACTGTCGATGAAGTGGCGCGTCGCGGTGGACCGCGCGGTGGCCCCGCTCGGCCTGACCCACGCCCAGTACTCGCTGGTGGCCTCGCTGTACGGCATGCAGCGCGGCGGCGAGCGGCCCAGCCAGCGCCGCCTCGCCGACCACACCGGCCTCGAACCGCTCTACGTCTCCAAGCTGGCGCGCTCCCTGGAGAGCGCCGGGCTCCTGGAGCGCACCCGCGACCCGCGCGATCCGCGCGCGGTGCAACTGGCGCTCACAGAGGAGGGCCGCGAGCGGACCCGGCAGGCCGTCACGGTCGTCCAGGGGCTCCTGGAGCAGTTGCTGGCCCCCCTCGGCGGCCTGGACAGCACGCGCTCGCGGGACTTCAAGCGCGAGCTCGCGGTCCTGCTCGACGCACCTCTCGACCCGACGAACGACACTCCCAAGGAGCGGTCATGACCACCAATCCCCGTGTCATCGCCCTGGCCCACTACGCCGGCCGGGCCCTGCTGGAGAACGCGCTGGCCCGTCACGGCCTGACCTTCCAGCAGTCCGTCACGCTACGGCCGGCCGCGCTCGCCGACGGGCCCCTCGACCGGGACCGGCTCGTCGCCGACGTGGTCGGCTCGCTCAAGATCGACGCGGCGGAGGCGCACGCCGTGGTCGACGAACTGCTCGCCGCGGGGCTGCTCGCTCCGGAGGGGACGTCCGAGGTGCGGATCACGCGGGCCGGGCGGGACCTGTACCAGACGACGTCCGCCGAGACCGCGCCCCTCACCGCCCGGATCTACGCGGGCATCCCCGAGGAGGACCTGGCCGTGGCCGGGCGGGTCCTCGGCCTCATCACCGAGCGGGCCAACAGGGAACTCGCCGCGCTGCCCGAGTAGCAGCGACCGGCCTCAGGCGGCCGCCGCCTTCTTCCCCCTCCGGTGGGCGATCTCACCGAGAAGCACATCCGCCACGACGAAACCGGCCAGCGGGATGCCGAGCAGCGGCACGAAGTAGCCGAGGACGGCGACGACGACCACGCCCGGCACCAGGATCTGCGGCGGCACCTGCTGCCAGGCGCCGCGCGGGATCGGCCGCCCGAAGGCGGAGCTACGGCCGCGCTGCCACCACATCCGGTAGCCCCACACGATCAGCAGGACCAGGGACAGCGCGAGGATCATCAGGGCGATCTGGTTGACCAGCCCGAACAGGACGCCGGTGTGCAGGTCGATGCCCCAGCGGGTGAGCTTGGCGAGCAGCGGGTGGTCGGCGAACCGCAGCGTGTCGGTGACCTCGCCGGTGGTCGGGTCGACGGCGACGGAGTCCTGCTTCTCGGGCCAGCTGCGCTGCACCTGCCGTACGACATAGGTGGACGACGCGTCGGCGGGCGGGACGATCTCGACGGGGTCACCGAGACCCTCGGCGCGGGCGGCGGCCAGCACCTTGTCGAGGCCGACGCCGTGCTCGGCGTCCCCGGCCGAGGCGGAGGCGCCGTGGCCCGAGTGGTCGCCGCCCGCCGAGGAGGAGACCGACGGGGTGGACTGGCCGAGCGAGGTGCGCAGTTCGTCGATGTTGGCGCCCGCGTACGTGGACCAGGTCAGGCCGGTCGCGGACAGGAAGAAGAACCCGGCCGCGGCCCACACGCCGACGCTGCCGTGCAGGCCGAGGGTGCGGCGCCGCCCGCTGGTGCCGCGGACCTTGCGCAGGGCGCGGCGGCGGGAGAACCACAGCACGATGCCGCCGCCCGCGATGACCCACAGCCAGCTGGCGGCGAACTCGCTGTACAGGCGGCCGTTCTCGCCGAGGTGGAGGTCGCGGTGGAACTCGTCGATCCAGGTGCGCAGCGGCAGCGCGCCGGTGGATCCGTACTGCTCCAGCGCGCCGCGGACCTTTCCGGTGTAGGGGTCGACGAACACGGCGAGCGTGTGGTTCGGGTCGACGCCCGGCACGCCCGACAGCATCACCCTGGTGGTCGCGTCGGCCTCGGGAGAGGGCCGTACGGCCGAGACGGTGCCCTCGGGATGCGCCTTGCGGGCCGCGTCCACCTGCGCGGAGATGGGCAGCTTGGTGTCGCCGACGGCGGCGACGGTCATGTCGTCCCGGTAGACGATCTTCTCGGCCTGGAAGGCTCCGGCGTACAGGAAGCCGGTGACGGCGGCGATCAGCAGGAAGGGGGCGACGAACACGCCGGCGTAGAAGTGCAGGCGCAGCACGAGCGGGCGCAGCGGGGCCCAACTGCCGCGGGCCGGTGCCGGAGCGGCCGGCCCGGGGGCCTCGTCCGTGGTCGTCGTGGGAGCGGTGGACATCGGCGGCTTCTCCGGGGGCTGGGGACGGTAGCGGTCCAGTAGTCGGAGAGCGGGACCGCCGAGTTCCCGCCCCTCCCAGTGACCTGCGTCACACCCACCGTTCTCGTGGCATCCTGGCGCGATGGCAACTCCGAGCCCCCGCAAGCCCCTTGCCGACCTGGTCGAGGAACTCCTCACCACGGACGGCCCGCTCCCGATCGTCGCGGCCGGCGATCCGGTACTGCGCCAGACCGTCCAGCCTTACGACGGCCACCTGGACGCCGCCCTCTTTTCCCGCTTCGTCGAGGCCCTCCGCATCACGATGCACGCGGCGCCCGGCGTCGGGCTCGCCGCCCCTCAGGTCGGGGTCCCCCTGCGGATCGCGGTGATCGAGGACCCCGCCCCGGTACCGGAGGAGGTACGGCTGGCGCGCGGACGCGTCCCGCAGCCGTTCCGGGTCCTGGTCAATCCCTCGTACGAGGCGGTCGGTGTCGAGCGGGCCGCGTTCTTCGAGGGCTGTCTGAGCGTGCCGGGCTGGCAGGCCGTGGTGGCACGGCCTGCCGCGGTCCGCCTGACCTGCGAGGACGAGCTCGGCCGACCGGTGGACGAGGTGTTCAGCGGCTGGCCCGCGCGGATCGTCCAGCACGAGACGGACCACCTCGACGGCACCCTCTACCTCGACCGCGCGGAGCTGCGCTCGCTGTCCTCGAACCAGGCGATGGCCGAGCGCTGGACGCAGCCGACGCCGGAGCGGGCGGCCGCGTCCCTCGGTTTCGAGCTGCCGTCCTAGTTGTCCCGGTAGGTCTCCAGCAGCCGCAGCCAGATCTCGCTGATCGTCGGGAACGCCGGGACCGCGTGCCACAGCCTGCTGATCGGGACCTGCCCGGCGACCGCGATCGTGGCGGAGTGGATCAGCTCGCCGACGCCGGGGCCGACGAAGGTGACGCCGAGGAGGATCTCGCGCTCCAGGTCGACGACCATGCGGGCGCGACCTCGGTAGCCCTCGGCGTAGAGCCCGGCACCGGAGACGTTCGCGAGGTCGTAGTCGACCGCGCGGACCCGGTGGCCCGCCTGTTCGGCCTCGGCCAGCGAGAGGCCCACGGCGGCCGCCTCCGGGTCGGTGAAGACGACCTGGGGCACGGCGGCGTGGTCGGCGGTCGCCGTGTGCGCGCCCCAGGGTTCCGCCTGGACGGACGTGCCCGAGGCGCGGGCGGCGATGGCGGCGCCCGCGATGCGCGCCTGGTACTTGCCCTGGTGGGTGAGGAGCGCGCGGTGGTTGACGTCGCCGACGGCGTAGAGCCAGTCGCTGCCGGTGACGCGGAGGCTGTCGTCGACCTCCAGCCAGCTGCCGGGCTCCCGGCCGATCGTGTCGAGGCCGATGTCGTCGGTGTGCGGGGCGCGGCCGGTGGCGAAGAGGATCTCGTCGGCCTCGATGCGGTCGCCGGTGCCGGTGACGACCACGACCGTGCCGTTCTCGCGCGTCACCGACTCGACCGAGGTGCCGGTGCGGACGTCGACGCCGGCCTCGGTGAGGGCCTCGGCGACGAGTTCGCCGGCGAACGGCTCCATGCGGTTGAGCAGGCCCTTCCCGCGTACCAGGAGGGTGACCTGCGAGCCGAGGGCCTGCCAGGCCGTGGCCATCTCGGTGGCGACCACTCCCCCGCCGACCACGACAAGGCGTCCTGGAGCCGTCTGCGCGCTCGTCGCCTCACGGCTGGTCCACGGTTTGACCCGTTCGAGGTCCGGCAGGTCGGGCAGGACGGCCCGGGTGCCGGTGCAGACGGCCACGGCGTGCCGGGCGGTCAGCACCGTCCGCGTGCCGTCGGAGGCGGTCACCGTGACCGTGCGTTCCCCGCTGAGCCGGCCGTGACCGCGATGGAGGTCGACGCCGACGCTCTGGAGCCAGCCGACCTGGCCGTCGTCCTTCCAGTCGGAGGTGAACCAGTTGCGGCGGGCGAGGATCGCGGCCGTGTCGAGGGGGCCCTGCACCGACGCGCTCAGGCCCGGCACCCGGCGGGCGTCGGCCTGGGCGATCACCGGCCGCAGCAGGGCCTTGCTCGGGATGCAGGCCCAGTAGGAGCACTCTCCGCCGACCAGCTCGCTCTCCACGACCGCGGTGGACAGGCCCGCCGCGCGGGTGCGGTCGGCCACGTTCTCCCCCACGGGTCCGGCACCGAGCACCACTACGTCGTAGGTGCGGGAGGCGTTGTTTTCCGTTTCCGTCATGGGCCCAGTCTGGTGGGTGGTGTGCGCTCGGGCCAGCAGGGGTACGCGCGCCGGATACCGAGAGGTGACAGCTGTGGAATACCCGGCCGACAAGCCGTGTTGTGCCGACGGCTTCGCTCCGAGACCAGGAAGAGGGATCACGTCATGAGCAGCACCGTGGAGCTCACCAAGGAGAACTTCGACCAGACGGTCACGGACAACGAGTTCGTCCTGATCGACTTCTGGGCGTCCTGGTGCGGTCCTTGCCGCCAGTTCGCGCCGGTCTACGAGAAGGCCGCCGAGGACAACCCCGACCTGGTGTTCGGCAAGGTGGACACCGAGGCCCAGCCGGAGCTGGCCCAGGCCTTCGGCATCCAGTCGATCCCGACGCTGATGATCGTCCGCGACCAGGTCGCGGTGTTCGCCCAGCCCGGGGCGCTGCCCGAGGCCGCCCTGACGGACGTCATCGGGCAGGCCCGCAAGCTGGACATGGACGAGGTCCGCAAGGCCGTGGCCGAGCAGCAGGCCCAGGCCGAGCAGAACGACCGGTAACCCCTAGAAGGGGTACGTCGCCACGTCCGCGCGTACCGTCGTCCAGCGCACGTCGGTGAAGGCCTCCACATTGGCCTCACCGCCGAAGCGGGCGCCGGTGCCGGACGCGGCGATCCCGCCGAAGGGCGCGACGGCCTCGTCGTTCACGGTCTGGTCGTTGATGTGCACGATGCCGGTCGGGATGCGCTCCGCCAGGTCGAGGCCGCGGGCCGCGTCCCCGGTGACGATGCCGAGGGAGAGGCCGTACGGCCCGGCGGCGGCCAGTGCGGCCGCCTCGTCGGCGGTGGAGAAGGACCGGACGGGCGCGACGGGTCCGAAGACCTCCTCCGCGTAGGCGGGGGTGCTGTCGTCGAGGCCCGCGAGGACCGTGGGCCGGTAGAAGAGCCTGTCGTGCGTGCCGCCGGCGGCCAGTTTGGCGCCCTGGGCGGTGCTGGCCTCGACGAGGCCGTGCACCTTGGCGAGCTGGTTGTCGTCGATGATCGGGCCGAGGTGGACCTGTTCCCGGTTGGGGTCGCCGACGGCGAGCGAGTCGGCCTTGGCGGCGAGCCGCTCGACGTACTCCGCGTACAGCGACTCGTGGACCAGGTGGCGGCCCGTCGTCATGCAGATCTGGCCCTGGTGGAAGAAGGATCCCCAGGCCGCCGTGGAGATCACGGCCTCGATGTCGGCGTCCTCCAGGACGATCAGGGCGGAGTTGCCGCCGAGCTCCAGGTGGGCGCGCTTGAGGTGGCGTCCGGCCGCCTCGCCCACGGCACGGCCGGCCGCGGTGGACCCGGTGAAGGAGACGACGGGGACCCGCGGGTCGGCGACCAGGGCCTGGCCGACGTCCGGGCCGCCGGGCAGGACGTGGAACAGGCCCTCCGGAAGCCCCGCCTCCGCGAAGACCGCGGCGAGGGAGAGACCGCCGCAGACCGCGGTGCGCGGGTCCGGCTTGAGGATCACCGCGTTGCCGAGGGCGAGGGCCGGGGCGACGGAACGGATCGACAGGATCAGCGGGGCGTTGAAGGGCGAGATCACGCCCACCACACCGACCGGGACCCGGCGGGTGTACGACAGCCTCGGCGCCTCGCTGGGCAGGACCTGGCCCGCGGGGCGGGAGGCGAGGGCGGCGGCCTCGTAGCACTCCTGGGCGGCCACGTGCAGCTCGAAGTCGGCCTTGCCGGGGATGGAACCGGACTCGCGGACGAGCCAGCCGCGCAGTTCGTCGGCGTGCGCGGCGAACAGGTCGCCGGCCTTGCGCAGCACCCCGGCGCGGACGAAGTGCGGGAGCCGGGCCCACTCGGCCTGGGCGGCGCGGGCGGCCTCTGCGGAGCGCTCCACGTCCTCGCCCGTGGCGAGCGTGACGGAGGCGAGTGTGTCGCCGGTGGCGGGTTCGGTGACGGCGTACTCAGGTCCCGACAGGGGGTGGGGCTGCCAGCTCTTGGGGTCGAGCAACGACATGACGGCTCTCCGTTCGATCACCGGGGGGACTCACACGGGGAGCGGTAGTCCCGTGTAGTTCGCGGCCAGTTCGGCGGCCGCATGGCGGGATGCGGTGATACGGCGCAGCCGTGCGAGCTGCATCCGGCTCTCGAACGCATCCCCGTTTGGTTGAGCGTGCAACATCCTAGTCATGTCATCCGAGAAGCGGGTGGCCTGCCACACACGAGAAAGACACAACTCCGCATATGTGTCGATCAGTTGTGTCGATCCTGTGCGGCACACCTCGGTCAGGGCCCGGGCGAGGACGGACACGTCCGACACGGCGAGGTTGAGCCCCTTGGCCCCGGTCGGCGGCACGATGTGCGCGGCGTCCCCGGCGAGCAGCAGACGGCCGTGCCGCATCGGCTCGTGCACGTAACTGCGCATCGTCGTCACGGACTTGGCGGTGATCGGGCCCCTGGCGAGGGTCCAGTCCGCGTCGATGGCGAAGCGGGCGGCGAGCTCGTCCCAGATGCGCTCGTCGGACCAGTCGGCGGCGTCGGTGCCGTTGGGGACCTGGAGGTAGAGGCGGGAGACGGAGGGTGAGCGCATGCTGTGCAGCGCGAAACCGCGCTCACCGCGAGCGTAGATCAACTCCTCGCAGGAGGGCGCGACATCGGCGAGGACGCCGAGCCAGGAGTACGGGTACTCGTGCTCGTACGTCCGGCTCACCGCCGCCGGAACAGCCTCGCGGGAGATGCCGTGGAAGCCGTCGCAGCCGGCGATCCAGTCGCAGGTGAGCGTCTGTTCGCGGCCCTCGTGCCGGAACCGCACCACGGGGGCGTCGCTGTCCGGCTTCTCGACCGCGAGGGCCTCCGCCTCGAACAACAGCGGGGGCCCTTCGGCCAGTTGGAGCGCGACGAGGTCTTTCACGATCTCGGTCTGGGCGTAGATGGTGACCGTACGGCCGCCGGTGAGCGCGGGGAAGTCGATGTGGTGGCGCTCCCCCGCGAACCGCAGCTCGATGCCCCGGTGGACCAGGCCCTGCGCCTCCAGCCGGTCGGCGGCGCCGCACGCGCGCAGGACGTCGACCGTGCCCTGCTCCAGCATGCCCGCGCGCTGCCGGTGCTCGACGTACTCCCGCGTCCTGCTCTCCAGGACGACGCAGTCCACGCCGGCGCGGTGCAGCATGCGCGCGAGGAGCAGTCCGGCGGGGCCGCCGCCGATGATCCCGACCGTGGTGCGCATGGCAGGCCCTTCTGCGTCAGCTGGAGTCGCGGTGCACCACCGTGGCACCCAGCACCGTGTGCGTCTCGGTCGCGGCGCCCGGTTCGCGCACCGCGCGGTCGACCAGTTCGGCCAGCTCACGGCCGGACGGCAGCTCGATGTGGACGGTGCTGAGCCGGGGCCGCAGCAGCCGGCCGAGGAGCAGGTCGTCGGCGCCGATCACCGCCGTGTCCTCCGGTATGCGCAGCCCCTCGTCCTGAAGGGCTCGCATCAACAGCATCGCGTATTCGTCGTTGTATGCGAACACGGAGTCGAGACCGAGCTCCCGCCAGCGGGCGGCGAGCCCGACCGCGGACTGCTCCTCGAAGGCGAGCGGCAGCTCGGTGAGCGTGGCGTCCGTGCCGAGCAGGGCACGCCGCGCACCCGCGAGGCGGGGCAGCGAGAAGCCCTCCAGGCCGGTCTCCTCGGGCACCACCACGCCGATGCGGCGCCGGCCGCGCGCGTACAGGTGGGTGGCGGCGCAGTGGCCGACGCGCTCGTGGTCCATGAGCAGGGCATGGGCGCCCTCGACCGCCTCGGGGGCGAGCGTGACCACGGCCCGGGCGCCGGAGCGGCGGAGCAGCGAGACGCCCTGGGGGCCGAGTCCGATGCCGGGCACCAGGACGGCGACCGGGCGCAGCTCGGCCCAGGCGCGGGCCGCCTCCTCGCCCTGGAGGCCGACACTGCCGTACTGGACGACGGTGTAGTCCAGGCGGCCGAGGGCCCATTGGAGTTCGTTGATGAACTGGCTGTAGAGCGGGCCGACCGGGATGGACGGGGCGGGCATCAGAACCATGCGGCTGTGCCCGGCGCGCAGGCTGCGGGCGGCGGCGTGCGGGACGTACCCGAGCTCTTTCGCGGCGGCGTGGACGCGGCGGCGGGTGGGCTCGCTGATCCGGACGGCGCTGGTGTTGTTGAGGACGTAGGAGACGGTCGCACGCGAGACGCCGGCGAGGCGGGCCACATCGGCACTCGTGGGCACGGAGCGCGGTAAAGAGGACGCGGACGTGTTCTGTATCTGCACCATGACGATCGTCATCTTTGCAGAACCTGTGACGACGCCCACATGTGGGGTTGCCGCTTCCGCTCAGCGCAGCGGATCGGTGCCGGTCACGCGGGCGACGAGGTCGTTCCAGCCGTGCTCCAGGCGCCCCAGCGGCATGCCGCACTGCCGGGTGAGGTGGTGGATGAGGGCCGGGTCGAGATACGCCATCAGCGTCTGGGCCAGGAGGTCGCAGTCGGCGTCCGGGAGGATCTGCCGCAGCAGCATCGTGGTGTGCATGTGCAGCGCACGCGCCGACGGGTGGGAGTGGCGGCGGGTCGGCTCGGACTGCGCGGCCAGCAGCAGGTCCAGCTGCTCGGCGGAGCGGTACAGCAGCGCCACGCCGAGCGCCCGGAGCCGGTCCACCGGCGGGGCGCCCGGGCCCAGCGGGGGCGGGCCGCCGAGGAAGTCCGCCTGGAGCGTGCGCGCGGAGTGGTCGAGGAGCGCC
Organism: Streptomyces griseorubiginosus; assembly: GCF_036345115.1. Taxonomy (GTDB): domain Bacteria; phylum Actinomycetota; class Actinomycetes; order Streptomycetales; family Streptomycetaceae; genus Streptomyces; species Streptomyces griseorubiginosus_C. The sequence continues at coordinate 750,079 of NZ_CP107766.1, forward strand.
ATGAGCAGTCCGGTGCGGTCGCCGAAACGGCGGAAGACCGTGCCCTTGCCGACGCCGGCCGCGGTGGCGACCGCCTCCATGGTGACTCCCGCCACACCGTGCTCCGCGATCAGCCGGGTCGCGGCCTCCAGCAGACGGGCGCGGTTGCGGGCCGCGTCGGCTCGCAGGCACGGCTCGTCAGGGGCGGAGCCGACCTCCAGGAGCTGGGGCTTGTCGAGGGGCTCCTGAGGGTTCGGGAACGGCGGCAGGGTCGCGGACATGACGCCAGCGTAAAGCATCGGGAAGAAAACTGGACCTCGGTCCGGTTATGGTGCTAGACATTAAACGGACCCCGGTCCGGAAGATTAACGCAGTGTTTCACCACCCCCTGGAGCTTCGCATGTCTGTTCGCATCCTTGCGCTCGTCGGATCCCTTCGCGCCGGTTCGCACAACCGCCAGCTCGCCGAGGCGGCCGTCAAGCACGCTCCCGAGGGCGCGGAGATCGTGCTCTACGAGGGCCTGGCCGAGATCCCCTTCTACAACGAGGACATCGACGTCGAGGGCAGCGTCCCGGCGGCCGCCGCCAAGCTGCGCGAGGCCGCGCAGGCCTCCGACGCGTTCCTGTTCTTCTCCCCCGAGTACAACGGCACCATCCCGGCCGTCCTGAAGAACGCCATCGACTGGCTGTCCCGTCCGTACGGCGCGGGTGCCTTCGCCGGCAAGCCGGTCGCCGTGGTCGGCACCGCGTTCGGCCAGTTCGGCGGCGTGTGGGCGCAGGACGAGACCCGCAAGGCCGTGGGCATCGCCGGCGGCAAGGTCCTCGAGGACGTCAAGCTGTCCATCCCGGGTTCCGTGGTCCGGTTCGCCGAGACGCACCCGGCGGACGACGCCGAGGTCGCCGCGCAGCTGGCCGAGGTCGTGGCTCAGCTGCACAGCAACGCGGGTGAGGTCGCGGCGGCCTGAGCCTGCGGCGCGGTAAGGGGCTGGGGTTTCGTACCCCGGCCCCTTTGCGTCGTCCGCGGGCCGGTGGGGGCCGGTCGCGCAGGTTCCCGCGCCCCTGAAGGGGCGCTTCACTTCACCGCGGTCCTCGCCAGAGCCCTCAGTTCCCGCACTGCCGCCGCGATCGCCGGGCGTTCCTGCGCTCCGGAGCGCGTGCAGGTGAGCAGCTTTCGGTGCGGGCCGCCCTCGCAGCGGACCCTTGTGATCGGCAGGTCGGGGGTCAGGTGGGCCAGGCGGGGGATCAGGGCCACGCCCAGGCGGTGGGCGACCAGGTGCGCGGTGACGTTCCACTCCACGGCGTGGTGGACCACGCTCGGGGTGAAGCCGGCCGCGCCGCAGGCCGACATGACGTGCGTGCGGCACGGGCTGTCCACGACGGGGGCGATCCAGTCCTCGTGGGCCGCGTCCGCGAGATCCACCCGGTCGCGGTGGGCCAGCGGGTGATCGTCGGGTACGACCAGGTCGAACGGTTCGTCCAGCAGGGGCTGTTGGTCGTAGCGGGGGTCGCTCAGGGGCGGGTTGTGCGGGGTCGCCTCCACGACGGCCAGGTCGATCGCCCCCTCGAAGAGCAGGTCGAAGCTCTCCGGAATGCCCAACTCCTGGACGCTGACCGCCAGTCGGGGGTGCCGCTCACGGAGCCGGACCGCCATCGGGGCGAGCAGCACCGACACGGCCACGGAGAGACCACCCACCCGCAGCGGTCCCGCGGGCTCGCCGTGCTCGGCGCGCAGATCGAGTTCGGCCTGTTCCCAGCGGGCCTGGATCGCGTCGGCGTGCGCGAGCAGGCTCTCGGCGGCCGGGGTGAGACGGATCCCGCGGCCCTGGGGTTCGAGGAGGTCGACGCCCAGGTCGCGGGCGAGTTGGCGGATCTGCTGGGAGGCCGCGGACGGGGTGAAGTGCAGGGCTTGGGCGGCCGCGGTGACCGTGCCGTAGTGGGCGACCGCTCTGAGGACATGGAGCCGGCGCAGGTCAATCATGTAGCCCACGCTTCAAGGTGACGTCCGGAAAGTCAACCTGGACGTGAACGAACACCCCGCCGCATGCTGGCTGTGTCGCGACGGCCGTACCCAGCCAGTGATTGCGAAGGAGTCCCCATGAACAGCACGACCCGCGCCGTCTGCCCGCACTGCGGCTGGCCGGACGACGCCGAGCCCTTCCAGGTGGTGTCCCGGCACGGTACGGCGGCGGGCGGGACGGCGTGGACCCGCTGCGCGTGCGGCTCGTTGCAGGTCCGGGTGACGGACGGCTGCGGGACCCGCGTCGTCTCCCGCAGCCGGCCCACCGCCGCGCGGGCGGGTTAGTCCAGTTCCGCCAGCCGTGCCACCGCCGGCGCCACGAACCGCTCGATCCACTGGGCGGGGGATCCGATGCGCGGGCCCAGGATGACCGTGTCGATGCCGAGCTTGCCGTAGGCGGTGACGTCCCGGGTGAAGGCGTCCAGGTCCTCGCCGTCGGCCGCCTCGCCCGAGTAGGTCATCGTCTTGCGGATCTCGGCGTAGTCCCGGCCCTCGGTCTCGCAGTGGCCGCGCAGCACGTCGAGCTTGTGCGCGACCTCCTCCGGTGAGGTGGCGAAGAGGTTGCAGGCGTCGCCGTAGCGGGCGACGAGACGCAGGGTCTTCTTCTCGCCGCTGCCGCCGATCATGATCTCGGGGCGCGGACTGCTGACCGGGGCCGGCACGCACAGCGTCTCGGCGAGCCGGTAGTGAGTGCCCTCGAAGGGGCCGTTCGCCGCCGGGTCCCACATCTGGAGACAGATCCGCAGGGCCTCCTCCAGCCGCTCGAAGCGCTCCGCGAGCGGCGGGAACGGCACGCCGAGCCCTTCGTGCTCGCGGTCGTACCAGGCCGCTCCGATGCCGAGGGTGGCGCGGCCGCCGGAGAGCACGTCGAGCGTGGTCGCGATCTTGGCGAGGAGGCCGGGGTGGCGGTACGTCACTCCCGTGACCAGCGCGCCGAGCCGTACCGTCTCGGTGTGGGCCGCGAGGAAGCCGAGCGTCGTGTAGGCCTCCAGCATGGGGTCCTCGGCGCCGCCGTTGAACTCCATCTGGAAGTAGTGGTCCATCACCGACAGCCAGCTCACCCCGGCGGCCTCGGCCGCACGCCCCGCCGCGGCGAGCTCGGCGCCGAGCGCGGGGCCGCCCTCCGGATGGTTGAACCGGTTGATGTGCACGCCCACACGCATGTCGTCTCCGTTCAAGGGACTTCGCCGATGACGGCGACGGTATGACTTGGAGCGCTCTCGAAGTCAAGGGGGACCACCGGCGGTCCGGCCGCCGGCCGTCACGCCGCTTGTTCCACCTCCGCCGCCTCCTGTCGCTTGGCGGCCCGCAGGCTCGTGAGGGTGGTGACGGTGAGGACGAGGACGATGAAGCCGAGGGAGACGGGGATGCTGATCTCGGGGACGTGCACGCCGGACTCGTGCAGGGCGTGCAGCACGAGTTTGACGCCGATGAAGCCGAGGATGATGGACAGGCCGTAGCTGAGGTGGACCAGCTTCTTCAGCAGGCCGCCGATGAGGAAGTACAGCTGCCGCAGGCCCATCAGGGCGAAGGCGTTGGCGGTGAAGATGATGTACGGGTCCTGGGTGAGGCCGTAGATCGCGGGGATGGAGTCCAGGGCGAACAGCACGTCGGTGGAGCCGATCGCGAGCATCACGACCAGCATCGGGGTCATGACCCGCTTGCCGTTCTGCTCGATCCACAGCTTGGTGCCGTGGTAGCGGTCGGCCACGCCGAAGCGCTTCTCCACCGTCTTCAGCAGCTTGTTCTCCTCGTACTCCTCCTCGTGGCTGCCCTTGCGGGCGTCCTGCACGAGCTTCCAGGCGGTCCAGATGAGGAAGGCGCCGAAGAGGTAGAACACCCAGGAGAACGCGGAGATGATCGCCGCGCCGGCCGCGATGAACCCGGCGCGCAGCACGAGCGCCATGATCACGCCGACCATCAGCACCCGCTGCTGGTACTGCGAGGGCACCGCGAACTTCCCCATGATCAGGACGAACACGAAGAGGTTGTCCACGCTCAGCGACTTCTCGGTGATGTACCCGGCGAAGAACTCGCCCGTGGGCTTGCCGCCGCCGAACAGGAGCAGTCCGAGTCCGAAGAGACAGGCCAGTACGACCCAGACGACGGTCCAGACGCCGGCCTCCTTGACCGACACGTCGTGCGGTTTGCGGCCGATGAAGAAGTCGGCGCCGACCAGGACGCACAGGGCGACCACGGTCAGCAGCCAGACGCTGAGAGAGACGTTCACTGGTTCTCCTGTGCATGGGGGGCATCGACAGCGTGGTCACCTCGGGGGATCCCTTCCACCTACGGAAGGTGAACAACAGGTCATGCGATGGCAAGGAAGCGCAGGTCACACGCGGAAGGTGGCTGATTGTCGCCGTGCCGACCCGCCGTACGGCGGGCAGGTTCCGCCGTACGGCGGCGTCCCGGACGCACCCCGGTGCCCCGATCATGGCGCCACGAGCCGCCGCGCCCCGCGTGAGGAGAAGCCATGACGCATGTGCCGCCCCCGTTCGACCCCGAGCTCGCCGCCGCCCTGGATCTGATCAAGGACGTGATCTCGCCCGCCCTCACGCTGGACGAGATCGACCTCGTACGCCAGGGACCGGGCATCCAGATGCTGGCCGACCTGGACCTGACGCTGGACGGGTTCTTCGAGGTCGAGGACCGGTCGGTGCCGGGGCCCGAGGGCGCCCCGGAGATCTCCCTCCTGATCGCCCGGCCGGTCTCCCCCGCGCCTTCCGGTACCGGGCGTCCGGTGATCTACCACGTCCACGGCGGCGGCATGATCCTCGGCAACAACCGCGTCGGCATCGACGGCCCGCTCGCCTGGGCCAAGCAACTGGACGCCGTGGTGGTGTCGGTGGAGTACCGGCTGGCACCCGAGCATCCGCATCCGGCGCCTGTGGAGGACGTGTACGCCGGGCTCGTGTGGACCGCCGAGCACGCCGGGGAGATCGGTGGCGACGCCGAGCGGATCGTGATCGCGGGGGCGAGTGCCGGTGGCGGTCTGTCGGCGGCGCTGGCACTGCTCACCCGGGACCGGAAGGGGCCCCGGCCGATCGGTCAGCTGCTGATGTGCCCGATGCTGGACGACCGCAACGACAGTCCCTCGACGTACCAGATGGCGGGGCTGGGGGTGTGGGACCGTACGGCCAACGAGACCGGGTGGACGGCGTTGCTGGGCGACCGGCGGGGCGGGCCGGACGTGCCCGCCTACGCGGCACCGGCCAGGGCGGAGGACCTCTCGGGCCTGCCGCCGGCCTTCCTCGACGTGGGCTCCGCGGAGACGTTCCGGGACGAGGTCGTCGCGTACGCGTCCCGGATCTGGCAGGCGGGCGGAGTGGCGGAACTCCACGTCTGGCCCGGCGGCTTCCACGGCTTCGACGGCTTCGCTCCGCAGGCGGCACTGTCCCAGGCGGCGCGGGCGGCGCATGTGGCGTGGTTGGGGAGGTTGCTGGGCAGCTAGCCGCTGCGGGGGGGGCGGGGGCGGGGTGCACTGCGCGGGATGGCGGGGCGGTCGCGGCAAGGTCGTGGCCGATCCGCACCGTTCCCCCGCCGGGGGGCCACGGCAGCTTCGTGGCCGACCCGTGCAGTCTCCGCGTCGAGCGGCTGCGGATCCGTCGAATCGGCGCGCTGCTCCCGGTCGGGGGGCTGCAACAGCGCTGTGTCCGGCCCGCCATTTCCTCGGCGGGAGTGTGAGGCAGCAACTGGCCAGCCCGCGCATAACCCTTACCGGGCGGCCACCGCAGCACCGTGAAGGGCTCCCCCAGTCTGTGCGTCGAGCGGCTGCGGATCCGTCGAACGGCCGCAGCCGCTCCTCGTCGGGGAGCGTGAGGCAGCAAGGGGCCGGCCCGCGCATGCCCCGCGCCGGGCGGCCGCCGCCATACCGTGAACGACTCCCGCAGCCCCTGCGTCGAGCGGCTGCGGATCCGTCGAGCCGACCGCGCCGCTCCCCGTTGGGGGATACGGCAGCACCGTGGCCGCTCCGCGCCGCTCCCTCGTCGGGGAGCCTGAGGGAGTAACTGGCCAGCCCGCGCAGTGCTGCGTCGTGCCGCCGCCCCCGGCCGACCGCCCTTCGTCCGGGGACCGCGGCAGCATCCTGGCTGGTCCGCGTCGGGCCCCGCTCGGCGACCGCCGCTTCGTCGTGGTCGCGCTCCGCGGTTGCCCGTGCCCCTTCCGGGTGCTTCGTGGCTCCGATGGCGCACCATAGCCGTATGAAAGAGCTGGCCGGGCGCCTCACCGCGCTGGATCCGGACGCCGGTGCCGCCGTGCGGGTCATTGCCTACTTCGATCGGCTGTCCGAGTCCCGGGCCGGGCTGGAGGCCCTGGTCCGGGGTGCCGCCGTGCTGGCCGGGGTGCCCGCACTGCTGGTCGACGCGGAGCGGCGGGTGCGGGTGCGGGTCGAGGCCGACGGGACGCGCCGGGACGCCGGGGCGCCGCCGGATCCCGGCTGGCCTTCCGCCGCGCTCGTGCCCGGTGGTGCCGCCGCGCTGTGGCTGGAGCGGGCCGAGGCCGCGCCCAGTGTCGTCGACGCGGTGATTCTGGAGCGGGCAGCGGGGGCCGTACGGCTCGTGCTGGACCGTACGCGCGGACGGGCGGCCGTGGAGGATCCCGCGTTGGTCGAGACCGTGCTGGACGCCGGCGCGCCGGAGGCGGCCCGGCTGCACGCGGCGCGTGGGCTCGGGCTGGACCCGTCGGGGACCGCCCGTGCGCTGGCCCCGCTCGACGGGCCGCCGATGGTCGTGGCGGGACGGGCGGACGCCGGCCTGCCCAACGGGCGCAACAGCAACGGACTTTCCGCGGGTCGGGCCGGCGCCGGAAGTCCCGCCGGGCGGAGCAACGCCGGGCCTCCCAACGGACGGAACAAAGGCGGGCTTCCCACCGGGCGGAGCAGCGGCGGGCTTCCCACCGGCCAGGCCCACGCCGTAAGTTCCGCCGGACGGAACAACGCCGGACCTCTCACCACGCAGGCCGACGCCGGACGTCCCACCGGACGGACCGACGCGGGCCTTCCCTCCGGCCGGACCGACGCCGACCCCCTCACCGCACGGGCCCTCCCCGGTCTCCCCGACGGCCGGGTGGGCGTAGGGCCCGAGGTGCCCGTGCTTGAGCTGCCTCGCTCCTGGGCCGAAGCCCGTACAGCGCTGCGGTTCACCGCGGAGGGCACCGCCCTGGATCCGGGGCCCAAGGTCGTGCACGCCGACGAGTTGGGCGGTGTCGCGCTGCTGGCCGGGCTCGTCGCTCCGGGTGCGGAGGCGCCGCCCGATGTCCAGGCCCTGGAGGCGGCGGGGGCGAGCACGCCCTGGCTGCTGGCCACGCTGCACGCCGTGGTCTCGACGGCGAGCCTGCGCGCGGCCGCCGCCGAGATCAACGTCCACCACTCCACGCTCCAGGACCGGTTGTCCCACGCGGAGCACCTGCTGGGCTGGCCGCTGCGCACACCTCAGGGCCGACTGCGGCTGCAACTGGCCCTGGCGATGCGGCACTTGGCCCGGTCGTAGCGGACCCGGCGGACCCTGACCCGGCGGACCCGGTGGACTCAGCGGAACTCGTGCACGACCTCGATCGTCCCGACGATGTGCCTGTTGAACTCGTCCAACTCCTCGGCCGGGACCCACAGTTCGAGGATCGTGCGGCCGCCCGCCTGCTGGACGGGATACCGGCTCAGGAACTCCGACTCGACCTCGAAGCGGGTCACGAAGCCGGCGCCGTCGTGCTTGACGTTCCAGTCCCGGGCGATCCTGATCGCGTAGTCCTCGTCGAGGACCGGGTAGAAGATCGGCTGCTCGGGGAGCCTCGGCGGCCAGGCGCGCCAGTCGAGCTCCCGGACCAGGTCCAGTTCCACCGGGCCGGTGGGGCGCCAGAGGGTCGTCGTCGGTGGCCGGCCGGTCATGGGTTCGCTCTCCGCAGGGACCGCGCCGCGGGTGCGGCCTGGTCGGGAGACCGGACGATACCGGCGGGACGAGCGCGCCGGCCACGGGGTTTCGGATCGACGAGGGGCGCGGCCGGCTACCGGAGCGCGAAGGACTCCAGGTGCTGCCAGTCGGTGCCGGTGTAGGTGACGAGGTCGACCTTCGACACCCGGGCCGAGAAGGGGAGGCCGGTGCGCAGGTCGGCTTCGGCTTCGTCCAGTACGGCGTCGTCCTCGGACTGGGCGACCGTCAGATGCGGGTGGGGCTCGTACTTTCCGCCGTACGGCGGGGCTTCCGGCCAGCGTGCGACGACCGCCTCCGTGAGCCGGCGGAACGGCGTGTCGGGGTCGGGGGCGAGATAGAGCACCCCGGGGAAACGTCCGCAGTCCTCGAAGCGCACGTCGAAGGCGGGGTGGCTGCCGAAGATCTCCGCGAGCGCGGCGCGGGTGTCGGCGTCGACGAGGGGCGCGGGCAGGAACGGGAAGAGCACGGTGACGTGCGCCGGGACGCCGGCCCGGGCCGCCGGGTCGTAGCGGTCTCGCCAGCCCCGCACCACGGGCTCGGCCGCCGGTACGGGCACGACGAGTGCCGTCTGGCCGCTGACGAAGGAGGCGGATGCGTCGACTGTCATGCCAAGGGTGTACCAGCCGGAGCCCGACGTCGGCGACGGCGACGCGACGGACACTTGCACGCACACACAACAGGCTTACGCGGACTATTTCACCGATGACATATTCTGGATCCCACCACTTCGGGACGGAGGCCCAGCCCCATGACCGCGACCGACCCCGCACTCACCGCCCTCGCCCAGGGCTGGTGCGCGCTCTCGCTCCTGCACGGCAGGATCGAGGCCCACATCGAGCGCGCCCTGCAGGCCGGGCACGACCTGAGCGTGCGGGAGTACTCCCTGCTGGACGTGCTGAGCCGGCAGCACGACGGGGACGGCGGTCATCTGCAGATGAAGCAGGTCGCCGACGCCGTCGTCCTCAGCCAGAGCGCCACGACCCGGCTGGTCAGCCGCCTCGAGGACCGCGGGCTGCTGACCCGTTATCTGTGCCCGACCGACCGGCGCGGCATCTACACCAACGTCACCGAGGCCGGTCTGACCCTGCTGGAGGAGGCCCGCCCCACCAACGAGGCGGCCCTGCGCGAGGCCCTCGACGAAGCCGCCCGGAACCCCGAGCTCGCCCCGCTGGTCAAGGCCGTCGAGACCCTCGGCGTGCCCGCCTGACTCGTCGTCGCCTTCGACGCATGGTTCCGCGAGGCATTCCCGCCGACCGCCACGGGCAGGGTGTTCAGGGACCAGCTGTGAAGGAACGCGCCGCGTTTCGCGCAACTCGCGCAGAGGAACGGAGTTTCAGCGTGACGACGAACCAGGCCACCGCCCCGGGGGACGACGTGTCACTCACCCGGATAGAGCGTCTCGACGAGGAGATCATCGCGCTGCTGGCGCGGCGTCGCGAGATGGCCCAGGGGCTGCCCGCCCCGGCGCGGGCCCGTGCCGTGGACCCCGGATTCACCGAGACCGTGCGGGAGATCACGGACCGCTACCGGCAGGAGCTCGGCGGGGCCGGCGAACTCGTCGCCCGCGCGGTCCTGGTGCTGTGCACGCCGGACCGCCGGAACTGAGGAAACGTCCGCATGCACCCGCCGGAGGGTCGCGCGGAGTGATCGTTGACACCCTGTCCGACCCGACCGTACAAAGAGCCGCATGAGTCTGCCGCAGCTTCCCTTGTCCGGCGTCACCGTGGTCAGCCTGGAACAGGCCGTGGCCGCGCCGTACGCGACCCGGCAGCTCGCCGACCTCGGGGCCAGGGTGATCAAGGTGGAGCGGCCGGGCGAGGGTGATTTCGCCCGGCGCTACGACACGACCGTGCACGGCCACTCCAGCTACTTCGTGTGGCTCAACCGGTCCAAGGAGTCCCTCACCCTGGACCTCAAGGACCCGCGCGGCCTGGAGATCCTGCACCGACTCCTCGACGGCGCCGACGTGTTCGTCCAGAACCTGGCCCCGGGCGCGGCCGACCGGCTGGGCCTCGGCACCGCCGACCTCGCCGTGCGGTGGCCGCGGCTGATCCCGTGCACGATCTCCGGGTACGGCACCGACGGGCCGTGGGCGGACCGCAAGTCGTACGACCTGCTGGTGCAGTGCCAGACCGGGCTGGTGTCACTGACCGGGACCGCCGAGGAGACCGCGCGGGTCGGGATCTCCGTCGCCGACATCGCGGCCGGGATGTACGCCTACAGCGGCATCCTGACCGCCCTGTACGTCCGCGCCACCACCGGCAGGGCCCACCCGGTGGAGGTGTCGCTGTTCGAGGCGCTGGCCGAGTGGATGAGCCAGCCCGCCAACTACACGCGGTACGGCGGCAGTCAGCCGCCGAGGCTGGGCACCCAGCACGCCACCATCGCCCCGTACGGCGCCTTCACGGCCGCCGACGGCAAGGACGTGTTGTTCTCCATCCAGAACGAACGCGAGTGGACCGTCCTGTGCGCCGATTTCCTACGGCAGCCCGGGCTGGCCGGGGATCCGCGGTTCGCGACCGGGTCCGCCCGGGTCGCCCACCGCGAGGAGATCAACGCGGTGGTCGCCGAGCGGATCGCCCGCTCCGACGCCGACGAGGTGCTGAAGGACCTGGAGGGGATGGGCATCGCCTGCGCCGGGGTCAACGACGTGGCCGCGTTCCTCGACCACCCCGTCCTGGCCGCCCGCGGCCGCTGGCACGAGGTTGCCGTCCCCGGCGGGGCCACGGTGGAGGCACTGCTCCCGCCGGCCGACCTCGCGGGACTGCCCGCCCGGATGGACCCGGTCCCGGCGGTGGGCGAGCACACCGGGGCGATCCTCACCGAGCTCGGCCGCAGCGACGACGACATCGCGGCGCTGCGTGCGGACGGGGTCGTCTGAGGCCGCGAACGCGGTGTGTCACCAGGGCAGCGGGCCGTTGACGTCGAAGAAGCCCCCGGTCGGGCCGTCCGGGGCGATCTGCGCCATCCGTACGATGATCTCGGCGCCCTCCGCCACGGTCTGCGTGCCCGTGTTGCCGTTCAGGTCGGTCCTGGTGAAACCGGGCTCCACGGAGTTGATCCGCAGGTCCGGGAACGCCTTCGCGTACTGCACGGTGAGCATGTTGAGCGCGGTCTTGGAGCTCGGGTAGGCGATGCCGGGGTAGAAGTGCGCGGGGTGGTCCGGGTCGGAGAGGTGGGTCAGGGAGGCCAGTCCGCTGCTGACGTTGACCACGACCGGGGCGGCCGAGCGCCGCAGCAGCGGCAGGAAGGCGTGCAGGACGCGGACGACACCGAAGACGTTGGTCTCGTAGGTGGCGCGCATGTGGTCGGCGGTGACGGTCTCGGCGACCGGCACGCTGTTGTCGTCGGTACGGGTCTCGATGCCGGCGTTGTTGATCAGGACGTCGAGTCCGCCGTCGGCCTCGACGGTCTTGGCCGCGGCGGCCACGGAGGCGTCGTTGGTGACGTCGAGCTGGACGAACCGGGCGCCGAGTTCGGCGGCGGCGCGGCGGCCGCGCTCGGCGTCACGGGCGCCGACGTGGACGGTGTGGCCTGCGGCGACGAGCCTGCGGGCGGTCTCGAAGCCGAGACCCTTGTTCGCTCCGGTGATGAGTGTTGTCGTCATGCCGGCCACCTTGCCGCGCCGTCGTGGGGCCTGCCAGAAGACCCTTCTTCCTGGGACTGGCGGTACCAGGCACATCGGCGGCCGGCGGTGTTCACTGGGGGCATGGCGGCGACGGAACTGGGACAGGCACTGCGGCGCTGGCGTGACCGGGTCGCCCCGGACGCGGCCGGGCTGCCCTTGGGCGGTCACCGGCGCGCGGCCGGACTGCGCCGCGAGGAACTGGCCCTGCTGGCGGGCATCTCGGTCGACTACGTGACGCGTCTCGAACAGGGGCGGGCGGCCAATCCGTCGGTGCAGGTGGTCGAGGCGCTGGCCCGGGCGCTACGGCTGTCGGCGGACGAGCGGACGTATCTGTTCGGGCTCGCGGGGCAGGTGCCGCCGGGACCCGATGTCGTGCCCGCCTTCATCACGCCCAGTGTGCAGCGCCTGCTCGACCGGCTGGTCGACACCCCGGTCGCGGTGTCGGACGCGGCCATGACCCTGCTCGTGGCCAACCCGATGTACGCGGCGCTGCTGGGTGATCCGTCCGTCCTGCGCGGCTTCGAACGCAACGGCGTGTGGCGGAACTTCACGGGCATGCCGACCCGGGTGCGGCACACGCCGGAGGAGCGGGCGGCCTTCGAGGTCGGCATGGTCGCCGAACTCCGCGCGACGGCGGCCCGCTATCCCGCCGACCGCCAACTCACGCTCTTGGTACGTGAGTTGCGTACTCGCAGCGAGCGGTTCGCGGAACTGTGGGACGCCGGCGTGGTGGGCCGTCTCACCGCCTCGCGCAAGACGGTCGAGCACCCCCAGGTCGGCCCGCTCACCCTGGACTGCGACCTGCTCCGGGTGGAGGACAACGACCTCCACATCCTGGTCTACTCGGCCGACCCCGGCACCGAGGCCGCCGAGAAGCTACGGCTGATCTCGGTGCTCGGCACGCAGAGCCTGGTCTGAACGGACGTCGGCGGTGTCGTGTGGCAGCCTGGTGGTGTGCCGAAGGACGCGTACCGCGTGAGACCGCTGGACGAGACGACCTGGCCCGACTTCGTGTCGCTGATCGAGCGGCACAACGGCGTGTGGGGCGGCTGCTGGTGCATGGGCTTCCACTCCGAGGGGGTGGGCCGGCACAAGTCACCGGAGCGGAACCGGGCGGAGAAGGAGCTGCGGGTCCGGGAGGGCAGGGCGCACGCCGCGCTCGTCTACGACGGCTCGGTGTGCGTGGGCTGGTGCCAGTTCGGGCCGACCGGTGAGCTGCCCCGGATCAAGCACCGGCGCGGCTACGAACAGGGTCTCGGCACCCCGCCCGACTGGCGCGTCACCTGCTTCTTCGTGGACAAGAGCCACCGGCGCCGGGGCGTGGCGGCCGCCGCACTCGCCGGAGCCCTGCGGGAGATGACGCGGCTCGGCGGCGGCACCGTGGAGAGCTACCCCGAGGACGCCGAGAACCGCACGGTGTCCTCCTCCTTCCTGCACAACGGGACCGTAGCCCTGTTCGAGGCACACGGCTTCACGCGCACCCGGCAGATCGGCAAGCATCACTGGGTCGTGACGAGGACCCTGGCGGGCTAGGCACCCGGTCCAGAGGTCAGGGGGTCGAAGCGGCCGACGACCACACGCCGTACCAGTGCTCGGCGCCCCACTCCTCGAACCGGCCCGCCTCGGCGAAGCCGAGTTTCCGCGCGAGACGCAGCGAGCGGTCGTTGGCGGTCCGGGTGGCCAGCACGACCCGTTCGCCGGGACACAGGTCCGAGAACCACCCGAGCGCCGCCGCGCACGCCTCGGCGGCGTACCCGGCTCCCCATGCCTGCGGCAGCAACAGGTAGCCGAGTTCCACCTCCCCGGCACCGGGACTCCCCTGGCTCCGATGCTCCGGGTCCCGCCGGTTGAGCTCGACGATGCCGATCATCGTGCCGTCGCGCTCGATCACGAAGAGGCCGGGGCGCCGTCCGGGCACCTCGGGGACGTCGCGTTCGAGCTCGTCGCGTGATCGAGCGCCGCCGAGATAGGTGTGCACCTGCGGTGCGGCGAACAGGTCGATGAACGCCGTACGGTCCCGGGCCTCGGAGCCGCGGAGCACGAGCCGTTCCGTCCGGATCGGGGCGGGTGGCCAGGCGGTGGTTCCAAGGTCAGCCATGGCGGCAACCTAGCGCACACGCCGGTGGCGGCTCGGGCGGTCACCAACCCCCTTCATCCGTGAGGACCTTGACGTCCCAGGGGCCGAGGGGGACTTCATCGGTGTGCACCTCGTCCGTCAGCGCGTCCCGCAGTGGTGCCGGGACCGGGACCGAGACCGTGGCCCACGACCAGTTGTGCAGGAACCGGACGCGGCGGCCGTCGCGGGCGGTGGCGGAGCTTGCCGTGACGCTCGGGTGGGCCGGGCGCCAGGTGGTGGGGGTGGTCCACTCGAAGAGCGCGCGGGCGAAGGCGGGGTCGGGGACCGTGCCGACATAGGTGATCCGGCCCGCGCCGTGCCGGTGGGTGGTGACCGCCGGCCAGCGGCCGAAGTGCGGGTGGTCGTAGGAGGCCAACTCCTCGGCGCCCTGCGGCTGGAGGCCGTCGGCCCAGTGCAGGGCGCGGGCCTCGGGCGGCAGCGGAAGGCTGTCCGTACCGGTCACCGGGAGCGGGGCGCCCAGGTTGCTGAACTCGTCGTACGTCACCCCGGCCGCCGCCGCGAGCCGGCCGGGCTGGACGTCGGTGCGGGCCCGCGCCTCCGTGTCGCCGTAGCCGGTGCGGGGGCCGAGGATCAGGTGGCCGCCCGCTTCGGCGTAGGCCTTGAGACGGTCGAGGGTCTCGTCGGCGGCGGCGTAGAAGGCGGGGGCGACCAGGACGTCGGGCAGCTCGGCAGCGGGGAGTTGGCCCGGGTGGAGGATGCGCGTCTGGAGGCCGGCGTCGAAAGCGCCTCGGTAGAAGGCGTCGAAGACGGTCTCGTACGACCGCCCGTCGGCGCTGCCGTCCGCCAGGGCGAGCGCCGGCTGGCCCTGGAGCGCCCACTTGCTGGGGCCGTCGTACAGGAAGGCGACGTCGGCGTCCGGGGTGAGGGATGCGGTCAGGTCGCCCGCCTTCTCCAACTCCGCTCCCAGGACGGCGAGTTCCCGGTACACCCGGCCGGGGCGGCCGTTGTGCGGGAGGATGCCGCCCCAGTAGGTCTCGGCGCCGAAGTGCAGGGTGTGCCAGTGCCAGTACTCGATCATCGAGGCGCCCCGGGAGATCAACGCCCAGGCGGCCTGGCGCCATTGGCCGTCGTAGGCGGGACGGTTGTTCCACGGGTAGCCGATCGCCTGGGCGTTGGTCTCCGTGACCAGGAAGGGCTCCTGGCGGGAGGAGTACATGCGGTCGGCGCTGCGGTACAGCGCCCAGGTCCCGTTGGTCGTCCAGTCCTGTCCGTCGCCGCCGCGGTCGGGCAGTTCGAGAGCGTCCTGCATCGTGTAGTACGGGTTGCCCGCGGTGACGTCGAGCCGTGCGGTGAGCTTGTCGTCCTCGACGCCCGGGCGGTCGTAGGAGATGCAGGTGGTGACGAACTGCCCCTCGCGCGCGTACTCGCGGACGATGTCGGCCTGCCAGTCGATGAACTCGGTGACGAGCCGGGCCTGGAAGCGGCGCCAGGCCAGGTCGTACTGGGGCTGGACGTTGCCGTCCGGGGTCCACAGGTCGGCCCAGGTGGAGAGCCGGTGCGACCAGTAGACGAGGCCCCATTCACGGTTGAGGGTCTCCACGTCGCCGTACTGCGCACGGAGTTCGTCGGTGAAGCGCTGGAACACGCCGTGGTTGTGCAGGAGATGGAGGCCGGGTTCGTTGTCGACCTGGTACCCGATCACGGCCGGGTGGTCGGCGTACCGGGCGACGATCCTGCGGATGATCCGTTCGGCGTGGAAGCGGAACGCCGGGTGGGTGAGGTCGACCTCCTGCCGGGCGCCCCAGCCGATGCGCTCGCCGGTGCGCGACTCCCCCGCGATCTCCGGGTACTGGCGGGCCAGCCACGGTGGCACGGCGTACGTGGGCGTCCCGAGGATCACCGAGATGCCCCGCTCGTGGGCGCCGTCGAGGACGGGCTGGAGCCAGTCGAGGTCGAAGCGGCCGTTCTCGGGCTCCCAGGTCGACCAGACCGACTCGCCCACCCGGATCACGGTGAAGTGCGCCTCGGCCATCAGGTCGAGGTCGTCCTTCAGCCGCTCGTACGGCTGGTACTCGTGGTAGTACGCGGCTCCGAACAGGACGCGGGGTGGAAGCTGGAACATCCTTCTCCAATACGGTGGTTGAGTCGGTCTTGGGAACCCGTCAGCCCTTGACGGCCCCCGTGGACAGTCCTTCGAGGAGCTGCTTGCGCAGGACCACGAAGAGGGCGACCGCGGGAACCACGGCGATGACGGCTCCGGCGAGCACCAGGTCGTACTGCCGTTGCTCGGAGACGAAGAGAGTCTGGAGGCCGAGCGGCAGCGTGTACTGGGAGCTGTCGGAGACCAGCACCAGCGGCCACAGGAAGCTGTTGTAGCTCTGGAGGAACTGCCAGACGGCGAGGGCGCCGAGCGAGGGCCGCAGCAGGGGCAGCACGATGGTGCGGAAGATGCCGAACTCGCTCGCCCCGTCGATGCGGGCGGCCTCCAGGACGGAGTCCGGGACGGACTGCACGATGTACTGCTGCATCATGAAGATCCCGAACGCGGGTGCCACCCACGGCACGATGAGCGCGAACCACGGGCTGCCGAGGCCGGTCTTGACGAGGATCACGAACAGCGGGACCAGGATCACCGCGAACGGCACCGACAACGAGCTGAACATCACGCCGAACAGCAGCCGCTTCCCGGCGAAGCGGAACTTGGCGAAGCCGTAGCCGGCGAGGGCGCACACAAACACGGAGACCGTGGTGGCGACGAGGGCGACGACCGTGCTCATGAGGAACCAGCGCCAGAACGGCTGCCCGGAGAACAGGCGTTGGTAGTTGTCGAGGGTGAACGGGTCGGGCAGCAGCCGGGGCGGGTAGGCGAAGATGTCGCCGCGCGGCTTGAACGAGCCGCTCAGCGCCCACAGCAGCGGGGCGAGGAAGGCGAGGAGCAGCAGGACGAGCGTGCCGTACAGGGGTATGCGGGTGCGCATCATGCGGACGCCCTCCCGATGCCGAGGAGCCGGTTGAAGAGCTGGCTGAGGCCGAAGACCAGCACGAACAGCACGACGGCCGCGGCGGCCGCGTAGCCGAACTGCTGGCGCTGGAAGGCGGCCCGGTAGATGAACATCGTGACCGAGAGCGTGGATTCGGCCGGTCCGCCGCCGGTGAGGAGGTACGGCTCCTCGAAGATCTGGGCGGCGCCGATGAAGGAGGTGACGACGACGAACGCGGTCACGGGCTTCAGGGCGGGGAGGGTGACGGTGGTGAAGGTGCGCAGCCGTCCGGCGCCGTCGAGCGCGGCGGCCTCGTACAACTCCTTGGGCACGTTCTGGAGTCCGGCGAGGAAGAACACCGTGAGGTAGCCCGTCCAGCGCCACAGCATCACCAGCGCGATACTCACCTTGGCGAGGCCCGGGTCGCCGAGCCAGTCGACGCCGCCGGTCCCGAACAGCGCCCGCAGGATCGAGTTGAGCAGGCCGAACTGCCGGTCGAAGAGCAGCCCGAAGATGAGCGCGACCAGGATCGGGGAGACGACGATCGGCACGAAGTAGGCGGTGCGCCACAGGTCCCGGGCGCGCAGGCCACGGGCGTTGAGGGCCTGCGCGATCAGCAGCGCGAGCGGGACCACGACACAGACGGCGACGAGCACGAAGACGGCCGTGTTGCCGAGGGCCCGGTGGAAGCTGATGTCGGTGAACAGGTTGCGGTAGTTGCGCAGGCCGACCCAGTGCGGGGCGCCGAGACCGACCCATTCGGTGAGGCTGAGCCACAGCGAGACCGCGATCGGGATCAGCATGAACAGGACGTAGAGGAGGTAGAAGGGCGAGATGAAGAGGTACGGCGCCCAGGACCGGCGGGGGCGCCGGGCGGTACCGGTCTCGTCGGCGCGTTGGTCGGTGGTGCGGGCGTGGCCCGCGACGGCGGTGGTCATGGCGGGGCCTCCTAACGTCCGGCCTGGTCGCGGTAGTCGGCCGCGGTCTGCTTGAGCGCCTGGCGTGGGCTGACGTCACCGCGGTAGGCGCGCAGGAGGTTGCCCGCGAGGACGTCGAAGAGGATCGACTGGTCGGGGCTCTGGTAGAAGGCGGGGACGTCGGGCAGCAACGACCGGTAGAGCCTGAAGAGTTGCTGGCCGCCGCAGAAGTCGTCCTTCGTGGCGTTGAGGGCCGGGTCCTCGTACACGGAGCGGCGGGTGGGCAGATAGCCGGTCTCGGTGAAGCGGCGGACCTGGCCTTCGTGGGTGAGCCAGGTGTTGAGCAGGAAGTCGACGGCGGCCTCGGTGTTGGCCTTGTCCTTGACGACACCGAATCCGGTGCCGCCGAGGGCCGCGGTCACTCCGCCGCCCTTCGTGAACCGGGGCAGGCCCCGGACCCGCCATCTCCCCTTCTGCTCGGGCACGTTGGGGAGCAGGCCGTAGTTCTTGTACCAGATCGCCATGGGCAGCCCCGCGACCTTGTTCGTCTTCAGGGCGGTCTGCATGGCCGCCCCGTAGTAGTCGGAGATGTCGATGACGAAGCCGGTGCGCAGCCCGTCGCACAGGAACCGCAGGGTCTCCTCGGCCTCCGGTGAGTCGAGGACCAGTTCTCCGTCGGCGTCGAAGAAGGCGCCGCCGCGCTGGTAGAGCAGCATCTGGAAGGACTGGACGACCTGTCCGGCGTCGCTGCCGACCGTGGAGACGACACAGAGGGAGGCGCCGTGGTCCTGGTGCACGCGGGCGCCGAGTTCGGCGTACTCCTCCCAAGTGGCCGTGTCCGTGGGGAGGTTCCACTTCGAGAACAGGTCGTCGCGGTAGTAGTAGACGACCATCGGGGTGTCGGAGTCGAGGGCGTAGAGGCCGCCGTCCTTGCTGTAGGGGGCGAGGCGGGCGGGCAGCAGGTCGTCCTTCAGGCCTGGGACGCCGGCGATGTCGGGGGTGAGGTCGTGCAGCAGGCGGGGCGCGATGTCGCCGCGCAGCATGCGGGGGAAGCTGCCGATCTCGAAGCCGATCGTGTCGGGGGTGCCGCGGCCGGCGACGGCCTGGGCGAGGAGCTTGGTGACGAGGTCGGCGGGTCCCGCGCGGGTGACGTCGAGGTGGTAGCGGAAGTCGGTGAGCCGGTCGGCCTCCGGGATGCCCTTGCGGAAGAAGGCCTCGTAGCCGGGGTCGTGGGTCCACAGGGACAGGGTCACGTCTCCGGAGGTGCGGACGGTGGTGGTGCCGGCGCCGCAGGCGGTGAGGGCGGCGGCGGTGCCCAGGCCGAGGGCGCCGCGCAGCAGGGTGCGGCGGGTCGGGGGTGCGGGGAACACACGTGACTCCTCACGTGGTGCGGCTACGGGGAGCGCGGGTGCGGCCGTCCCTGGCGGCACGCGCGGGCAGGGCGGAGCGGGCCCGTGGCGGGGTGCGCCGCGGGCCGTCGCGCCGACGGTTCAGCGAAGGGGTGGTGCGGGTTCGCGTACCGGGCCGCTGGAGGCCCGTACGGTCAACTCGGTTGCGGTGGGCGTGTGTTCGGCCGGGACGGGTCTGTCCTCGATCATGGCGATGAGCACGTCGACGGCCCGGTCGGCGACCGCGGTGAAGTCCTGGCGGACGGTGGTCAGGGGCGGGGCGAGATAGGCGGCGGCGGGGATGTCGTCGAAGCCGACGACGCTGACGTCACCGGGGACGGACCGGCCCGCCTCGGCGAAGGCCCGCAGCGCGCCGATCGCCATGTCGTCGTTGGCGGCGAACACGGCGGTGACGTCGGAGAGTTGGGCGAGCTGACGGCCGGCCGTGTAGCCGGAGGCGGGGCTCCAGTCGCCCTCGACCGGCAGCGGGGGTTCGGGGGCACCGGCGGCGGCGAGGGCCTCGCGCCACCCGCGGGCGCGGTCGCGGGCGGCCCACCAGTCGTGCGGTCCCGGGATGTGCCAGACGGTGCGGTGTCCCAGGGAGAGCAGGTGCTCGGTGGCGGTCCGGGCGGCCGCGACCCCGTCGGCGCCGACGACGGCGCTGTTGCCGTGGCCGACCTCGACGCCTTCGCCGAGGCTGACCACCGGCACGTCCGCGCTCAGGCGCAGGGGTGTGCCGTCGTCGATCGGCTCGGACAGGACGATGCCGTCCACGCCCTGTTCCAGGAGCGCCTCCACGGCGACCTGGACCGGCTGTCCCTCCAGGGTTCCGGCCAGGGTGAAGGCGTATCCCTTGCGGTGCATGGCCCGCTCCAGGGCGAGGAGCAGGGTGGCGGGGCCGTAGAGCGCGCTGCCGAGCGAGACCACGCCGATCCGTCGGTAGCGGCCGAGGAGCAGGGCGCGCGCCGCGCTGTTCGGGCGGTAGCCCAGCTCCTCCACGGCCCGGAGCACGCGGTCGCGCACCTCCGGGCTGACGTGCGGTTCGCCGTTGACGACCCGAGACACGGTCTTCTGGGAGACACCGGCGGCGCGCGCGACCTCGGTCATGCCGGGGCCGCGGCGAGGACGGCGGGAGGCGGGTGTCGTCATCTGCTCTCCTTGTCGACTACGTAGTCATACAACGTCTCGGCAGGGCCGCCCAGCTGGATGACTACGTAGTCAAGACAGTGACACCTTCCTCCGGACCGCGTCAATGCTTCTAACGCGATGGAAGTTCGGTACGCGACGGATCAGTAGCCGTACCGGCTCTTCAGGTGGCGCCAGAAGTCACGCAGCATCCACTTGTCGAACTCGGTGATCTGGGTCGCGCTGCCCGCGTTCATGAGGAAGCAGCACTGGCCGGTGGGGGTCCAGTCGTAGAAGTCGTCGAGGCCGAAGGTGTGGCCGACCTCGTGGAGATAGATGTGGATGTTCTCCTGGGCGAGGGCTCCGGTGAAGTACTCCTGGCCGACGCGCTGGCCCCAGTCCCCGCCGGCGCCGCCCTGGAAGCCCTTGGTGAGCCAGAGCGACTGGTCGTAATGGCGGGCCACGCCGCCGGGGCACTTCGAGTAGTTGCCGTCCTGGTGGAAGAAGCGGCCGCAGTCGGGGGCGCACTGCGGGGCGCCGCCGGAGTCGAGGTTTCCGGCGTAGATGTCGACCGAGTTGTCGGTCCACTGGAGGGTGGAGCGGTTCTTCACCGCCCAGCCGACGATATTGACGGGGACGGTGGCGTAGGGCCAGGCGTTGGTGCCGGTGCCGTTGTCGAGCATGGCCGCCATCCACTTGCCGAACTGCTTCTTCAGCGCCGCGTGGACCTGGTCGCGCAGGGCGGCGCTGACGGGGGCGTCGGACTCCCAGCGGACGCAGTAGTTGACGCTGCCCTTGTTCGCGACGACCTGGTCCCAGCCGTAGTTGCGGAAGCCGTAGAGGTTGCCGTAGGTCGACTCGACGTGGTTCCACACCTCGCCCAGGGGCTGTACGAGGTTCGCGGGCGGGTTCCAGGTGTCCGCCGCCTGCGCGGGGGTCGCGGTGACGGCGGGGCCGGCGAATGCCGCGAGCAGGGTGGCGAGGACGGTGACGAGACGCACGATACGGGTGCGCATGGAGTGAACTCCCTTCGTGGGGGTGGGATTTCACTGGGGAGTCGCCGCCGGGGGCGTTCGGGTTGCCCCATGTCG
Source organism: Streptomyces griseorubiginosus (assembly GCF_036345115.1). Lineage (GTDB taxonomy): Bacteria > Actinomycetota > Actinomycetes > Streptomycetales > Streptomycetaceae > Streptomyces > Streptomyces griseorubiginosus_C. The sequence goes on from NZ_CP107766.1 coordinate 771,205, forward strand.
CGTGTGGCCGGGCGGGGGCGGGGCGGGGGTAAACCGAAGCGGAATGTGAGCCACCCCACAATCGATACGCTCCCGTTTCGATAGCCGCGGGGCTACGCTGATCCCACGAGAACGAAACGGTTTCGTTTAGCACGATTGCCCGCTGGGCGAGGATGGAGCACGCACGCCATGACCAGCATCCTCATCGCCACCGGCCAGGCACTTCAGCGTGTCGGCCTCCGTATGCTCCTGGAGTCGCAGCCCGATCTGACCGTGGTCGGCGAGGCGGCACCCGGGCCCGAGACGGTCCGGCTCAGCGCCCTGCTCCGGCCGGACGTCGTCCTGCTGGACAGCCGTAGCGGCGACGCGGACACCGCGGAGACGGTGCGCCGCATCGCCCATGCTCCGGACGGGCCCGCGCCGCACGTCCTGCTGCTCACCGCGGACGACGACACCTCGCCCTACGCCGCCCTGCGCGCCGGGGCCGCCGGGCATCTGCCCGAGGGGGCCACCGCGGAGGAACTCGTCGCGGCCGTCCGGGTCGTGGCCGCCGGGGACGTCGTCGTCTCCCCCGGGCTGACCCGCGCGCTCATCGACGCCGTCCGCAACCAGCGGGCCCTGGACGGTCCGGCGCCGGGCAACCGGCTGGGCAGCCTCACGGGACGCGAGCGCGACGTGCTCGCCGCGGTCGCCTCCGGCGACTCCAACTCCGAGATCGCCGACCGGCTCTCCATCGCGCCGACCACGGTGAAGTCCCACGTCAGCAACATCCTCACCAAGATCGGCGCCCGCGGCCGGGTCCAGGCGGTCGTCTTCGCCTACGAGTCGGGCCTGGTGCGACCGGCCCAGCACGTGCTGCACGCGTGAGAGCCACGGCCTCGTGCGGGCCGGGGCCCGCCGGTTCCGGTCGCAGGGCGGCTGCGGGCAGGTGGTGGCTGGTCGCGCAGTTCCCCGCGCCCCTGGCCAGTTGCCGTTGACCTGCGCCATGACGGGCCGGTCAGCCACCCGCGCCCGCCACTCACCCGCCTCCGGCGAGCGCCACCACGCCGGGGGCTGGGGCGTGGCCCGGCACAGGCGTGTACCGGAGGTCAGGGGGCGGGCCGACACCGCCGCGCCCCGGGACGCCTGGGGCCGCACGGCCTCGCCACCGGCCGACAGGCTCGGGGCGGGCGGCATCGCCGTCGGCCGGGAAGCATGGGCGGTTCGGCACCGGCGGCCGGGAAGCTCGGGTCAGGGTCGGCGCCTCCGCGCACCGGAAGACCCGCACGCGCCCCCACACCACCCCCCGCCGAAACCAGCCGCATACCGGTCCCGGCCTCCGCACGCCCGGAGCCCGGAGCGACTCGGCATCACCACACGCCGGACGCCCCGAGGCCGGTCCGCAGCACCACACCCTGGAACACCCCGATGCCGGTCCGCAGCACCACACGCCCGAACACCCCGAGGCCGCTCCACATCACCACACCCTGGAACACCCCGATGCCGGTCCGCAGCACCAGACACCGGAACACCCCGATGCCGCTCACGGTCGCCGCGTCGGAAGGTCCAAACTCGGGGCCGCCGTCGAGGTCAGCGGCAGCGATCACGCGGCGGTGTAGCCGAGTTGGCGTCGCATGTACGGCGTCATCAACGTCTTCGCCTTGGCCAAAGTGGTCGTGCGGCCGCCGAGGACCGCCGTCTCGCCGCCCGGCACCGGGAGCATCGTCACGCCGTCGGCCGGGCCGAAGGGGACGATCAGTGGGGTGCGGTGGATGGGTCGGTAGAAGCGGGGCTCCTTGCGGTGGCGGCCCGAACTGTTCAGGTGGGCGCGGATGTTCCAGGCGGCGAGGTCGGCCTGGGCGAGCGCGGCCGGGGTGATCTTCAGCTCGCTGGCGTCGTTGACGTCGCCGACCGCGAAGACGTCCAGGTGCCCCTCGGCCCGCAGCGCCCGGTCGACCTTCACATGCCCGGACGGGTTCAGCCAGTCGCCGTGTCCGGCGAGGCGCAGCCAGAGCGTGTTGGGCGTGGTGCCGGTGGCCCAGAAGGAGAGGTCGGCGGAGATGACGTCGCCGTGGGCTTCGCGGTAGGTGCCGAAGTCGTTGCCCGGCGACATGAAGGAGTTCAGCCGGATCTCCACGTCGTGGGCCTCCAGCCAGGCGAGCGCCCTGCGTCCGGCCCGCTCGCTGCCGGTGTTGCTCAGCAGCGCGGGACCGGAGTGCGCGAGCGTGACCCGGACGTCCGGCCGGGCCAGCCGGATCTCGGCGCTGAGCTCGACGCCCGAGGGTCCGCCGCCGACCACGAGGATGTGCTCGGCGAAAGCGATCTTCTGCTGGTGCTCGTTGAAGGTCTTCACCGCCTCCTCGGTGGTGGTCCCGCCGAACCGGGCCGGCGCCGGATAGTCGGCGCCGGTCGCGATCACCACCACGTCGTACGGCAGCCGCGTCCCGTCTGCCAGCAGCACCCGCCGTTCGGCGGTGTCGATGGTGACCGCCTTGCCGACGACGACCCGGCCGTGGCGCAGCAGCCGGTCGTACGGGATGAACGGGGTCACCGTCCACTCCCTGCGCACACCGGCGCGCAGGGAGGAGATGCGGTGGAAGAAGACCTCCTTGCGGTCCACCAGGGTGACCCGCGCCGTGGGGTCCAGCCGTTTGGCGAGCCGGACGCCCGCATATCCGCCACCGATCACCACTACGTCGCCGTCGCTCACCGAGTCTCCTGAAACCGTGGGGGGGAGGAGTGCCTTGACGGACCAGCCGCTCCCCCGAGCACTCGGATGACGGCGAGCGTAACGTTTGAAACCTCAAGTGTCAGCCGGGTCCTGTGAGCTTTCCGTGAAGTTGTCGGATTCAGGCGTCCCCGGCGCCCAACTCGTACTCCAGCCAGATGCGGTGGGTGCCGTCGGCGTCGACCGCGAGGCCGCCGGTGCCGGAGATGCCCGCCAGGTCGCCGGTGCCGCTGGCGGGTACGATGTGGAAGAACTCCGCGCTGCGGTCGCTGCCGGAGGTCGTCGCCGAGTGCACGAAGTTGAAGGCGCCGGACCGGCCGTGCAGGGAGCCCTCGAAGGACTCCATGGCCACATAGGTGCCGACGCCGGACTCCTGGTCGTAGGCGGCGGTGAACAAGGTCGCCGCACGGCCGGCGACCTCGCCCTCGAAGTGCTTCTCGATCGTCGCGACGCCGACCGGGAGCCCGGTGACGACCGGCGGCTCCGGCTTCAGCTCGGTCGGCACGAACGCTTTGACGCTGAATGTTCCGTCGGCTCTCATGCGCTGACGGTACCGACCGGGTCCGACAATGCCCGCTGACCTGCGCGTCTACTCGGGCGGGGTCGGCGTGTCGTGGGTGCGGTACATGGCCTGGACGTCGAGTTCCAGCTGGACGGTGGGGCCGACGACCGCGATGCCCCGGGCCAGCATGGACCGCCAGTTCAGGGTGTAGTCCTCGCGGTGGAGTTCCGCCGTGGCGAGGGCCGCGCAGCGCAGTTCCTCGCCGTAGCCGCCGTTGACCGTGCCCAGATAGGTGGTGTCCAGGGCGACCGAGCGGCTCACGCCGTGCATGGTCAGGGTGCCCTGGAGGGTCCACTTGCTGCCGCCGCGGTAGGCGAAGCGGGTGCTGACGAAGTCGATGTGCGGGAAGCGTTCGACGTCGAGGAAGTCGCCGGAGCGCAGGTGGTTGTCGCGGGTGGTGTTGCCGGTGGTGATGCTGGAGGCGTCGATGCGGACCTGGACCCGGGACTGGGACATGTCCTGCGCGACCTGGATCCCGCCCTCGAAGCGCTCGAAGCGGCCGTGCACGTGCGCCATGCCGACGTGCTTGGCGATGAAACGGATCGCGGTGTGCGGCGGATCGAACAACCAGACGCCGGGCGTGGGCAGTTGGAGTGCCTGGGCGGGCTGGAGCCAGACCCGCTCGGCGGGTGCCGACCCGGTGGGCCCGACCTCGACGGTCTCGCGGTGCGGCTGGAGCCCCTCGGCCGCGGCCAGCAGGCTGTAGCGGCCGGGCGGGAGTACGGCGACGAAGTAGCCGTAGGGGTCGGTCGTCCCGCGCGCCGCGACGCGGTGGGTGTCCAGGGCGGTGACGGTGACGTCGGCGCCTCCCATGGGCGAGCCCATCGGGTCGACGATCTCACGGGCCACGGCGCCCGCGCCTTGCGGGAGGGGGACGGAGAGGCCCGCCGCCTCGGCAAGGGCAGCCTTGGACCGCCGGCGCCTGAGGAGTGCGAGGGCCATGATGTTCACCTTTCTTAGGGGACGTGCTGTTCTGCTGCGGGACTCACGGCCGGCGGCCCTCGAAGGCCGCCTGGAGCACAGCCCGCACGCCGTCCGTCGTCACGGGACGCGGATTGGCGTACGGCTGCCCCGCCACCTGTGCGGCCGCCTCGGCCACGTCGGTCTCCTCGAGGCCGAGTTCGGCGAGGGAGCGCGGAGCGCCGAGGCGCCCGGCCAGGTCCCACAGGGCGTGTGACGGGTCGTCGGCGTCGAGTGCCCGGCTCAGCACGGACAACGCCCCGGGAACGGCGGGGGCGTTGTAGGCGAGGGCGTACGGCAGGACGACCGTGTGGGTCTCGGCGTGCGGCAGGCCGAAGGTGCCGCCGAGGACGTGGCAGAGCTTGTGGTGCAGGCCCATGGTGGTGGAGCCGAGGCAGGCCCCGCACAGCCATGCCGCGTACAGGGCCCGGCCCCGCGCGTCCAGGTCAGCGGGCCGCGCGGCGAGCAGCGGGAGCGCCTCGGCCATCGCCCGTACGCCCTCCTCGGCCATCAGCGCGATCAGCGGGGAGGTGTCGGGGGCGTAGAGGGCCTCGACGGCGTGTGCGAGGGCGTTGACGCCGCTGGTCACGGTCAAGGGCACCGGCAGGGAGAGGGTCAGCTCGGGGTCGTAGACGACACTGCGGGGCTGGACCTTCGGGTCGCGGCCGGTGCGCTTGACCCCGGCCTCCGTGAGGCCCCAGACGGGGGTCATCTCGGAGCCCGAGTAGGTCGACGGCACGGCGATCAGGGGCAGTGCGGTGCGCAGGGCGATCGCCTTGCCGAGGCCGATGGAGGAGCCGCCGCCGACCGCGACGACCCCGTCCGCGCCCACCGCACGTGCCGCCGCCTCGGCCCGGTCGGAGTCCTCGACGGGGACGTGCATCCGGGCCTCCGCGTGCAGCCCGGCACAGCGGTCGCCGAGTGCGTCCGCGACCGCCCGTGCGACGGACTCGCCCCGGCTGCCGCACACCACCAACAGCCGCCGCAGGCCCAGGTGTTCGGCCTCGGCTGGGGTGGCGGTCACGGCGGCGCCGGGCCGGAAGACGACCCGGCCGGGGCGGCTCTCATGGGTGAAGTCGCCCATGTACGTCATGCGTTGGGCTCCAGGACCAGGTCGAAGCGGGCGTGCCGGAACGGGTTCGGCATGCCGAACTCCGCGGCCAGAACCGGGTCGTCGGTCGTGGCGAAGTCCTGCACCAGGCTCTGCTTCACGGCGAAGACGGCGTCGGAGTCGAGGTAGTCGCTGCCCGCGACGAAGATGTGCGTGGTGACGGGGACGTGCCCCTCGGCGCTCACGATGAAGTGGATGTGGGCGGGCCGGTAGGGGTGTCGACCGGTCGCGCGGAGCAGGTCGCCGACCGGGCCGTCGGTGGGGATCGGGTAGGGCGCCGGGACACAGGTGCGGAACCAGAAGCGGCCCTCGGTGTCGGCGGTGAACAGTCCCCGGCCGTTGCCCGCGGGCTGTTCGTCGGGCTGCTGGACGTCGTAGAAGCCCTGGTCGTCGGCCTGCCACACGTCGAGGACCGCGCCGGGCAGCGGGGTGCCGTCCGCGGAGCGGACCCGGCCGCTGACCACGCAGGGCTCGGCGCCGCCCACCAGATCGATGTCGTCACCGAGTTCCCGCACGGGCGACTCGGTCATGTGGAAGGGGCCGAGCACGGTGGACTCGGTGGCGCCCTGCACACGGTCGCCGTTGATCGTCTCGACCAGCATGGAGACGCCGAGGACGTCCGAGAGGAGGATGAACTCCTGCCGGGTGTCGGTGCACTTCTGTCCGGTCGCCGTCAGGAAGGCGATCGCCTGCTCCCACTCCTGCTGGGTGAGCCGGCTCTCGCGCACGAAGTCGTGCAGATGGCCGATGAGGCCCGTGAGCAGCTCGCGCAGGCGGGGGTCGGCCGTCCGCCGGAGGCCGGCGACGGCCTCCTCGGTGACACCGGCCCCGGTCGCGTCCGTGGTCATCCCGGCTCCTCCTCGTCGACGTGCGGGTTCTTCCATGGTCGCGCTTCTCAGGCGTGTCCGAGGATGCGACGCAGCGCGTCGGAGAGAAGTGCTTCGGCGTCGGGGGCGGCGGTCGCGTGCCGGAAGGCCACGAACCCGTCGGGCCGTACGAGCAGGGCGCCCGCGTCGGAGATCTCACTGAGCCGCGCCCAGTCGCCGTACGGGTCCTCGTACTGCTGTCCGGGCCCGACGACGACGGTGGCGATGTCGAGGTCCTGTGCCTCGGCGGCCCGCAGCCAGCCCTCGCCGCCGATGCCGGTGAGGAGGGTGAAGCGGCCCTGGCCGACCGTGTCCAGGGTGGACACCGTCCGCGTGCCCGAGGTGAGCCAGGCGTGCGGGATGCGGGCGCCGGGTCGGGAGGTGGGCTGGTGGTGGAGTTCGGGGTCGCGAACGAAGGTCTCCGCGGGAGTGCCGTCGGGGACGATCGCGTCCGAGGCGTAGCGCTGGTTGAGGTCGACGCCGTGCGCGTTGAACTCGTAGACCTTGAAGGCGATGGCCTCGCGCAGCTTCGCCCGCTGCTTCTCGGCGGCCTCGGTGGCGTCCTTGCGGGCGGCGATGTTGGCCCACAGTTGCTCGGGGGTCTGTGGGGAGAGTCCGTCGAGGGCCTCGAAGATCGGGGCGGTCTCGCCGATGGACTGGTTGGCGCGGGTGACGACCTGCTTGCCGATCGGGGCGCGTTCGGCGGTGTAGGTGTCGAGGAGCTTCGGGGAGGCGGTGCCGTCGAGGACGAGCTTGAGCTTCCAGGCGAGGTTGTAGGAGTCCTGGATGGAGGTGTTGGAGCCGAGGCCGTTGGACGGCGGGTGTCGGTGGGTGGCGTCTCCGGCGCAGAAGACCCGGCCGTGGGAGTAGGTCTCGGCGTACATCTCGTTGACGGTCCAGGCGGAGGACGACTTGATGGTCACCGGGATCTCGTCGTCGCCGACCAGCTGCCGTACGACGGACTCGGCGTACTCCGTGGTGAGGTCGGGGGCGCCCGCGGTGACGTCGTACCCCCACACGATCAGCCACTCGTTCCACGGCCGTACGCAGCGCACCAGGCCCGCGCCGATGCCGCCGACGGTGGCGCCCGGGGCGAGGACCCAGTAGAGGGTGGAGGGGCGGTGGGCCGTGTACTTGCTCAGGTCGGCCTCGAAGACGATGTTGATGCTGCCGGCCACGCCCATCTGGCCGCCCATCGGCAGCCCGGCGTCCTCGGCGACCTTGGAGCGGCCGCCGTCGGCGCCGATCAGGTACTTCGCGCGGATCTCGTACGTGTCCCCGCGCAGCCGGTCCCGGACGGTGGCCGTCACGCCGCCTGTGTCCTGGGTGTGGGAGAGGTACTCGGTCTGGAAGCGCAGGGCCGTGCCGCGGGCGACGGCCGCGTCGACCAGGACCGGCTCCATGAGGTGCTGGGGCATGTCGCACATGCGGGTGGGGCTGGCGAGTTCGTGGGCGGCCTGGACGAGCGGGTCGTTGCCCCAGGAGCGCACCCGGCCGAGTTCCTCGCCGGCCAGGCTGGTGCAGAAGGTCGTGTTGCCCATCAGGTGCTGCGGGGTCGCCTGCGCGATCACCTCCTGCTCCACGCCGAGGTCGCGGAGCACCTCCATCGTGCGCTGGTTGGTGATGTGCGCGCGGGGGGTGTCGGCGAGGCTCGCGTAGCGGGTGACGACGATGTTGGGGACGCCGTAGGTGCTCAGGGCGAGCGCGGCCGAGGCTCCGGCCGGCCCGCTGCCTACGATCAGGACGTCGGTCTCGACGACGGTGGACACGGGGCGCTCCTGGCGGGGCTCACGGACGGCGGACAGTCTTGATCATGGTGGGGCGGGGCGGTGCGCGGGTGTCTCAATTCGATACATCGGCCTCCGGCGGCGGGGGTCCTGCCGTACCTCCGGGATTCCGGCTGCATCGGCCTTCCCTCGGCAGAGGTCCGTCCGCACGGGGCAGTCGTTGCGCGTTCAACCGAACCCGCTACGGTGGGTTCGTCGTGACCACCACAGAGCCCTCCCCCGCAGTCCACGCCCTCCCGCCGCTGGGAGTGGCGCGGGAGCACTTCCTGTCCGGGCACCCGGTGCCCGACGGGGTTCCGGAGGAGGTGCTCGCGGCGTGGCGGCGGGCGCGGTTCTACGGTGTGCCGCACGACCTGAAGGAGCCCGCCGCGCCGGTGCCCCGGCCCGGTGAGTCCCTCCTGCTCGACGCCGCCCGGCCGGTGCTCGAACGGATCGCCCCCGCGCTGGGCCCCGGCCGCTCGGCCCTCGTCCTCACCGACGCGCGACTGCGGGTGCTGTGGACGTCCGGCGGGCCCCCCGGACTGCCCGCGTGTCCCGGACTGTCGGAGCAGGAGGTCGGCCACAACAGCGCGGCCCTCGCGCTGCGCACCCGGCGCCGGGCGGAGGTGCACGGACCCGAGCACTTCCTCGACGTGTGGCAGGACGTGTCCGCGGTCAGCGTCCCGGTGCTCGCGCCGAAGAGCGGCCACGCGCTCGGCACGCTCACCGTCGCCTCGCACCTGCGCGGCGGCCGCCCGCCGCATCCGCAGGCGGCGCTCGCCGAGGCCGCGGCCACCGCGGTGGAGGCCGAACTGCTCGCCCGGGCGGGACGCCCCGAACAGCTGCTCCTCGACGCCTACTTGCGGGCAGTACGCGGCGACGACCGCGCGGTGGCCGCGCTGGACGGCCGCAACCGTCTGCTCAGCGCGGCGGCGGAACGGCTGGCGACCGAGGACGTGCTGCGGGCTCTCGAGCGTACGGCGGTGACGGCACGGCACTCGGACACACCGCCGGCCGCCGCACTGCCCGAGGACGCCGGGTGCACGGCCCGGATCGACGTGGTGCGGCAGGACGGGGTGGTCCTGGGCATCGTGGCCGTCCTGCAGGCGCGGGACGAGCACACACCGCGGCCCCGGCCACGCCCCCTCCCCGCCCTGGCCGGTTCCTCGCTCCCCTGGCGGTACGCCGTGGACCGCGCCGCAGGACTGACCCGCTCGCCCGAGCCCGTGCTGCTGACCGGTGAGCGCGGAACGGGCAAGACCGCGCTGGCCCGGGAGTTGCTCGACCGCTCGCCCGCCCGCATCGTCGACGCGGCCGAAGACGGCGCACTCGAAGGGGAGTTGGCGCAGTGGGCCGCGCGGGGCCCGCTGCTCCTGCGGCACGCCGAACGGCTGACGCAGCCCGCCGTGGCCGCGCTGAACTCGCTGCTCGACGCGCACCCGGACGCCCGGCTGCTGGTCACCCACACCCCCGGCACCCCGCCCGGCCCGTGCCTCCAGCGGCTCCTCGACAAGCTGGCCGCCCGCTCGGTCACCCTGCCGCCGCTGCGCGAACGCACCGAGGACATCAGGGAGTTGCTGGCGGCCCTCGCCCCGCGCCCCGCGCCGGGCCGTCCTCCGCTGACCTGGACCCTGGACGCCCTGCGCGCGCTCGAACAGCACCCGTGGCCCGGGAACGTCACCGAACTGGCCCATGTGGTGCAGGCGTTGGCGGAACACCGGCGGGCCTCCGGGCCGATCCGCCGGGCCGAGCTGCCCGACTCCCTGCGGGAGGGCCCCGCCGTCCGCCCGCTCAGCCCGATGGAGCACGCCGAGCGCGCCACGATCCTCGAGACCCTGCACCGCCACGGCGGCAACAAGTCCCGCGCGGCGGCGGCCCTGGGCATCGGCCGGGCGACGCTGTACCGCAAGCTGCGGGAGTACGAGGGCTGAGGCCCGCCCTGGTTCCGGGAGGGGAGCGCGCATTCACGGGGCCCGGGGCGCCCGCCGCCGCCCGAGGACTTGCCGCGCTGATCGGCGGGGCGGCTGAGCGGGTCACAGCAAGGCTGCATACCGTAGGAGGAGATCACCACCTGCCCGGGAGCACGCATGACCGGTAGCCGTCGTAAGAGACCCGGCGACGCCTTCGACGCCATCGAGCCCCCGGGCGATGCCGAGGTGGTCGTCGGGGTGGTGTCCGTGACCGTCCTCGTGGAGGTCCTCGGCGCGCTGTCCGGGTCCGAGGTGTGGCTGCTGGGGCTCCTGGTGTTCCTGCCGGGCGCGGCCTCGGCGCTGGGCACGGTCCGCCAGACGACGTTCGTCGCGGTGTGGACCACGGTCGTCGTCACCGCGAGCGTGCTGCTGCGGGACCGCGACGCGGGCCACTGGTTCGACCGGCTCCTGCTGATCCTGTTCACCGTGGGCCTCGCCGCGACCTCGGTCTACGGCTGCCACCGGCGGATCAGGCGCGAGGAGGCGATGCTGCGGCTGCGGTCCACCGCCGCGGCCATGCAGCGGCACATCCTGCACCCCCTCCCGCTGATCACCGACGACGTGCTGGTCAACGGCGTGTACGAGCCGCTCCAGGAGGACCGGCTGGTCGGCGGCGACATCTACGACGTCGTCGAGTCGCCGTTCGGGACCCGGGTGCTGATCGGGGACGTGCAGGGCAAGGGGCTGACCGCCGTGGGCGCCGCGTTCGCCGTCATCGGCGCCTTCCGCGAGGCCGCCTACCGCGAGCCCACTCTCACCGCGCTGGTGGACGCCCTGGACGCGGCGGTCGTACGGCACAACTCCTACGCCACGCACACCGGCGACGACGAACGCTTCGTCACCGCGCTCGTCGTCGGCGTCGACGCGGAGATGGAGGTCCAGGCCGTCAACTGCGGACATGTCCTGCCGTACGTCCTGTACGACGGCAAGGTCAGCGCCCTCGATCTGGAGGCGGGGGTCCCCCTCGGCCTGGCCGAGCTCGCCGCCGAGCCCACGACCGTCGGCTGGTTCGACTTCCCCACCGGCGCGACGCTGCTGCTGAGCACGGACGGTCTCACCGAGACGCGCTCGGCCGACGGCACGTTCTACCCGGTCGACGAACGTCTGACGAACTACGTCGACTTCTCCCCCACCGAGCTGCCGCAGGCCCTGCACGAGGACGCCCGCACGTTCGCCGGGCACGGCGGCCAGCAGGACGACGTGGCCGTCCTGACCGTGCGCCGCGCGCGGCGACACTGAGGTCCCAGGGACGCCGACTGCCTTGCCGCGCACGGGGATTGCCGCCTCACGGCTCCGGGTGCGGAGGGTGTCGGCGCCGTGCCGTCGGGTCCGGGGGCCGGGGGCTCCGGCGCCGTACCATCGGCCTCATGGACAAGCCTTCACTGCCGGCCGACGGTTCTCTCGACGAGGAGGCGGACGCGTTCCAGCGGCTGCGGCCCCGGCTGTTCGGGATCGCCTACCGGATCCTGGGCAGTGTGTCCGAGGCCGAGGACGTGGTGCAGGACGCGTGGCTGCGGTGGCAGGGCACCGACCGGGGCGGGGTGCTGAATCCCGGGGCCTTCCTTGCCACGACCACCACCCGGCTGGCGATCAACGTGGCCCAGTCGGCCCGGGTGCGGCGTGAGGCGTACGTCGGTCCGTGGCTGCCGGAGCCCGTGGACACGAGCGTGGACCCGCAGGTCGGCGCGGAGCGCGGTGAGGCACTGGAGCTGGCCGTGCTGCTGGTCCTGGAGAAACTGAATCCGGTGGAGCGGGCCGCCTATGTGCTGCGGGAGGCGTTCGACTATCCGTACGACGAGATCGCGGGCATCGTCCAGCTCAGCCAGGCCAATGTGCGGCAGATCGTCAGCCGGGCGCGCAAACGGCTGGCCGCGGAGCGCCGTGAACGGGTCGAGGCGGCGGAGCACCGGCGGCTCCTGCACGCCTTCGTCGCGGCGGCGCGGCACGGTGACGTGGCCGCGCTGGAGAGCGTGCTGTCCGCCGACGTCGTGGCCTACGCGGACGGCAACGGACTGCGGGGCGTGGCGCGGCTGGAGGTCGTGGGCGCCGGGCGCGTGGCGAAGATCAGCGCGTTCGTCAACAAGTTCCTCCCCGGCGCCGAGTTCGCCTTCGCCGAGGCCAACGGCCTGCCCAGCCTGCTGATCGTCAGGGACGGCGAGACCGTCGGCCTGGTGAGCGCGACGGTGGGCCCGGACGGCATCGACGGCCTGTACTGGGTACTGGCACCCGAGAAACTCCGGGCGTACGAGAGGTCGTCGGGGCGGACGGGGGTTGGGAGCGGGGGGTGAGCTGAGCCGGGGCGGGGGCGGGCGCTGATCTGGGGTGGCGGGTGAGCCGAGCCAGGGGCGGGGGCTGGTGCTGCGGCGGCCGGGGCACCGACAGGCACACGCCTTCCAGCTCCAGCCCCTCCCTGCCGCTCCCGCCCGGCCCCGCTCCCCGCCCCCGTCAGTTCCCTGCGAGCCAGTCCTCGTAGCGCGTCGGCGCCGTGGGAACCGTGTCGTCGCCGGTGAGGACGCCGTCCGGGATGCCCGCGAACATGCCGGCGCTCTCGTCGGTGACGACGCGGCGGCCGTCCGGCTTCGCGGCGAGGGTCAGTTCGGCGAGCCGGTCGAGACGGTGGATCTCGGGGCCGGCCAGCAGGCGCAGCCCGTTCACCGGCTCCCCCTGCGCCGCCTCGGCGACCACGGCGGCGACGTCCGCGGCGGCGATCGGGCGCAGCTGGGTGGGCGGCAGGTGCACGTCCCGGCCCTCGGTGGTCAGGTCCATCACGGGCGCGACGAACTCGAAGAACTGGGCCACCCGCACGATCGTGAAGGGCACCCCGCTCGCCCGTACCGCGTCCTCCTGCGCGACCTTGGCCAGGTAGTAGCCGAGCCCTGGCACCTGGTCGACGCCGATGATGGAGAGCGCGACATGGTGGCGGACCCCGGCCTCCTGTTCCGCCGCCGTGAGGTTCCGCATCGCCCGCGTGAAGAAGTCGATGGCGGCGTCCTTCTCGAACGACGGGGAGTTCGCCACGTCCACGACCACGTCCGCGCCCTTGAGCACGTCCGCGAGCCCCTCCCCGGTGAGCGTGTCGACGCCCGTGCTCGGCGCGGCCGCCACGGCCTCGTGGCCACCCGCCCGCAGCAGGTCCACCACCTGCGATCCGATGCGGCCGGTGCCTCCGATGACGACGATCTTCATCTCTGTCTCCCTCTCCTGTCCGGGTCCCGCGGTGACGGGACCCTCGGAGACAGGACCGGACAGCGTCGGAATCTGTGACAGCAGACGAAAAACTCCGCAATCTGAACAACTCCACGGGGGCCCCACGTTGTTCAAGAGTGAAGGACCCGAGGCGAACCAGAACCGTGAGGCCATCTTGTCGAAGACACCGTCCGCCGCCCGCCTGGGCCTGGGGACCCGCAACTGGCGGGTGGCAAGAAAACTCCAGGCCATCCTCCTGATCCCGGTGATCATCGCCCTGGTCCTCGGCGGTATCCGCGTCAAACGCTCGGTGGACACCTGGCAGGACGCCGACGACGCGGTCCGGGTGGCGGAACTGGTCCAGGCCGCGAACAAGTACGCCAGCGACGCCATCAACGAGCGCGATGTGTCGGTCATCCCGCTGGTCAAGGGCGACCGGACGTCGAGCGTGGTCACCAAGGCCCGGGCCGTGACCGACGCGGACGCGAAGGCGTTCGACGAGGCGGTCCGGCGGATGCCGCAGACCCCCGGACTGCTGCGCCGGGTCGAACTGGTCCGCGCCGGCGAGAAGCAACTCGCGTCGGTGCGCGCCAACGCCTTCACCCCCCGGCTGACCGGTGTGCAGACCGAGGAGAGCTATCACGCCGTCCAGCACCCGCTGATGGAGATCTCCAACGAGCTCGGCTTCGGCAGCACCAACCAGGCCAGCTTCGGCCGCACCCTCTACGCGGTCTCCCTCACCCAGGCCGCCGAGTCCCTGATCCGGGCGATCGGCACCCACCTGCTCACCGAGGACCGCAGCAAGCTCGCCCAGGGCGAACTCCAGGTCCAGCTGGGCTCGTTCAGCTCGTACGTCTATCTCGAACAGGTCGCGCTCCAGGAGTACGCCGGTGCCGGCACCGCCGGTGACATGACCCGGCTGCGCAAGGCGCTGACCGACGCGGAAGCGCAAGGCAAGGAACAGGTGGCGAAGGCCCAGGGTCAGGCCGAGGCGGCCGGACGGACCTTCGTGGCCCCGCCGAGCCTGGAGCGGATGACCAGCGAGATCGCCTCCGGGAAGTCGGCCGAGCAGCTCGCCGCACAGGGCATCACGCCCGAGACCTTCTTCGCCGCCTCCACCCTCAGCTTCGACGCGTACCGCAGCGTCGAGGTGTACCTCACCGACAGCGCCCTGGCGGACGCCCACAGCATCGCCGACGACGCCCGCACCGACGCCATCGTCAACGCCGCGCTGGTCCTGTTCGCGGTCCTGGTCGCCTTCCTGCTCGCCGCCTGGGTGGCCCGGACGATGAGCACCAGCATGCGCCGGCTGAGCGCCTCGGCCCACGAGATCGCCGAGCAGCGGCTCCCCGCGCTGCTCACCCAGCTCACCCGGGCCATCCCCGGCCGGGTCGACTCCCAGGTGGCGCCGATCCCGATCACCACCACGGACGAGATCGGCGAGGTCGCCCGCGCCTTCGACCACGTGCACCGCGAGGCCGTCCGGCTGGCCGCCGAACAGGCCCTGCTGCGCGCCAACATCAACACGATCTTCAGCAACCTGGCCCGCCGCAACCAGTCCCTGATCGAACGCCAACTCGCCCTGATCACCGGCCTGGAGGGCAAGGAGGCCGACCCCGACCAGCTGGCCAACCTCTTCAAACTGGACCACCTCGCCACCCGGGTCCGCCGCAACGGCGAGAACCTCCTCGTGCTCGGCGGCGAGACCCCGGCCCAGCAGTGGAACCAGCCGCTGCCCCTGGTCGACGTCATCCGCGCCGCGGCCTCCGAGGTCGAGCAGTACGAGCGCGTGGAGCTGTCGGGTATCCCGGAGGCCGAGATCCACGGCCGGGCCGTGACCGACCTGGTGCACCTGCTGGCCGAACTCCTGGAGAACGCCACGACGTTCTCCTCGCCGCACTCCAGTGTCCGGGTCACCGCGGCTCGGCTGCCCGACGGGCGGATCATGGTCGAGATCCACGACCGGGGCATCGGACTGCCGCCCGAGGACCTGGCCGACATCAACCACCACCTGGCCGACCCGCCCACCGTGGACGTGGCGATCTCGCAGCGGATGGGCCTGTACGTGGTCGGCCGCCTGGCCGACCGGCACGGGGTCCGGGTGCAGCTGCGTCCGGGCGACGAGGGCCAGGGCACCACCGCTCTGGCGATGCTGCCCGACACGATCACCTACCGGGCCCCGGGAGCGGCACCCGACCCCGACACCCTGGCCCTGGCCGCCTTCGCCGATCCCCGCCTCCAGGACGCCGCCGGCCGCGGTTACGAGGCGTGGGACGACCGGCCGACCCACCGGAGGCGGCGCTGACACACCCCGGCATGCCGAGGCGCGGGTGCCCCCCGGCCGACGCCGGTGTGCATGTGCAGGGCCGGTAAATGCCCTTGGTGCGGCGGCAGTTGTGACGGCAGGATGATCGTGTGGCGTCGGCGGCACGAGGGAGGACCCGGATGAAGCGGAACCGGCTCGGGAGGACCGAGGTGCACGTCACCGAACTGGGCTTCGGTGGCGGCCCGCTCGGCGGGCTCTTCGCACCGCTGGACGACGGGACGGCGGCGGGCGCGCTGGAGGCGGCCTGGGACGGCGGGATCCGCTACTTCGACACCTCCCCGCACTACGGCATCGGACACTCCGAGCGCCGCACCGGTGCCCTGCTGCGGGACCGGCCCCGCGAGGAGTTCACCCTGTCGACCAAGGTCGGCCGGCTGCTGGTCCCGCAGGACCCGGCGGGCCGTACGGACGAGAGCTTCGCGGTGCCCGCCACCCACCGTAGGGTCTGGGACTTCAGCCGGGACGGTGTGCTGCGCAGCGTGGCGGACTCGCTGGAGCGGATGGGCGTCGACCGGATCGACGTGCTGTTCCTGCACGACGCGGAGGAGCGTTTCGAGGACGCGCTGCGCGACGGGTACCCGGCTCTCGCCGAGCTGCGCGCCCAGGGCGTGGTGGGCGCGATCGGCGCCGGGATGTACCACCCCGGCAAGCTGACCCGGCTGGTCAGGGAGTCGGATGTCGACGTGGTGATGCTGTCCGGCCGCTACACGCTCCTCGACCACAGTGCCCTCGACGACCTCCTGCCCGCCTGCACCGAGCGGGGTGTCTCGGTGCTCGCCGCGTCGGTCTTCAACTCCGGCCTGCTCGCCACGGCCCGCCCCGCCGAGGACGCCACCTTCGACTACGCGCCGGCGGCACCGCAGTTGGTGGAGCGCGCGCATCGCATCGCCGACGTCTGCGAGGCCCACGGCGTGACGCTGCCGGAGCTGGCGATGGCGTTCCCGCTGCGCCACCCTGCGGTCGCGGGCATCGTCGTCGGCATGCGCACGGCGGACGAGGTGCGCGGCAACCTGGCGGCGTTCGCAGCGGACATCCCGCCTCAGGTGTGGGACGACCTGCGCGGTGAAGGGCTGTTGGACGAGCGCGCGCCGGTGTGACGCACACCCCATCGACAGCACCTCCAGTAAATGCGTATCTCCGATGCGTATTTGATAGCGTCCTCGCGTGAGGCTGACCAAGTTCACCGACCTGGCCCTGCGTGCCGTGATGCGCCTGGCCGTCTCCGAGCGGGACGAGCCCCTGACCACCCGGGAGGTGGCGCAGGACATGGGCGTGCCCGCCGCCCACATGGCGAAGGCGATCAGCCGGCTCCAGCATCTGGGAGTACTGGAGACCCGCCGGGGCCGCGGTGGCGGACTGGGTCTGACCGAGCCGGGCCGGCACGCCTCGGTCGGCTGGCTGGTGCGGGAGCTGGAGGGTGAGGAGGAGGTCGTCGCCTGCGAGGGCGACTCCCCCTGCCCCCTGCGCGCGGCCTGCCTTTTGCGCCGTGCGCTGCGCGACGCGCAGGAGGCCTTCTACGCCACGCTCGACCCGCTCACGGTGACCGACCTGGTGCGGTCCCCCACCGGCCCCGTCCTGGTCGGCCTCTCGGGCCGCCGCCCCGAGTGACCGGCACCGCCCGCGAAGCCCTTCCGCCATGGCTTTAAATGCGAAGATCATCTACCACTTAGGGAGAGTCATGCTGTCCGAGCAGTCCACCCCGGTCGTCCGCGCCACCCTGCCCGTCGTCGGCGCCGCCATCGGCGAGATCGCCGGGGTGTTCTACACCCGGCTCTTCGAGGACCGGCCCGAGCTGCTGCGCGACCTGTTCAACCGCGGCAACCAGGCCAACGGGGAGCAGCAGAAGGCGCTCGCGGGCTCGATCGCGGCCTTCGCGGGCCTGCTGGTCGAGCACCCCGAGTCCCGGCCGGACGCGATGCTGGCCCGGATCGCCCACAAGCACGCCTCGCTCGGCATCACCTCCGACCAGTACAAACTCGTCCACCAGCACCTCTTCGCCGCGATCGTCGAGGTCCTCGGCGACGCGGTCACCCCGGCCGTGGCGGCGGCCTGGGACGAGGTGTACTGGCTGATGGCCAACGCCCTGATCGCCCTGGAGACCAGGCTCTACCAGGAGTCCGGTGGCGCGGAGGGCGGGACCTGGCGGCCGATGGAGATCGTCGAGCGGCGCGAGGAGACCTCCGACACCGTGTCCTTCCTCCTGCGCCGGACCGACGGCACCCCCACCGGGGCCTTCCGTCCCGGGCAGTACGTCAGCGTCCAGGTCCAACTGCCCGACGGCGCCCGGCAGATACGCCAGTACAGCCTCTCCGGCGCCCCGCGGGACCCGTACTGGCGCATCACCGTCAAGCGCGTCCGGGCCGGTGCGGATCCGGCGGGCGAGGTGTCCTCCCGGCTGCACGAGCACGCCCGCCCCGGTGACACGCTCACCGTCTCCGCGCCGTTCGGCGATCTCGTACTGCCCGCGGGGGACGGCCCGTTGCTCCTGGCCTCCGCCGGCATCGGCGTCACCCCGATGCTGTCCATGCTCCACCACCTTGCGGCCCAGGACCCCACCCGCCCGGTACTCGTCGTGCACGCCGACCGCACCCCGGCGGACCACCCCCACCGCGAGGAGCAGCGCCGGCTCGTCGAGGCGCTCCCGAACGCCCGACTGCACCTGTGGTACGAGGAGTTGGCCACGAGCGCGCCCGGCGCCTCGGCAGGCCGCGCCGACGTCGGTGCGCTCGAGCTGCCCGACGGTGTGACCGCGTACCTGTGCGGTCCGCTGCCCTTCATGCGCGCGGTGCGCGGCGACCTGCTCTACCGTGGCCTTCCCGCGCACTCCGTCCACTACGAGGTCTTCGGCCCGGACCTCTGGCTCGGCACCGAGTAGGCCGACCTGCGCACCGCGGTGCCCGACGGACAACCGCGCCCCGACGAAAGGGACTTCCCGTGCTGTTCACCGGCCTCAGCGCCTTCCCGCTCACCCCGTCCGACGAGTCGGGCATCGACGAGAAGGCGTACGCCCGCCTCGTCGCGCGCCTCGCCGAGGCGGGGGTCGATTCGATCGGCGCGCTGGGGTCGACGGGCAACTACGCCTATCTGTCCCGCGAACAGCGCGCGGCGGCCGTGCGGATCGCCGTCGAGGCCGCCGACGGGGTGCCGGTCATGGCGGGCATCGGCGCGCTGCGCACGTCCCAGGTGCTGGCCCTGGCCGAGGACGCCCAGCGGGCGGGCGTCTCGGCGGTCCTGCTCGCCCCGATGACCTACCAGTCCCTCACCGACGACGAGGTGTTCGGCCTGTACGAACAGGTCACCCGCGAGCTCTCGGTCCCCCTGTGCGTGTACGACAACCCGGCCACCACGCATGTCCGGTTCACCGACGAACTCCACGGCCGTATCGCCGCGTTGCCGCAGGTCGCCGCGATCAAGATCCCGCCGGTCCCGGACGACCCGGCCGCGGCCCGGCAACGCGTCGAGGCGCTGCGGGCCCGGATCCCCGGGTCCGTCGCCCTCGGCGTGAGCGGGGACTGGGCGGCGGCCGGCGGCCTGAACGCCGGGTGCGACACGTGGTACTCGGTCACCGGCGGGCTGTTCCCCCGCACCGCGCTCGCCCTCACCCGGGCCGCGCAGAGCGGTGACGCCGAGGGGGCCGTGGCCCGGTCGGCACGACTGGAGCCGCTGTGGGGGTTCTTCCGCCGCTACGGCGGTCTGCGCGTGATGTCGGCGGCCGCCGCGCACCTGGGCCTCGCGACCGAGCCGAACCTGCCGCTGCCCCTGCGCGGCCTGCCCGCCGACGCCCGGCGCGACCTGGTGGCCGTACTGGACGAGTTGGACCTGGGAACGAACGCGTGACACACCGCGCCACGACCACGGCCTTCGCCGGGGAGTAGGGCGCCTACTGCGGCCGTATCACTCGCACCCGGCGGGTTCGGCCCTCCGGCCGAGGGAAACCGCGGACCGCGCCTCTACCTTGGGTTTCGGGTCCCCCCAAGGCCCTTTGGTGCACACCCCAGGAGAAGACAGTGCACGTACTCCTCGTCGAGGACAACCGGTTCGTGGCGGATTCCCTACGGCGCGGTCTGGCGCGCTACGGCTATCGCGTGACGTGGGTCGCGACCGGACGGGACGCGCTCGCGGCACCGGTGACCGACCTCGTGCTGCTCGACCTCGGGCTGCCGGACATCGACGGTCTGGACGTGTGCCGGGAGCTGCGCGCCCGCGGTGACGTGCCGATCGTGATCCTCAGCGGGCGGGGCAGCGAGACGGAGAAGGTCGTGGGTCTCGAACTGGGCGCGGACGACTACCTCGTGAAGCCGTTCCTCACCCGTGAGCTGATCGCCCGGATGCGAGCGGTCCTGCGCAGGGGCCCGACGGGACCGGCCTGTCGTCCTTTCCCGCACCGGGACACCTACGGGCGGCTGTCCGTCGACCGGCGGGCCCACCGCGCCTTCCTGGACGATGTCGAAGTCCCCCTGAACCCGAAGGAGTTCGCCCGGGCAGGCCCCCGCCGAGCCGCGCTCGCGCGCCGGGCACGATAGGTTCCGCCTCTGGGAACATACGGAGGTGCCGTGGGCGAGCAGAACGCTCAGCAGGAGATCACGACCGCGAAGCAGGCGGCGGACGACGAGCTGGTCCTGGCGTTCGGGCGGCTGCAGGGCGCCGCGAACCGGCTGGAGTACATCCTGGGCCGCCGGATAGAGGAGGAGTGCGGGATCAGCCACCTGATGTACGAGGTGCTGCTGATCCTGGGCCGCGCGGGCGAGCCGGGGCTGTCGATGCGGGCGATCGGCCAGGAGCAGGTGCTCAGCACGGGCGGGGCGACCCGGCTGGTGGACCGGATGGAGGCGGCGGGGCTGGTGCGGCGCGTCACGGACCCCCACGACCGGCGCGGACGCCTGGTGCGCCTGACCCCGCTGGGTGAGGAGACCGCCGTACGCGCTTCCCGCCTCCACGTCGAGAACATCAAGCGGTACTTCCTGGAGCCCCTGCCCGCGGCCCACCGGGAACGCTTCGCGGAGGACCTGCGCATCCTCAGTCACGCGGCCCGGGACTCCCTGCCGCAGCTGCCCTGAGCACCGTCCCGCGACGTGCGTCACACCGATGGACCCACCCGCGTGGAAATATCTGACGAGTCAGATAATGTTCCCCGTGTGAGTGCCCGCACCAGGTGGGCGCCACGTTCCCCGAGGTCCCCCGATGAAGCTCGTCTACGTCTTCGACGCCTACTGCGGCTGGTCCCACGGTTTCTCGGCCACCTTGCGCGAGATCGTCTCCCGGCACCCCGATCTGCCGGTCGAGGTCGTCTCCGGCGGTCTGTTCACCGGCCCGCGCGCCGTGCCGATCCGGGAGTTCGGCTACGTACACGGCGCCAACGCCCAGATCGCCGAGCGGACCGGCGCCGCCTTCGGCGAGGGCTACGAAAGGCTGATCGCCGACGGCTCGTTCGTGATGGACTCCGAGGCCGCCGCCCGCGGTGTCGCCGCCCTGCGCCGGGTGGCCCCCGACCGCGCGGTGGAACTGGCCACGGCTCTCCAGCACGCCTTCTACGCAGACGGACTGAGCCTGTCCGAGCCCGCCACCTACCGCAAGCTCGCGGAGGCGGCAGGACTGGACGCCGACGCCGTGGTCGCCGCGTTCCAGGATCCCGAGGCGTCCCTCGCGGCGGCGGACGACTTCCACCGTGCGGCCGAACTCGGCGTGACCGGCTTCCCCACCCTCCTGGCCGTCGACGGCGAGCACGTCGTCCCGCTGGCCCTGGGCCACGGCACCGCCGACGAGGTGGACCGGCGTCTCAAGGCCTTCGCGGCCTCCCTCACCTCCCCTTCCGACAACTAGGAGACCGTCATGAGCACCCTCGACTTCAAGGTCCTCGACCTGGACTTCCCGGCCGGCAGCAAGAACAAGACCGCGACCCTGGTCACCGGTGAGAGCGAGGCGCTGCTGGTGGACGCCGCCTTCACCCGCGCCGACGGGCACCGTCTGGCCGCCGAGATCCTCGACTCCGGCAAGACACTCACCACCGTGTTCATCAGCCACGCCGACCCCGACTTCTACTTCGGCGCCGAGGTCATCGCCGACGCCTTCCCCGACGCCGTCTTCCTCGCCACCCCGATCGTCATCGAGCACATCGCCCACTCCTACGAGGGCAAGCTCAAGGCCTGGGCCGCGCTCGGCCCGAACCTGCCCACCCGCCTGGTCGACCTCCAGCCACTCACCGGCGACCTCACCCTGGAGGGCCACACCTTCCAGCTCAAGGGCGGCCCGGCCGGACTGCCCGACCGCCACTACCTGTGGCAGGCCGAGCACCGCACCCTCCTCGGCGGCGTCCTGCTCTTCCAGCAGGAACACGTCTGGGTCGCCGACACCCCCACCCCCGAATCCCGCACCACCTGGATCAACCTGCTCGACGAAATGGCCGCCCTCGACCCGCACCTGGTCGTCCCCGGCCACCGCCTGCCCGACACCGCAGCCGACGCCTCCGCCATCACCGCCACCCGCGACTACCTGATCGCCTTCGAAGAGGAGCTCGGCAAGGCCGCCGACGGCGCCACGCTCACCGAGGCGCTGGTGGCCCGCTATCCGGGCAACGGCATGCTCATCGCCGCCCAGATCGGCGCGAAAGTCGCCAAGGGCGAGATGAAGTGGGGCTGACCGTCATGACCGACACCACCAACTTCGCCACCTCCTCCGCCCCCGCCGACGTCGTCCGCCGCCAGTACCTGGCCTCCGCCGCCGGCGACCTGGACGCCCTGCGCGCCACCCTCGCCCCCGACGTCGAGTGGACCGAGATGGCCGGCTTCCCCCTGGCCGGCACCTACCGCACCCCCGACGGCGTCACCGCCCACGTCATGGAACAACTCGGCAAGGACTGGGACGGCTGGACCGCCCACGACGACACCTACGTCGTCGACGGCGAGAACGTCGTCGTCCTCGCCCGCTACACCGCCACCAACAAGGCCACCGGCAAGCCCATCGACGTCCGCGTCGCCCACCACTTCGTCGTCCGCGGCGGACTCATCGTCCGCTTCGAACAGTTCGTGGACACCGCCCTCGTCCGCGACGCCATGACCGCCTGAGTCGTCCCGCGGCGGCAGGTCTCCCGGCAGCCCACTGGGTCGCCGGGAGACCTGCCCCGCGGTTCCGGCCCGTCCGGTCGCCGTCCTGGCAGGATGGCGTCATGGAACGTGTGCTTGGAATCGGCGGATATTTCCTGCGGGCCACCGACCCGACGGCCCTGAGCGCCTGGTACCGCGACTGCCTCGGCCTGGAGGCCGACGAGCACGGTCTGTGGCGTCCGGAAGCCGGGCCCACCGTGTTCGCGGCGTTCGAGGCCGGGACCGACTACTTCGGGTCCCGCACCCAGCAGACCATGCTCAACTTCCGGGTCCGCGACCTGGACGCGATGCTCGCGCAGCTGCGCGCCCAGGGGGCGGACGTGGCCGAGGCGACCCAGGACATGGAGGGCGTGGGCCGCTTCGGCTGGGTCACCGATCCCGAGGGCAACCGGATCGAACTGTGGCAGCCCGCCTGACCCTGCGGGCCGCCGGGTGAGCGGCGGGCTCGTCGCCGCCCGTGTCGCTCACTCATCGTCAGGGAACTCTCCCGCGAAGGCATCCGCCATGCGCAGCCAGGGCGCCGCCTCGTCCTGGCGTCCCTGACGTTGCAGGGTGCGGCCGAGCATCAGGTGGGCGTAGTGCTCCACCGGATCACGCTCGACGATCACCCGCAACTGCTCCTCGGCGCGCCGGAGTTGGGCCGAGTGGTAGTAGGCGCGGGCCAGGAGCAGCCGCGGCCCGGTCTGCTCCGGGGCCTCCTCGACCACGGCGGCGAGCAGCTTCGCGGCGGCGCTGTAGTCCCGCGCGCCGAACAGCAGCCGGGCCCGCTCCCAGCGCTCGGCGGTGCTCTCCTCGCGCGGCCCGCCGGGGCCGTTGTCGAACAGGTGCAGCGCGCTGGCCCAGCGGTCGGGCGCGACTCCGCCGGTCGCCGGGTAGGCGTTGAAGTTGTCGGTCATGGTTCCTCCCTCAGCGAGAGCTCTGTCGTACGGCCGTCAGAGCGCGGGTTCGGCGTCCTGTGTGCGCTCGGCCTCGCGGGCGGCCAGCAGGGACGCGTGGGTGGGAGCCTGCGGGACGTCCGCCGGTCGCCGGGCCGCGAACTCCTTGCGCAGCACCGGTACGACCTCCTCGCCGAGCAGGTCGATCTGCTCCAGCGCGGTCCTCAGCGGGATCCCCCCGCCGTCCACCACGAACAACTGGCGCTGGTAGTCGCCGGCGTACTCGCGGAAGCCGAGCGTCTTCTCGATGACCTGATCGGGCGTGCCGACGGTCAGCGGGGTCTGCTCCATGTACTCCTCCATCGGAAGCCCGCCTCCCATCACCGGTGAGTGGTCGAAGACCGGGCGGAACTCCCGTACCGCGTCCTGGGAGTTGTGGCGCATGTAGACCTGACCGCCGAGGCCGACGATCGCCTGTTCGGGGGTGCCGTGGCCGTAGTGCGCGTACCGCTGCCGGTACAAGTCGATCAGCTTCCCGGTGTGCTCCTTCGGCCAGAAGATGTTGTTGTGGAAGAACCCGTCGCCGTAGTAGGCGGCCTGCTCGGCGATCTCCGGGGAGCGGATGGAGCCGTGCCACACGAAGGGCGGGACGCCGTCCAGCGGGCGGGGCGTGGAGGTGAACCCCTGCAACGGGGTGCGGAACTTCCCCTCCCAGTTCACGACGTCCTCGCGCCACAGCCGGCGCAGCAGGGCGTAGTTCTCGATGGCGAGGTCGATGCCGTCACGGATGTCCTTGCCGAACCACGGATACACCGGTCCGGTGTTCCCCCGCCCCATCATCAGGTCCACACGCCCGTCGGCCAGGTGCTGGAGCATCGCGTAGTCCTCGGCGATCTTCACCGGGTCGTTCGTGGTGATGAGCGTGGTGGAGGTCGAGAGGACGATCCGCTCGGTGCGCGCGGCGACGTGGGCGAGCAGGGTCGTCGGCGACGAGGGCACGAAGGGCCGGTTGTGGTGCTCCCCGGTCGCGAAGACGTCGAGCCCGACCTCCTCGGCCTTCAGCGCGATCGCGACCATCGCCTTGATCCGCTCGTGCTCGCTCGGTGTACGACCGGTGCTCGGGTCGGTGGCCACGTCGCCGACGGTGAAGATGCCGAACTGCATCGCACTCACCCCTCCTTTTGTTGACGCATCAACCACCCCCTCGCAACACGGCTCCTCGGCCGGCTATTCCGCACACCGCCGGGCAGCTCGTCATGCCGCTTCCGGTCAGGACCTGCCCTCGTCCAGCTTCCCGACCACACGCTCGGAGATCTCCGCCAGGACCCGCAGCTCGGCGGGGGTGACATGGTCGAGGAACAGTTCACGCACCGCCTCGACATGCCGTGGGGCGGCCGCCTCGATGGCCGCGCGGCCGGCGTCCGTGATCACCACGAACGCGCCGCGCGCGTCCTCGGCGCACTCCTCCCGCACCACCAGTCCCCGGCCCGCCATCCGGGCGATGTGGTGGGACATCCTGCTCTTCTCCCACTCCAGCGCCCGGGCGAGATCCTGGTACCGCCGACGCCCCTCGGGGGTGTCCGTCAGCTGGACCAGCACCGCGAAGTCCGCGGGTGAGACATGGGACTCCGCCTGGAGCAGACGCCCCAGGCGGCCACCGAGCCGCTCATGCAGCCTGACGAAGCCCCGCCACGCGCGCTGCTCCTCCGGCGTCAGCCATCGCACCGTCTCTTCCATGGGGCGAGTGTAGGCATGGTTGACACATCATCCAGGAGGTCGGCTCCTCACCCGCCGATCGGCGGAATGGTCCCCGTCGTCGCCAGTTCCCGGTACCACAGGGCGCTGTCCTTGAGGGTGCGGCGCTGGGTGTCGTAGTCGATGTGGACGATGCCGAAGCGCTTCGAATAGCCGTAGCCCCACTCGAAGTTGTCCATCAGCGACCACACGAAGTACCCGCGCAGATCGACGCCGGCGGTCAGGGCCCGGTGGGCCGCGGTGAGGTGGCGGTGGAGGTAGTCGACCCGCTCGGGGTCGTGGACGGTGCGGGTGCCGTCGGGGCCGACGGTGACGTGGTCCTCGAAGGCCGATCCGTTCTCGGTGATGACGAGGGGCTGCTCCGGGAAGCGGGTGTGCAGGTCGAGGAGCAGCTCTTCGAGCCCGTCGGGGTCGATGTTCCACCCCATGGCGGTGTGCGGGCCCTCCTGCGCGACGAACTCGACCTGGGGTGAGCCGGGCCAGGGCGAACCGCCCATGTCCTTGTGACCGTCGTTGTTCTGACGGTCCGTCATCCCGTCCCACAGCCGGACCCGCGTGGTGGCGTAGTAGTTGACGCCGAGCAGGTCCAGGGGCTGGTGGATCCGGTCGAGGTCGCCGTCCCGCACGAAGGCCCAGTCGGTGACACCGGCGGTGTCCTCGATGAGGTCCTGCGGGTAGCGGCCGCGCAGCAGGGGCTCGGTGAAGGCACGGTTGGCGAGGGCGTCGATACGGCGTACGGCCTCCTCGGCGCCGTCGCCCTCGCCGCGCAGGACATGGAAGTTGAGGGTGATCGAGTACTGCGGATCGTTGGTGGTGACCTCCCTGAGCTGCTCGACCGCCAGCCCGTGGGCGAGGTTGAGATGGTGGACCGCGGTGAGCGCCGCGGCGCCGTCGGTGCGGCCGGGGGCGTGGGCACCGGAACCGTAGCCGAGGTAGGCGGAGCACCACGGCTCGTTCAGCGTGGTCCAGACGGCGACGCGGTCGCCGAGGGCTTCGCCGACGAGACGGGCGTAGTCGGCGAAGGCGTGCGCGGTGGCGCGGTTCGTCCAGCCGCCCTCGTCCTCGAGGGCCTGGGGCAGGTCCCAGTGGTAGAGGGTCGCGACGGGAAGGATCTCCCGTTCGAGCAGGCCGTCGACCAGCCGGCTGTAGAAGTCCAGCCCCTTGGGGTTGGCCGGGCCGCGGCCGGTGGGCTGGATGCGCGGCCAGGAGACGGAGAACCGGTAGGCCCGCAGGCCCAGGGAGGCCATGAGGTCGAGGTCGGCCTCCAGGCGGTGGTAGTGGTCGGCGGCCACGTCACCGGTGTCGCCGTTCCACGTCTTGCCCGGTGTGTGGGAGTAGGTGTCCCAGATGGAGGGACCGCGGCCGTCCTCGTCGGCGGCGCCCTCGATCTGGTAGGCGGCGGTCGCGGAGCCGAGAAGGAAGTGCGCGGGGAAGGACGGGGACTGGGCTGTCGGCATGCGGGTTTCCTTCGGAGGATGCGGGGAGTGCGGCCGGGATCCACGGTGATGTTAACGTTAACAAGCTGTCAAGGTCTCGCCCCGAAGAATCCCGCTCCCACCCCCGCCCACCTCGGAGTGCGCCCCGTGCCGACCTTCTCCAACCCCGTCCTCGCCGGCAGTCGTCCGGACCCCTCGGTCTGTCGGGTCGGGGAGGACTTCTACCTGGTCACGTCGTCGTTCGCGTACTACCCCGGCCTCCCTGTCCACCACAGCCGCGACCTGGTGGACTGGAGGCCGCTCGGCCATGTCGTGGACCGCCCCTCGCAGGTGTCGCTGACCGGGCTGGACGTCTCGGACGGCCTGTGGGCCGCCACCGTCCGCCATCACGAGGGCACCTTCTACGTGGTCGTGACCCTGGCGAGAGGCCGTCGGGGCAGCACCACGTACCTCTTCACGGCCTCCGACCCGGCCGGACCCTGGTCGGACCCGGTCGCCCTGGACGCCGAGGGCATCGACCCGTCGCTGTTCTTCGACGACGACGGCCGCTGCTGGTTCACCGCCTGCCGCGACGCCGCCGAACCGGAGGTGACGGGCCCCGGCGAGCTGTGGCTGCGTGAACTCGACCTGGACACACTGGAGTTGACGGGCCCGGTGCATGCGCTGTGGTACGGCGCGCTGCGGGGTGCCTGGGTGGAGGCACCGCACCTGTACAAGCGGGACGGGGTGTATCACCTGATCGCCGCGGAGGGCGGCACCGAACACCATCACGCCGTCACCGCGGCCCGCGCCGACTCCGTCACCGGCCCCTACACCACCGACCCCAGAAGCCCGTTGCTCACCCACCGCCACCGCGGCGCGGCCGAACCGATCCACAACGTCGGCCATGTCGACCTCGTCGACACACCCGCCGGGGAGACCTGGGCGGTGGCCCTGGGGATACGACCGACCGAGGGCACCCACACCCTGGGCCGTGAGGTGTTCCTCGTCCCGGTCGAATGGACCGACAGGGGCCCGGTGTTCGCGCCGGAGACGGGCCGGGTGGGTCTCTCGGAGCGGCGGCCCGCGGGGCTCGCCTCGGCACCCGCGGTCCCGGACGGGCCGGTGCGGGACGACTTCGCCGGCGGCTCGCTCGACCCGGAGTGGAGCAGCCTGCGCGGACCGGTCGACCACCTCGTGTCACCCGACTCCGCGGAGGGCGGCCTGACGATCCGCCTCTCCCCCGAACTCCTCACCTCGACCGGGACGCCGGCCTTCATCGCCCGCCCTCAGCAACACCTGCGGATGCGGGCCGCCACCCGTGTCCGCCTGACCGCCCCCGCGCCCACCCAGGAGGCGGGGCTGGTCGTCTTCCAGAACGACCGCCGGCACGCCACGCTGGCCCTCACCGTCGGCTCCGACGGCACGCTGCGGGTCGTCCTGACCGCTGTGGAGGCCGGGACCGCCACCCGTCTCGCGGCCGTGCCGGTCACCGTCAGCGAGGTCGTCCTCGCCGTGGACAGCGACGAGTCCGCCTACACCTTCCACGTCGAGGACGACTCCCGGACGACCGTGGGCAGCGTCGAACGGCCCTTTTTCAGCACGGAACGGGCCGGTGGATTCGTGGGCGTCCACCTCGGCCTGTACGGCACCTCGGGCACGGGCGAAGGGGAGGCGCGGGTGCGGTGGTTCGAGTACGCCCCCAGTCTCGCCGGGAACGACGGCTGAGGCAGGGAACCGGAAGCTCAGGAGTGCGCGCGGGGCGCGGCGGTGCTCTGCCGTACGACGAGTTCAGGTGCGATGCTCCGGCGTTCCGCGCCCTCCCCGCCCAGCATCCGCACCAGTTGCTCGATGGCGCTGCGGCCGAGGTGGGCGAAGTCCTGGCGGACCGTGGTGAGGGCGGGCACCAGAAAGTCGGCGCCCTTCATGTCGTCGAAGCCGACGAGGGAGACGTCCTGGGGCACCCTGACGCCCCGCTCGGCGAAGGCCGCCAGTACGCCCATGGCCATCAGGTCGTTCCCGGCGAAGACCGCGGTGGGCGGTCCGGCGTCGGCGTCACAGAGCCGGTGGGCCAGGCGGAAGCCGCTCTCGGCGGTGAAGTCGCCTTCCAGCAGGGCGCCTTCGGCTCCCGCGGCGGCGAGTTCGGCCCGCCAGCCCTCGACGCGGGCCCGGGCGTCGAAGGTGCGCAGCGCGCCCGTCAGGTGGGCGACGTCCCGGTGTCCGAGGCCGAGGAGGTGGCGGACCGCGAGCCGGGCGCCGAGTTCCTGGTCGACCTCGACGAAGCTCAGGTCGGGGTGGGGCACGCTGCCGGACATCACCACGGCCACCGGCACCTCGAAGGAGAGGCCGGACAGCGCCTCCACCACGACGGGCCGGTCGGTGACGACCGCGATCGCCTCCACCGACTGGTCGGTGAGCCGGCGCAGCGTCTCGACGAGGTCGGCGCTGGTGCTCTCGCC
Organism: Streptomyces griseorubiginosus; assembly: GCF_036345115.1. Taxonomy (GTDB): domain Bacteria; phylum Actinomycetota; class Actinomycetes; order Streptomycetales; family Streptomycetaceae; genus Streptomyces; species Streptomyces griseorubiginosus_C. The sequence goes on from NZ_CP107766.1 coordinate 800,242, forward strand.
CTGCCGGCTGGCCAGGCTCACCCAGTAGCCCGCCGTCTTGGCGGCCGTCTCCACGCCGAGGAGGATGCGCGGCAGCTCGAACAGCTCGGACCCGACGATCACCACACCGATCGTCGAGGAGCGGCGGCTCTTGAGGGCCCGGGCGACGCTGTTGCGGCGGTAGCCCAGCTTCTGGATGGCCGCCTCGACCCGGGTGCGGGTCTCGGGGCGGACCGACGGGTGGCCGTTGATGACACGGGAGACGGTGATGTGCGAGACGCCGGCCTCCCGGGCCACGTCCATCATGCCTGGCGGCCGGTCCATGTCACTCGTCCTCTGCCCTCGACCCCCGCGGGCGGCCCCGCGCCCGCCGCCGATACTGTCACAGGCCGCGAGGCCCTGGCGGCGGGCGTGTCCCTGCAGGCCAGGGGTCAGGACGCGTACCGCGGTGTCCACTGGGTCGCCGCGACCGCCTCGCGCAGCTCCGCCTCGGTGGCCTCGGGGGCGACCCCGTCCTCGACGGCCGTCCGGGCCACGGCGAGTGCGATGTCCCGGGCCGCGTCCCGCATGCTCGCCAGCGGTGGCAGCAGCGGGGTCGCCCCGTCGGTGCCCGCCCGGACCGCGGTCTCGCCCAGGGCCCGGGCAGCCGCGACCATCATGCGGTCGGTCACCCGGGTGGCCCGGCTCGCGGTCACCGCGAGACCGACGGCGGGGAAGACGTAGACGTTGTTGGCCTGGGCGACCGGCACCTCGCGGCCCTCGACCTTCAGCGGCGGGAAGGGTGAGCCGGCGGCGATCAGGGCGCGGCCGTCGGTCCAGCGGGCGAGGTCGGCGGGGTCGGCCTCGGCGTTCGAGGTGGGGTTCGACAGCGGCAGGATCACCGGTCGGTCGCAGGAGTCGGCCATGGTCCGCACGATCTCCTCGGTGAAGGCGCCGTGCGCCGTGGACAGCCCGATCAGCACGGACGGCTTCACCTCGCCGACCACGCCGGCCAGGTCGCGCGCGCTCCACTGCCGTACCTCTTCGTCGTCGCGCGCATAGACCCGCTGCTCCGGTGTGAGGTCGGTGCGGGAGCGCACCAGGAGGCCGTCGATGTCGACGAACCAGAACCGATCGGCCGCCTCCTGCTCGGACAGGCCCTCCTCGACCAGTGCGGTACGGATCATGTCGGCGACGCCGATGGCGGCCGAACCCGCGCCCAGGACCACGATCCGGTGGTCGGTCAGGGACGATCCGGCGACCTTCGTGGCGGTCGACAGCGCGCCCAGCGCCACGGCCGCGGTGCCCTGGATGTCGTCGTTGAAGGTGAGCAGGCGGTCCTGGTAGCGGGTGAGGATCGGGCGGGCGTGAGCGGTCGCGAAGTCCTCCCACTGGAGCAGGGTCCCGGGGAGTTCGGCCTCCACGGCGGAGACGAACGCCTCGATCATCTCGTCGTACGCGTCGCCGGTGACGCGGTGCTGACGGCGGCCGAGGTAGTGCTCGCCGGCCAGCAGCTGTTCGTTGTCGGTGCCGACGTCGAGGAGGATCGGGAGGGTGCGGGCGGGGTGGATGCCGCCGATGGCGGTGTAGAGGCTGAGCTTGCCGATCGGGATGCCCATGCCGCCGACGCCCTGGTCACCGAGGCCCAGGATGCGCTGGCCGTCGGTGACCACGATGACGTCGACCTCGCCGCCCGGCCGGTTGCGCAGGATCTCCCGGAAGCGGTGCCGGTCCTCGTAGGTCAGGAACAGGCCGCGGGGCCTGCGGTAGATCTCGCTGAAGCGCCGGCACGCCTCGCCGACGGTCGGGGTGTAGACGACCGGCAGCATCTCCTCCAGGTGCCGGGTGAGCAGGCCGTAGAAGAGCACCTCGTTGGTGTCCTGGAGCTGGCGCAGGTAGATGTGCCGGTTGAGCGGCTTGTCGTAGCCGAGGAACGCCTCGTACGCCCGTTCGGCCTGTTCGTCGAGGGTCTCGGTCGCCGGTGGCAGCAGTCCGTCGAGGCCGAGCTCGGCGCGCTCGTCGGGGGTGAAGGCGGTGCCCTTGTTGAGGAGGGGATCGGCGAGCAGGGCCGCTCCGCGGACCTGGGCGGGGCTGTGTGGTGCCATGACGTTCCTCGGGTCGACGGGTTCCGGACCAGCTACTCCTGTGCCCCGTCGACCGACATCCGAATCAGCCGCCCCGTACGGCCGTCGGGTGGCTCAGGCGTCGTCGGCCGTGTGCACCCGCCGACCCTCGACGAAGGTCTGGAGGACCCGGGTCGCGGCGATCTCCTCGGGCGGGCCCGCGAACGGATCCCGGTCGAGTACGACGAGATCGGCCGACTTTCCGACGGTGATGCTGCCGGAGATGTCGTCGAGGTGGTTCACGTGGGCGCTGCCCGCCGTGTACGCGGCGAGCGCGGTGCCCAGGTCGAGACGCTGCTCGGGGAGGAACTCCGGGGTGCCCTCGGGGGCGCCCGGGGTGATCCGGTTGACGGCGACGTGGATGGCCTGGAGGGGGTCCGGGCTGCTGACCGGCCAGTCGCTGCCGGCGGCCAGGGTGGCGCCGGCCCGCAGCAGGTCGCCGAACGGGTACTGGCGGGCGCCGCGTTCCGCGCCCAGGAAGGGCAGGGTCAGTTGGTCCATCTGCGGTTCGTGGGCGGCCCACAGCATCTGGAGGTTGGCGCTCGCGCCCAGGGCACGGAACCGGGGGATGTCGTGCGGGTGGACGACCTGGAGGTGCGCCAGGTGGTGCCGGGTGTCCCGCCGTCCGTTGGCGGTGCGGGCGGACTCGACGGCGTCGAGGGCCTCGCGCACCGCGCGGTCGCCGAGCGCGTGGAAGTGGACCTGGAAGCCGGAGGCGTCGAGTTCGGTGACGTACTTCTTCAGCTCGTCCGGTGCGACGAAGCTGATGCCGCTGTTGTCGGAGGCGCAGCCGCAGCCGGTCAGGTAGGGGGTGAGCATCGCCGCGGTGTGGTTCTCGGCGATGCCGTCCTGCATGACCTTGACGGTGCTCGCCCGGAACCGGTCCCGGTGCAACTCCTCGCGGCGGGCGACGAGTTCGGGGATCTGCTCGGCGCCGCGCTCGCGGTCCCACCACAGAGCGCCGACGACCCGGGCGGTGAGCAGGCCCCGGTCGAGGGCGGCCGTGTAACTGGGCGCCGGATCGGTCATGTTGGCGTACGCGCCCACGATGGCGTCCTGCCAGGCGGTGACGCCGTACGAGTGGAGCACGGCCTGCGCCCGCAGCAGCGCCGCGAGTTGGTCCTCCGGTGTGGGGTCGGGCACCAGCCTGCCCACGAGGTGGACGGCGCCCTCCTGGAGCATGCCGGTGGGGTTGCCGTCGGCGTCACGCTCGATGCGGCCGTCGGCCGGGTCGGGGGTGCGGGCGTCGATGCCGGCGCGTTCCAGGGCACGGCTGTTGACCCAGGCGCCGTGGTGGTCGCGGTTGGGCAGGAAGACGGGGCGGTCGGGGACGATCGCGTCGAGTGCCGCGGCGGTGGGGGCGCCGCCGGGGAACGCCTCCAGGGACCAGCCGCCGCCGGTGATCCACTCGGCGTCCGGGTGCCGGTCGGCGTACTCCCTGATCCTGCGCAGGTATGCGGCGGGGTCGACGGTGTCGGCGAGGTGGCACAGGCCGAGTTCGAGGCCCGCGCCCTGTGGGTGGACGTGCGCGTCCTGGAAGCCGGGCAACAGCAACTTGCCCGCCAGGTCGACGACTTCGGTGCGCGGGCCGATCAGCTCGCGCACCTCGTCGTGGCCGACGGCGGCGATCCGCCCGTCGCGCACGGCCACCGACGTGGCGCGGCTGCGGGCGGGATCGACGGTGTGCACGGGACCGCCGGTGAGGACGAGGTCCGCGGTGTGTGACATGGGGGTGGGCTCCAGGGTCCGGGGTCCGAGGGCAGGGGAAGGTCAGACCGCCGTACGGTCCATCGGCAGGGTCAGGGCGTCGGCATCGGTGCCGCGCCCGGTGGTGAAGTACGGGGAGTGCCGGACGTACTTGGCGACGGCGGCCATGCCGAGTCCGGCGAGGACGATCACGGCGGGCAGCGAGAACATGAACCAGCCGTTGTCCGGGCTGAGGGCGAAGTGGTCGCTCATCGTCAGGTACGAGTATCCGAGGTAGCCGCCGAGGCCCAGCAGGATCAGGCCGGACACGGCGGGCACGGCGACGGCGAGCAGCGCCTCCCGGGCGCCTTCGTGGCGGGCGGCGCGGAAGCGGACGGCGCAGGCGAGCGCGGTGAGGCCGTAGTAGAGGGCGACGATCAGGCCGATGGCGTTGACGGCGGCCAGCAGCATGTCGCTGAGCTTGGGGATGGCGATGGCGAGTACGGCGATCACTCCGGCGATGGCCATCACGACGGCGGTGCCGGCGGCGGGGGTGCCGTAGCGCGGGTGGATGCGGGTCCACAGCGGGCCCATGGTGCGGTCGCGGCTCATGGCGAACAGTCCGCGCGCGGTGGGGATCAGGGTGGCCTGCACGGAGGCGACGGCGGAGAACATCAGCGCGACCACGGGGAGGGTGGCCCAGGGTTCGGCGGCGAGTTTCTCGCCGAGGTACGGGAGCGCCTGGGGGCCGTTCCTGACGAGTTCGGCGAGGCTCATCTCGCGCTGGAAGGCGACCGAGGCGAAGAGGAACAGGCCGAGCATCGCGAACAGGGCGATGAGGCCGCCGCGGGCCGCCTCGCCCGGGCTCTTCGTCTCCTCGTTGACGCTGAAGGCGGCGTCCCAGCCCCAGAAGAAGAACACCGCGAGGACCATGCCCTGGGCGAAGGTCTTGCCGCTGGAGATCTCGAAGGGGTTGAACCAGGACAGCGAGAAGGCGTGGTCGCCGGTGATCAGGGCCCAGCCGCAGAAAGCCAGCAGGACCGCGTACTCGAAGACCAGGAGGGCGAACTGGAAGCGGGTGGCGGCCCGGATACCGGTGACGGCGAGGACGGTGAGGCCGACGAGGATCACCAGGCCGACGCCGGTGGTGACGCCGGTGGACGTCGGGTCGAGGGCGATGCCGGCGACGCTGTGCAGCCCTGCCTTGTTGGCGAGGATCAGGACGACGGAGCCCATGATCGCGCTGGTGTAGGCGCAGAAGATGACCGAGCCGACCAGGGTGACCCAGCCGGTGAGGAACCCGGGCCAGGGGCCGAGGGATCTGCCGACCCAGACGTAGCCGTTGCCCATGTTCGGTTCGGAGCGGTTCAGGCGGGCGTAGGCGGTGGCGATGCCGAGCACCGGCAGGAAGGCCAGGAGCAGCAGGGCCGGGGCCTGGAGCCCGACGATGGTCGCGATCGTGCCCATGCCGATGGCGATGCTGGTGGTGGCCGCGGTGCTGGAGGCGGCGAGGGCTACGCCGTCGACGACACCCAGGGAGCGACGCAGAGCGGTTCCGGGCGGAGCGGACGCGGGCGGTGCTGACGACATGGAGGGCTCCTCGGGGACGGGAGACGGAGGAAGAGCCGCGCGGTGAGGTGATGGAACAGCCGTGGTCCATATTCGGTCAACCCTGTTGACGTAAGGGGGACTGGAGCCGTTCACTGTGCGGGCCCGGTCGAGTCACCGTGCCGGCCCGGTCGGGTCGCCGGCCTTGTGAGGAGCCCTTCCCATGACCAGCCGTGTCCCGCAGGAGCGCCGGCGTCGGCGTCCCACCCGCTCCGGAGTCCTGCTGTCCGAGGACCTGATCGTGCAGACCGCGCTGCGTCTGATCGGCGAGCACGGGCCGGAGGCGCTGAGCGTGCGGCGGCTCGGTGCGGCGCTCGGCTGTGATCCGACCGCGCTCTACCGCTACTTCCACGACACCGACGACCTGGTCCTCGCCATCGCCGACCGGATCATCGGCGACGCGATGGACGGCTTCGTGCCCGGGGACGACTGGGTGGCATCGCTGCGCGAGATGGCCCTGCGGGTCCGTGCGGGATACCTCGCCCATCCGCGGGCCGCCGCGCTGGCCGCGCACCGGGTGACCCGGCGCAGGAGCGAGATCCGGGCGGTGGACATGGGCATCGGGCTGCTGCTGTCGGCGGGCTTCGAGCCGGCCGCCGCCGCCCGGCTGTATCTGGCCTTCATCGACACCGTGCTGAGCCACGCGGCCACCGACGCGGCGTTCCAGGCACTCCCCCGGCAGCAGCGCGAGGCCGATCACCGGGCCTGGCGGGACGTCTACCAGGACCTGGACCCGCGGACGTACCCGGCCCTCACCGCCGTACGCCGGGAGCTGCCGGGGATGGCGGACAGCTCGTTCGAGGAGGCGGTGGAACTTTTGCTGGAGGCGTTGGCGGCCCGGGCACCGGGGACTTCGTCGGGGGCGTGACGGTTCACTTCGCGACACGTGGGGCACGGGGCCTGAGCGGATCCCCGGGACGAGGGGGCCGCACGACGGACACCAGGGCGCGAATGTGACGTAAGGCCTTCGTGCCCACGGCACCCCTCTGACATCTGCGCAGGAGCATCACACAGGCTGCACACCGCCTTTCGAAAGCGTCGCTACTTTTACCTCGGCTCGATCCCCCGTGCGAACGAGACCGGCCACGGCCATCGGGCCGATGGTGCAGTCGACTCAGGAAGACCAGATGGACTACTGCTCCTCGTGCCGTCGGCATCTCAACGGCGCCCTGGCGTGTCCCGGATGCGGCGCCTACGCCCCGGACATCGCTCCCCCCGCCCACGTCTACGCGACGACGGGCACGGCGGCAACGGCCTGGGACGAAGCACCCACCTGGCACGAAACGGGTCTCCACGAGGAGCCGGCCGCCGAGACCGGCCTCCCGTCCGAGGACGTGGCGGACGCGCCGGTGGTCACGGAGGGCCGGGCGGCACGGCGGCGCCAGCGGGCCCGCTGGAAGAAGAACCAGCGCAAGGCCGTGGTCGCGACCGCGGTCGCCCTCGTCGGTGGCGGCCTGACCGTCTCCGCGATGCACCAGGGAGCCAACACCCGCACCCAGGCGGCCACTTCGCCGGACAACCGGGCCATGGGCGGATCGGAACTGCCCACCTCGGACGACGTCCTCCCGGCCTCGACCTCGGCCGGGACGCACCGGTCCACCACGGACACGCCCGCGACGACGACCGGCAAGCACCGGCGCACGACGGACTCCGCGTCCACCGCGAACGGTTCGTCGGTCCACACCGACTCCGTCACCGCTCCCACGCCCACGGCGACGACCGCCTCGCAGTCGCAGTCCCGCTCGGGATCCACCCTCTCGACGTCGACATCGGCCGGCTCGGGCTCGACCGGCACGTCCGCCGGGACGACGGTGCAGACGCCTTCGTCCACGGCGACCGACAGCTCGACGACCACCACCACGGGCACGTCGGAGACCGCCACGGGGTCGGGCACCGGCACGAGTTCGAGCACGAGTTCCGGCAACTCCCAGACGTCGGGGTCGGGTTCCTCCACGTCCTCGACCGATCCGTCGGGGCTGTGCGTGCTCAACCTGCTCTGCATCAGCTGAACATCAGCTGACCACCGGCAGCGCTACCAGCACAGCTCCAGCGCGGCGAGGCGGTCCGCCAGCAGTCCGGAGATGATCCGGTGGTCCTGCGCGGAGGGATGCCAGTCGCAGCCGAGGTGGTCCAGGGCCGGGTCGTCGTAGTACCAGTGGGCGACCCGGTCGTCGCCGCGCGCGTTACGGGTCCGGGCGATCCGCTCGACGGTCTCCGCGAAGGGGGTCGAGCCCAGTGCGGTGGCGCTGACCAGCAGGAGGGTCCGGGGGCCGTAGCGGGCGCGCAGTGTGTCGAGGAAGCCGTGGTAGGCGGACTCGTAGGCCGTGACCAGTTCGCTCTGCGTGGCCCAGGGCTCGCCGGGGTTGAGGGGTGTCGAGAAGTCGTTGAGGCCCAGTCCGACGACGACCACCTGCGGTCGCCAGCTCGCCGGTTTCCGCCAGACGTCTCCCGCCACGGCGAGCAGGGCCCGGTCGTAGTAGGTGCGGAAGTCGGTGCCGGGGCTGCTGCCGTTGTAGTTGCGGACCATGCCGCGGCCGGAGAAGGCGTTGATCTGGTAGTCGGCGCCGAGGCGTTGGGCGGTGAGGGCGCCGAAGGAGAGGTCGGTGTCGGTGTTGCGGTCGACTCCCCCGTTGGCCGAACAGTCACGGGTCGTGGACAGGTTGCCGTAGCCGGCCGTGTAGGAATCGCCGATAAACTCGATCTGTCTGCGCCGGGGCGGGGGCGGGGCGAGGACCGCGCCGCCGGGGGCGGCCACGAAGCCGCCGAACCGGCCCTCGGACCAAGGGCTTTCGGTTCGCTTGACGAGCCGCACGCGGTGCTCGGCGTGGGTGAGTCCCCTGATCCAGGCGGTGGTACGGCCGGGGGTCACGAGGGTGGTCGTGGTCCTGCCGTCGATCTGTACGTCGTAGTCGTTGACGGAGTCGTCGAGGACGAGGCCGACGCCGGTACCGCGGAACCGGCCCTCGAAGTAGATCCCGGGCCAGCTGTACCGCACGAGTCCGTCGGCGGCGGCCTCGACGCGGCCCACGGTGTGGAACCGGGGCGGGGCGGCGGAGGCCCGCGCGGGGACGGCGACACCGGCGACCAGGCCGGCAGCGGCGGCGGTCACCAGGGTACGGCGGGACAGGTGACGGGGCTGGGGCGTCTGCATGTGGCCATCCTTCGGTGGGGGACGGTCCGAACGAGGTGCGGGTGCGGTGACCTGACCCTGCGGCGCGGGAGCGCTCCCACGCCGCCCGACGTATTTCAAGGTGACCGCACGCCACCTCACCGTCAACCCCAGCAACCGAGTTGTCGCCACTCCCCTGTCGTCAGCCTTCAACTCCCTTTCCCCCGGGGCGACTCACTTCACCGGCGGGAGTTCCTCCAAGGGGGCGACGGCGCGGCCGCCGCGTATCAGGGGAAGGCCCCGCACCAGCCGGTCGATCATGTGCTCGTAGCGCAGGCGGGTTTCGGCGAGGTGGGTGTCGTCGCCGGGGTCCTCGCCGTCGGCCAGGAGGATCTCGGGCACCAGGAGGTCGGAGAGGGCGGCGTGGGGCGCCGGATCCTCGACGGTCACGCCGTGGTCGTCGAGGTCGAGGTGGTCGGGAACCAGGGCCCGTCCACGCAGCCGGCCGCCGATCTCGGGCACGAACTCGTCCCACAGGATCGCCAGTGCGGCCCGCAAGTCCCCCTGGACGTCGACGAGTTGGTCCGTGGAGTTGCCGACGAAGGCCTCGACCTCGATGTCGCCCTGGACCAGGAGGTACGACGAGCCGGTGAGGACGAGGTTGGCGGCGGTGAGATCGCCGAGCACGATCAGCGAAGGGCTGCCGTCCTCCAGGTTGAGGATGTTGCCGTCGACGTGCAGGTCGCCGTCGATGACGTATCCGGTGACCGCGCCGTCGATCCCCTCGTACTCGGGCCTGCCGCCCGCCTTGATCCAGGGGTTCAGGTGCCGGTACTGGTGATCGTCCAGCCAGAGCGAGCCGGGCAGCGCCGCGGGTCCCGGGTGCAGGATGTACTCGTCCTCGTACAGGCTGTCGTAGGTCTCCTGCGGAAACCCGCGCTCCTCGAACAGCGCGACCGTCTCCGCCCAGGTCCGGTAGATCGTCTCCATGGTCGGCACAGTAGACGCCCGCACCGACATCCTTGCCGCCGCAGACGCCGACCGCCGTGAAATACGCAGTCCGTTACGTACTTCTACTGAACGCGGGGGTCGGGTCAAGCCAACCGTTGACGCATGCCGATATGGGCATATGATGAGGCCATGGCACGAGCGGCGACGACCTCGGACGCGTTCAACGCGATCGCCGAACCGCAGCGGCGCGAGATCCTGGTGCTGCTGCGGGCCGGCGAGCGACCGGTGACCGACCTGGCACGGGACCTGGGGATGACCCAGCCGCAGGCGTCCAAGCACCTGCGGGTCCTGCGCGAGGTCGGCCTGGTGAAGGTCCGCGGGGCGGGCAAGCAGCGGCTGTACGGCCTGGACGCCCGCGGACTGCGGCCGATCCACGAGTGGGTGGGCGGCTTCGAGCGGTTCTGGAACGAGAGCTTCGACCGACTGGACGAATACGTACGGGAGTTGAAGCAGGCGCAGCAGGAGGGATCACACCATGGCGACGACGAGTAACGGCGGCGAGCCCGCGTCCGCGGACCGCGAGATCCTGATCTCCCGGGAGATCGACGCCCCGCGGGAGCTGGTGTTCGAGGCGTTCACGCGGGTCCGGCACCTGTCCCGGTGGTGGGGCCCTGAGGGGTTCACGACCACGACGCGGTCCTTCGAGTTCCGCGTCGGCGGGGAGTGGGACTTCGTGATGCACGGGCCGGACGGGACCGACTACCAGGAGTGGATCACCTGGCGGGAGATCGTCCCGCCGCAGCGGATCGAGCTGCTGCACGGCGAGTACCGTACGGACCCCCATGCCTTCGAGACGGTCCTGACCTTCGAGCCCCTCGGCGAGCGGACCCGGATCGCGATGCGCACGGTGTTCCCCACCAGGGAGCTGCGCGACGAGGCGGTGGAGAAGTACCACGCGGTCGAGGGCGGCGAGCAGACGCTGCGCAACCTGGAGGCCTACGTCGCCGACCTCACCCGGACCGGAACCGCACCGAAGGGGGCGGACGACTGATGCCGGGGAAGGTGTTCTTCAGCGTGACGATGTCGCTCGACGGCTTCATGGCACCGGAGGACGTGCCCGTCGAGGTCGTCTTCTCCTCCGCGGGCCGGGACGACCCGAGGGCCCGGCGCTGGATGGCGCAGTGGTCGGAGTTGCAGGCGTGGATGTTCCCGCTGCGGTGGTTCCGGGAGAACCTCGGGCTCGGCGACGGCGGCGAGGAGGGACCGGACAACGACCTCGCGCGAGCGACGTACGAGCGCACCGGCGCGAGCGTGATGGGCAGGCGGATGTTCGACGCGGGCGAGCTGGCATGGCCGGAGGAGGCACCGTTCCACACCCCGGTGTTCGTCCTCACCCACACCGGGCGTGACCCGTGGGAGCGGCCGGGCGGTACCACCTTCCACTTCGTCACCGACGGCATCGAGAGCGCACTGCTCCGGGCCCGCGAGGCGGCCGGCGACCGCGACGTACGCATCGCCGGCGGCGCCGAGACGATCCAGCAGTACCTGGACAGCGGCCTGATCGACGAGTTCTCGATCACCCTCGCCCCCGTCCTCCTCGGCACCGGCATCCGCCTGTTCGACCATGTGGACCCCGACCGCCTCACACTGACGCAGTCCCGCACGGACGGGTCAGCGCGGGTGACGCACCTGACGTACACCGTCCGCAAGCGGTAGCCGAGATTCCGGGGTTCCCGCACACCGGGGTCCCCGCTCGGCGGGGGTCACTCCCCCAGCAGTCGGCGCAGCCACCGCAGCCTTGCCGCGCGGGCTTCCTGGGACAGGGCGGCCCGCGGCACCATGCCGTCGAATCCGTGGAAACCGCCGGGCCACACATGCAGTTCGGCGATGCCGCCCGCGTGCCAGATGCGGCTGGCGTAGGCGATGTCCTCGTCGCGGAAGGTCTCGGCCGAACCGACGTCGATGAAAGCCGGAGGCAGCCCGGACAGGTCGTGCGCGCGGGCGGGTGCCGCGTACGGTGACACGTCCGCGGTGCCCCGGGCGTCGCCCAGGAGCGCATTCCATCCCGTCTCGTTGGACGTGCGGTCCCACACGCCCAGGCCCGCCATCTGGTGGGCGGAGGGGGTGTCGTTGCGGTCGTCGAGCATCGGGCACATCAGCACCTGGCCGATCGCGCGCGGTCCGTTGCGGTCACGCGCGAGCAGTGCCACGGCCGCGGTGAGACCGCCGCCGGCGCTGCCGCCCGCGAGGATGATGCGGTCCGGGTCGCCACCGATCTCCTTGGCGTGCTCGGCCGTCCACAGCAGCCCCGCGTAGCAGTCCTCCACCGGGGCCGGATGTGGATGCTCGGGGGCGAGGCGGTAGTCCACCGACACGACGACCAGGCCGAGTTCCTCCGCCCAGTCGAGCGGCATGCCCAGCCGGTGGGTGCCGGCCACCATCCCACCGCCGTGGATGGTGTAGACGACCGGGCGTGGTTCGGTCGGGGCGGTGGGCCGGCAGATCAGCAGGGGCACCCCCGGTGCGCCCGGCGGGCCGGGGACGGTCTCTTCCCGGACTTCGAAGACACCGCCGCAGGCCAGTTCCTCGTTCGACGGTGGCGCGAAGGGACCGTCCGTCCGCCTGCCGTCCGCGATCATGTCCGGCGTGATCGTGGGGGGCAGAAAGACGTGGATCGCGTCGAGCTCAGCGGCGAGTTCGCGGTCGAAGGGCGGGGGGCGCATGGTCATCCGGGGTCTCCTCGTGGTGGGTTCGGTGGCGCGGTGGTCGCGGGGCCGGGGTACGGACGGGTGGTGTCCACGGCTCGCGGACGACGGCCTGAGCCCCGGCGACGGGTCGGGCCAGCGAGGCGGAGGTTCCGTGGGCGGGGGCTGGGTCAAGCGGGTCAAGCGGGTCAAGCGGGTCAAGCGGGTCAAGCGGACGGTTCCGAACGCGCGGGCAGGACAGGCCGGATCGGCCGGGTCAGGCGGACGCTTCCGCGCGCGGGGTGAGCGGCCGGATCGGGTCGACCAAGCGGACGGTCGCGTCGACAGGGAGGGGGGTGGGTCGGGCCGACAGAGCAGATGGCTCCATCGGCAGGGGCCGCCGGATCGGCGGAGGCCCCGCAGGTCGGGGCGGCCGGGTCAGGCCGCTGTTGCGGACGGTTGCGTCGGCACAGGTGCGGTGCGCAGTACGGGATCAGCCGTCCCCGCAGGCCCCTGTTCGGGCCCGGGCGCCACGGCCAGTCGCGGCACCCAGGCCAGCCCGATCACCGCCGCGCACAGCGCGCAGCCGAACAGCAGGCCGAAGAAGAGGCGGGTGTGGCCGAGGGCGAACGCAGGCGTGGCCAGGGCCGCGAGTCCGGCGACGGCCCGCGTGAAGGCCATGGTCACTCCGGTGGCGGTCGCGCGCAGCAGGGTCGGGAACAGCTCCTGGGTCCAGACCTTGTACACGGCCTCCCCCGCGAACGCGTTGCCCAGGCCGGACAGCAGCAGGACGGCGACGAGCGTGACCCTGTTGGCGCCGAACAGGGCGGGCAGCGCCCACGCGACGACGATCAACGCCGAGCCGACGGCGAACCAGGTGTGCCGGGCGGGCCGGTCGATGACCCGCAGGAAGGCCAGCCCGGCGAGGAAGCCGACGGGCAGCCCGAGGAGGGCGAGCCGGGAGAACTGCTCGACCTCTCCCCCGGCGAGGGCGGTCCAGAGGAAGGTGCCGAACTGGCCGAGGGTGTTCGCGCCGAGGTTCCAGGCCGCGTAGTACAGGCCGGTCGCGAGGAGCGCATGGACGACCGGGGGCCGGAACAGCTCCCTGACGCGGCTGAACTCGACGTTCTCGGAATCGACTGTCGGGTGCGAGTGGGCGGTGTGCCGTGCGGCGGACCATTCCGCGGACTCGGCGAGGGTGCGGCGCAGCAGCAGGACCACGATCGCCACCAGGAGCAGGTGGGCGAAGAGAATGCGGCCGCCACGCAGGCCCTGCACGCCCAGGAAGGAACTCAGGCCGAGTACGGCGACGATGCCGGCGAGCCAGAGCATGCCGGAGAACACCACCATCGTGCCCTTCCTGCCCGGCGGCGCCTCTTCGTTGGCCAGCGCCAGCGACACGGGCAGGTCCGCGCCTATGGCCACACCGGTGGCCAGGACACCGGCGTACAGCGGAACCGGTCCGGTCGCCACGAGGAGCAGCCCCGTGCCGGCGGCGTAGAGCAGGAGGGAGAAGGTGAAGATCCTCCGGCGGCCGAACCGGTCGCCCAGCCGGCCTCCCAAGAGCGCGCCGGCCGCGAACGCCAGGGTCTGGAGCCCCAGCAGCGTGCCCACGGTTCCCGGACCGAGGCCGAGGGGAACCGCGTAGTAGCCGCCGATCGCGATGCCCGAGGTCACCAGCGCTCCGGCGTCCAGATAGGACGCCATGCCCGCGAGGACCGCCGTCTTCCAGGGGCTGCTCGCCCGGGCCTTCACATCGGACATGTGGCCTCCTCGAGGGGAACAGGGTGGGGGCCTGGCCGCAGGTCGTTCCGACCTGAGCCGGACATGTGCCGAGGGGCGGCCTACTCGTTTCACTTACGCGTGCCAGTAAGGCCGGTCTGGCAGGTAAGCTAACCCCGGCCATGGGCTTTGACAAGAGGCGGATCCGAGGGCGGGGCTGGTGACCGGGGTGTCCGAAGTCAGACGGGTGACCAGCGCGGATGTGGCGCGGGAGGCCGGGGTGTCCCGCGCCACCGTGAGCTATGTCCTCAACGACGCTCCGCACCAGAAGATCCCCGAGGCCACCCGGCAGCGGGTCTGGGAAGCGGCGGGCCGCCTCGGTTACGCGCCCTCGGCCGCCGCGCGAGCCCTGCGGATGGGCCGTTCGGACATCGTGCTCGGGCTGCTGCCGGACTGGCCGATCGAGCACGTCCTCGGGCAGCTGATCCAGCGGCTGACCAACTCCTTCGCCGAGCACGGGCTGACCTTCGTGGTGCATTCGTCGGCCCGCCCGGCCCGCCCGCTGCGGGAGCTGTGGAAGTCCATTTCGCCGGCGGCGGTCCTGGCGCTCCAGGACTTCCCCGAGCCGGAGGCCCGGGCGATGCGGGCCGCCGGGATCGAGGTGGTCATGGCGATGCACGGCACGTTCCCGGGCGAGAAGCCCGCTCCCTTGGTGTCCGAACAGCCGATCGGCGCCGTACAGGCCCGCCACCTGGCGGCGGCGCACCGGCGCCTCGGCTACGCCTACCCCGATCTGCCGGGGCTCGACGTCCTCGCACAGCCGCGGCTCGACGGCGTCCGCAAGGTCTGCGCCGAGCTGGGCCTGCCCGAGCCCGACGTCCGGACGGTGCCGCTGGAGGCCCGGGGGGCCGCCGAAGCGGTGAAGGCGTGGCTGGCCGAGGAGCCGGCGGTGACGGGGGTGTGCGCCTTCAACGACGACATCGCCCTCGCGGTGCTCGCCGGCCTCGGCCACCTCGGTCTGCGCGCCCCGCAGGACCTGGCGGTGATCGGTGTCGACGACATCCCCAACGCGTCGCTGGCGCAGCCGCCGCTGACCACTGTCTTCCGCGACACGAACACCATCGCGCGGAACATGGCCCGCCGCGTGGTCGACACCCTCGACGGAAAGCCGGTCTCCACCGAGCCCGTCCAGGACGAACTCGGCATCCGCATCAGGCAGTCCGCCTGATCGTCTCCCCCCGCGGCTCACCGCGCGCTTGCCTCGAGCTCGGTCCGCTGCTTGCGACGGGCGCGTTGCAGGACCGGGTCCGGGACGGGGGCGGCGGCCACCAGGCGGCGGGTGTACGGGTGCCGCGGGCGGCCGCACACGTCGACGCTGGGGCCCTCCTCGACGATGCGTCCGTGCTGGAGTACCAGGGTGCGCGCCGCGAACTCCTTGACCACGGCGAGGTCGTGGGTGATGAAGAGATACGAGCATCCGAGGGTCTGCTGGAGCTCGGCGAGGAGGTTCAGGGCGGCGGCCTGCGTGGTCACGTCGAGGGCGCTGGTCGGCTCGTCACAGATGATGATCCGGGGGTGGCGGGCCACCGCCCGGGCGATGGCGATGCGCTGGCGCTGGCCTCCGCTGAACTGGGCCGGGTAGCGGTCGACCGCGTCCTCGGGCAGGCCGACGCGGCGCAGCAGCTCGGCGATGCGGTCGTGGACCTCCTGGCGTGGCAACGCCGAGCCGGTGAGCAGGGGTTCGGCCAGGATCCGGCCCACCGGCAGCGACGGGTTGAGGGAGCCGTAGGGGTTCTGGAAGATGGCCTGGAGGTCTGCGGACAGCAGGCGGCGGGCCCGTCCGGTGAGGTGGGCGATGTCCCGGCCGTCGAGCAGGACGCGTCCCGCGCTGACCGGGGTCAGTCCCAGGACCGCTTTGCCGATCGTGGTCTTGCCCGAGCCGGACTCGCCGACGAGCGCGACCGTCTCGGCGTGTCCGACCTCGAAGGAGACGTCCTCGATGACCGTGGTCGGGGGCTTGCGGAAACCGCGGGACGGGTAGCGCACCGCGAGGCCGTCGACTTGGAGTACGGGTGTTCCGGTCACGCGATCCTGCCCTCGGTCCGAGCGATGCTGGGGGTGCTGTCGATGAGTGTCCTGGTGTAGGGGTGCTGAGGCCGGTAGAAGATGTCCTCGACCGGGCCCTCCTCCACGATCCGGCCCTGCTCCATGACGATCGCGCGGTCGCAGGTGTCGGCGACGACTCCGAGGTCGTGCGTGATCAGGATGATCGCCATGCCGCGTTCGTCGCGGAGCGTCCGGAGCAGGTCCAGGATGCCCGCCTGCACGGTGACGTCCAGTGCCGTGGTGGGTTCGTCGGCGATCAGCACCTTCGGTGAACCGGCCAGTGCCATAGCGATGGCGATGCGCTGGAGCATGCCTCCGGAGAGTTCGTGCGGGTACCGGCGCGCGACGTCGTCGGGGTCGCGCAGGTGGACGCTGGTCAGCAGGTCCCGGACCCGCAGGCGTACGGCGTCCTTCCCGCCGGAGGTGTCAGCGGTGCGCCGGACCACCTCGGACAGCTGGGAGCCGATGGTGAAGTAGGGGTCGAGGGCCATCATGGGCTCCTGGGAGACCAGGGCGATCTCGCGGCCGCGGATGCGCCGCAGTTCGCGTTCCGGCAGACCGCTGATCCGTGTGCCGGCCAGCCAGGCCGAGCCGCTCGTCACGGCGCCGTTGGGCGGCAGGAGTCCGAGCAGCGACAGGCCGGTGACCGTCTTCCCGCTGCCGGACTCCCCCACCAGGCCGAAGATCTCGCCCGGGCGCACGCTGAAGCTCACGGAGTCGACGACATCGCGCTGCCCCTGCCCGGTGGCGAAGGCGATCGAGTAGTCCCGGACGGTGAGCACGGCTCCGTCCGAGGGCGTGACGGCGTCTTCGGCGGTGACCGTGGTCTCCGGTCGCCGCATCCGGCCGCCGGTCGCCCGCTTCCGGTCCTGCTGGAGATCGCGCAACCCGTCGCCGAGCAGCCCGAAGGCCAGGGTCATCAGGCCGAGCACACCGCCGGAGACGAGGAGCAGATAGGGGTCCTGCTCCATGACCTGCGCGGCGTCGAAGACCATGCCGCCCCAGCTCGGCGCCGGTGCCGGAGTCGAGAGGCCGAGGAAGCCCAGGCCGGTCTGGATGGCGAGCGCGTTGCCCGCGAACAGGCAGACGGGGACGAGCAGTTGACCGGTCAGACCCGGGATGATGTGCCGGGCCATGATCCGTGCCGAGCCGAGCCCGGAGACCCTGGCGGCGTCCACGAACAGTTCCTCGCGCAGCGCCAGGCAGGAGCCGCGGATGAGCCGGGCGAGGTTGGCGGAGGCGAAGAAGCCGAGCGTGATCATGGCGGCGGCGTTGCTCTGGTGGAAGATCGCGAGGACGGCCAGCGTGAGGATGACGGCGGGAACCGACAGCATGACGTCCAGTACGGCGACGATGACCCGGTCGGTCCAGCCGCGCAGGTAGCCGGCCACCAGGCCGAGCGTCATGCCGAAGGCGGCGTAGACGAGGACGGCCAGGCCCACGCCGAGCAGGGTGGGCCGCCCGCCGTACAGCAACCGGCTCAGGACGTCGCGGCCGAGGCCGTCGGTGCCCAGCGGATGCCCGGCCGACGGTCCGGCCTGCGCGTGCAGGAGGTCCTGGGCGAGGGGCGGGTGCGGGGCCAGGACGGGGGCGAGGATCACGGCGGCGGTGATGCCGAGGATCACCAGGAGTGCCGCGGCGGTGAGGGGACGGCGCCAGATCCCCGCGAAGGGGTTGTTCCTGGCCCGTGGGGGTGCCGTCGGGGGTGGCTCAACTGTGGTCATTCCGTACGCACCTTGGGGTTCAGGAGGCCGTAGAGGACGTCGACGAGCAGGTTCACCACGATCACCATGGCGGTGAAGGCGAGCGCGACTCCCTGCACGACCGGCAGGTCGTGCTGGTTGGTGGCGTTGACGACGGTGGTGCCGAGGCCGGGCAGGGTGAAGACGTTCTCTATGAGGATCGTGCCGGGGATGAAGGTGATCATCGTGAGGCCGAAGGTGGTCACCACCGGCAACCCGCAACTGCGCAGCGCGTGCTTCCAGATGATGGCGGAGGGCCCGATCCCGCAGGCGCGCAGCGTTCGGATGTAGTCGAGCCCGAGGGTGGTGAGCATCGCGTCGCGGGTGACCTTGGCGATGAAGGCGACACCGCCGATGGACAGGGCGACCACGGGCAGGACGAGGCCGGCCGCCCACTGGCCGGGGGACTCGGCGAACGGGGTGTAGCCGGTGGCGGGGAAGACGGCGAACTTGACGGCGAACAGGGCCACGAGCAGCAGGGCGATCCAGAAGTTGGGCAGTGCGCCGCCCAGCAGGGACACCACGTCGACCAGGCGGCGGCTGAACCTGCCGCGTGTCGCGCTGTGGACGCCGAGCAACACGCCCACCAGGGCCGCGAGCCCGGTTCCGCCGATCACCAACGCCAGGGTCACCGGCAGCCGTTGGCCGATCAGCCCGAGCACGGACTCGTCGGTGAACAGTGAGGTGCCGAAGTCACCGTGCAGCACACCGCGCAGGTAGAGGCCGTACTGTGCGATGACCGGCTGGTCGAGGTGGAGTGCGGCCCGCAGCGCGTCGTACTGCTCCTGCGTCGCGTTGAGACCGAGGAGTGTGCGTGCCGGGTTGCCCGGCACGAACGACTCCAGGAGGAAGGTGATCGCGGAGACGACGACCAACAGGGGGACGGACAGGGCGAGTCTACGAACAATGATCGGCAGCATCGGTCCTCGTCACCGGGAGGTCCACAGGGTGTTGGAGGTCGCGAAGGCGGTGCCCGGGACGAACTTCACGCCCTTGAGCTTCGCGTTGTACATGATGATCGTGTCGGAGCCGGACACCGGCAGGGCGAGCGCCTTGCGGGTGATCACCTCGGTGAGGGCCTGCGCGGCCGCTCCGGCGGACTGCTTGTCGGAGGCGGCGAGCTTGGTGAACGCGGCGTCGACGTCGGCGTCCTGGACGGCGAAGACGTTCATGATGCCGGTCTTGGTGAACCCCGCCTGCTGGGCGTAGAAGTTCTCGTCGCCGCCCTGGCCCGGTGAGAGCACGGTGGCCGCGTACTTCCTGGTCAGCAGGTCATTGATCCAGCCGCCGAGGTTGGTGGCGGCGGTCAGCTTCAAGTGGACGCCCACCTTGGCGAGTTGGTCCTGTACGGCCTGGACGAGCTTGCTGGTGGAGGGGTCGAAGGAGCCGTAGTTGACGGGGATGGTGAGCCCGCCGGAGTAACCGGCCGCCGCCAGCAGCTGCTTGGCCTTGGCGGGGTCGTAGTCGTACATCTTCGCGGCCTTGGGGCTGTAGCCGTCGTATCCGGGCATCGCCGGCTGTTCCACAGGGGTCCCGTAGTCGCCGTAGACCGCCTTCGTGATCGCCACCCGGTCGACGGCGTAGTTCAGTGCCTGGCGGACCCGTTCGTCGGCCAGGCCCTTGACGACGGTGCCGTCGCGGTCGAGGAGGAACAGACCGGCCCAGGTGGTGGGCTTCTTGAGGGTCGTGAGCGAGGAGTCGCCGGCGATGGAGGGGGCCACGTCCGGGGAGCCGTACATGAAGTCGATCTGTCCCGACTTCAGAGCCTGCACTTCGGAGTTGATGTTCGGGATGACCCGGACGGTGATCTTCTTGAAGTGGATGGCGCTCTGGTCGTAGAAGTTCTTGTTGGGCAGGTAGACGTAGTGGTCGCCGGAGACCGACTGGGCGGCGCTGTACACGTACGGGCCGGCGCCGAAGGTCGCCGAGGCCAGCTTCTTGGGGGTCTTCAGGCCCGCCGGGCTGATGACGGCACCGCCCAGGAAGGCGGGGGTGAACAGCGCCCCCATGTCCGGGTTGGGCGTGGGGCTCTTGATCACCACCGTGGAGCCGTCGGGCGCGGAGAAGGCCAGGGGGCGGTAGTACGAGGCGGCGGGGCCGCTGCCCTTCTGGATGTACTTCAGCGAGGCCACGACGTCGGCGGCGGTGATGGGGGTGCCGTCGGCGAACTTCACGCCGCTGCGCAGCTGGAGCTTGAACTCGGTGTTGCCGTTGCCGACGTAGCCCCACTTGTCGGCGAGACCGGGCGCGAGGGCGCCGTCGGCGCTGCGGGTCAGCAGCGAGGCGTAGGCCGGGTCGAGGTAGTTCACGAAGGGGCCGGTGGCTATCTGGGCCGGGTCCAGGCTGTTGGGCGCCGAGGACATGCCGATCGTCAGCGTGGCCGAACCGGAGCTGCCGGTGCCGGTGCCGTTCCCACCGCCGCAGGCGGCGAGCGTGAGCGCCGCGACCGCTCCGATCGAGGCGTGGAGGACGGTTCTTCTCTTCATCGAGTGCTCCGTGGTGTCGGGAGGGGTGCGGCTCGGCGCATCGCTGCTCGGAGGTGGGGTCGACGCGGGTCCCGGCGCCGGCCGAAGGCTGTGGACGCTGTCCGCGGCCCGGGCCGGTCTTCTGTGCGCCCGGACCTCTGTCGTCTTCGGGGATCGGGGAGTGCCGCCCGAAGGTGATGGCTTGCACGTTTCACTTACACGTTTAATCCGGTGCCGGGTAACGTAACCGTGTCGCCCGCATTGCGCAAGGGGTTCAGAGGCGACGATTCCGGCGGACCTCGGACACCCGTGGCGGCGTCAGGCGGAGGCCCGCACCAGCACCCAGAGCGCGTCCCGCAGCGGATCGACGGGAATCCGACCCCCGTCGAGGGCCACGACGACGCGCCGGGCCAACTCACGCGCGAGCGCGTCGGTGTCGCGGACGACCGTGGTGAGCGGCGGCTGCGCCAGTGCCGCAGCGGGGGTGCCGTCGACGCCGATCACGGCCATGTCGTCCGGGACCCGCAGATCCAGGGACCGCAGTCCGACCAGCACGGACAGGGCGACGGCGTCGTTGAAGGCACAGATGCCCGTCACCGGGGGCGTCGCGGAACGCCATGCCCGCACCGCCTCCATGGCGCCCTCCGGCGCGAAGGGGACGACGCGGGCATCGGGCTCCGGGAGGCCGAGTTCGGCACACACCTTGCGCACACCGTCCAGCCGCGACCTGGCCAGCGCGCCCAGGCCGGGCAGATCCGGGCAGGCGTAGCCGAGCCGGCGGTGCGCGGCGGCGAGGTGCCGGGCCTGCGCCGCTCCGATCGGCTCCTCCGAGACGAGCGGGGGCCTGCTGCGACCGTGCGGGGAGCCGTGCACCGCCATGACGACGTCGATCCCGGCGGACCGCATGGCATCGGACTCGGACTCGGGGAACTCGTCGAGGGCCAGTACCGCCGCGGGCGTCAGGGCCTTCCAGATCTCGCGCACGGGGCGGGCCGGCTGAGCCGCCGAGTACACCAGGAAGGTGAGCCCGTGCTCGGCGAAGGCGCTGGTCAGCCGCTGGACGAGGCGGCCGAGGACGTGCTCGATCGGCCAGTCCGGGAGCAGTCCGAGCACGATGTCCGAGCGGCCCTTGCGCAGCGAACGGGCCGACGCCGAGGGGGCGTAGCCGAGCCGGGCCACGACTTCCAGGACTCGCAGCCTCGTCGTCTCGGAGATCTTCTGGGACGCGGTGTCGTTGAGGACGTAACTGACGGTCGCGCGGGACACTCCCGCTTCCCGCGCTACATCTGCGCCGGTCACACGTCTGGGACGGGATGCCTCGCTCATGGGTCTCCCTCTGCCGGACGGTCTTGTCAAAGACGGCGGCTGCGGCTAGGTTGCGCGCTCAGGATACCTACACGTTTAAGTGGCGCGAGTAAGTAACGTGACGCGGCTTCGGGCTCGGACGGCCGGTCCGCTCGGAATCCGCCGCCCTCACCGGTGACGTCCCCATGGCATCCGCGACCTCGGTGGTATCCGCGGCCTGGCACCCGCAGCCTCGGTGGTGCCCGTCGGCGCGGGACGCGTCAACGGCTTCACCTGGTCTGCGAGCCCTCCCCGCACCCGACAGCAACCGAAAGGCAGCCGCGTGATCCGCCCTCACGAGTTCCCCCACCACGGCCTGACGCTGCGCTCCACGCTGCACGTCCCCGACGGACCGGCCGGCACCAAGTGGCCGACCGCGGTGTTCGTCCACGGCTTCACCTCCAACCGGCTCGAACTGCCCGACTTCGTCGCGATGTCCCGGCTGCTGGAGGCGAACGGCATCGCCTCGGTCCGCTTCGACCTCTCGGGCCACGGCGAGAGCGACGGCGCGTTCTTCGACGTGACCATCAGCGGCGAGATCACGGAGACGCGGGCGGTGCTGGAGGCCGTCCGGGCGCTCGACTTCGTGGATCCGGAGCGGATCGGCCTGGTCGGTATGAGCATGGGAGGTGTGGTCGCCGGAATCGTCGCCGCGGAGGAACCGGGCATCGCCGCGCTGTGCCTGTGGTCCCCGGCGGCGGTCGCCCCCTTCGAGATGGGCCGGGGCTACCTCAAGGGGCGCAGCCTCGCGGCGGAGATCGAGGAGAAGGGCTACTTCGACGCCGACGGCCACCGGGTGAGTGCCGCGCTCGTCGAGGACCTCGCCGGTCTCGACGTCTACGGGCGGTCCGGCGCCTACTCGGGCCCGGTCCACATCCTGCACGGCTCCAAGGACGAGATCGCTCCCCTCGAGTACGTCGGGCGCTATCTCGACCACTACGACGGCAACGCCGAGCTCGAAGTCGTCGACGGCGCGGACCACGCGTGGGGCAGCGTCCCGCATCGCACCGCGCTGCATCAGTCGACCTTGCGATTCCTTCGGAGGCACCTCCAGTCATGACGACGCCGAACATCACGGCAGGCCACGGTGCGGACACCACGACGGTGGTCGTCGGACTGCGCACCGCGGACGACTCCGGTCTCGTGGCCACGCCGTACTCCGCCCCTCGCCTGTCCTGGACGCTGGCGAGCGACCGGGCCGGCGTCCGTCAGCACGCGTACGAGATCCAGGTGTCGGCCGATGGGTCCTTCGAGGCGGCCACGGCGGGCGTGCAGAGCGCGGGCGTATCGACCGCAGGCGTGCCGAGCACGGGTGTGCAGAGCGCAGGCGTGCCGACCGCAGGCGTGCCGAGCACAGGCGTGCCGACCCCGGGCGGGGCCACGGCAGACGCGTCCACCGCAGGCGTGTCGATGGGAGACGTGTCGATCGCGGACGCGTCCACCGCAGGCGTGGCCGTCGCCGGTGTGCCCCTCCCGGGCCGGCCCGTCACCGACGCGGTCGGTACCGGCACCGACGCCGCCGCAACCGCAGGCGTCTTCCGCGCGGAGGTCGAGTCCGACGTGGTGACCGACCACCCGTGGCCGGCCGAACCGCTGCGCAGCCGCGAGGTCCGGCACTGGCGGGTCCGGGTCCGTACCGACCTCGGGTGGACTGCCTGGAGCGAGCCCGCCCGGGTGGAGGCCGCTCTTCTCGACGACGCGGACTGGACGGCCCGTCCCGTCGGGCTGCCCACAGACCGGGGCCGCACCTCCCCCGGCCCGGTGCCGCTGCTCCGCCGGGAGTTCGACCTCCCGGCGGAGCCGGTGTCCGCGCGGCTGTACGTGACCGCGCTGGGCGTGCACCGCACCGCGGTCAACGGCCGGCCCGTGTCCGAGGACCTCCTGGAACCCGGCTGGACCAGCTATCCCCACCGGCTGCTCTACGCGACGTACGACGTCACCGACCTGCTCACGACCGGCCGCAACGCGCTGGCCGCCGCGGTCGGCGACGGCTGGTACCGCGGCCACCTCACCTGGCACAAGAACCGTGACGTGTACGGCGACACCTGCGCGCTGCTCGCCCAGCTGGAGGTCACCCTGGCCGACGGCACCACCGTCACGATCCGCACCGACGACCAGTGGCGCGGCGGCTACGGCGGCATCCAGGCGGCCGACCTGTACGACGGCTGCGAGCGCGATCTCCGTCGGGAGCCGCCCGGCTGGCGGTCGCCCGCGTTCGACGACAGCGGCTGGGAGCGGGTCTCCGTACTTCCGCTGCCCGCCGGACTGGTCCAGCGCGCCCACCCCGCCGTGCGCGTGGTCCAGGTCATCCGGCCCGAGCAGCGGATCCTGCCGGACGGGACCCTCGCCGTCGACGCGGGCGAGAACCTGACCGGCTGGCTGCGGCTGCGCGCCCGCGGCCCGGCGGGCGGCACGCTCACCGTCCGGCACGCCGAGGTCCTCGACGCCGACGGCCGTCTGCTCACCAGCATCCTGCGCGGCGCCCGCGCCACCGACCGGTACACCCTGGCCGGTGAAACGGCCGAACTGGAGCCGGAGTTCACCTTCCACGGCTTCCGCCACGCCGAGATCCGCCTCTCCCCCGGCGTGACCGTCGAGGCGGTCGAGGTGTGCGTCGTGGCGAGCGACCTGCACCGGATCGGCGCGTTCCACTGCTCCGACGAACGCGTCAACGCGCTGTACGCCAACGTGGTCCGCTCCCAGCGCGGGAACTTCCTCGCCGTACCGACCGACTGCCCGCAACGCGACGAACGACTGGGCTGGACCGGGGACATCATGGCCTTCGCCGCCACGGCGTGCGCCACGTTCGACAGCCGCTCCTTCCTCGACAGCTGGCTCACCGACCTCGGCCTGGAACAGCGTCCGGACGGCGCGGTCCCCCTGGTGGTGCCCGACGTGGACCTCGGTGAACTGCCGCCGACCGAGCTGCCGTTCGCCGGAGCCGCCGCGGGCTGGGGCGACGCCGTCACCGTCGTCCCGACCGCCGTCCACGACGCCTACGGTCAACTCACCCTGCTGGAACGTCACTACGCGGCGATGCGCGCGTGGGTCGAGTTCACCGTCGCCCACCTGGACGAGGACGGGACCTGGAGCGGCAACGCCCAGCTCGGCGACTGGCTCGACCCTGCCGCACCGCCGGAGGACCCGGCCCGCGCCACCACCGATTCCGGGTACGTCGCCACCGCCTTCGTCGCGCACAGCGCCCGGCTGCTCGCCGACGCGGCCCGGGAGCTCGGCCGCTCCGACGACGCGGACCGGTACACGGCCCTGCACCGGCGTACCGCCGACGCCGCCTGGGCGAAGTGGGGCGGTCACGCCCGCACCACGCAGACCGGCTGCGCGCTCGCCCTGGTCTTCGGTGTCGCCCCCGAAGCCGAGCGTGCCGCGGTGGGCGACGCGCTGGCCGCGTTGGTGCGGGCCGGTGATGGGCGTATCGCCACCGGTTTCCTCGGCACTCCCTTCGTCCTGCCGGCGCTCACCGCCACCGGCCACACGGCCGAGGCCTACCGGCTCCTGCTCAACACCGAGTGCCCGGGCTGGCTCTACCAGGTCGAGCGCGGCGCCACGACCATGTGGGAGCGGTGGGACGCCATCCGGCCCGACGGCACCATCGACGTCGAGCACGCCGGGACCATGCTGTCCTTCAACCACTACGCCTACGGCGCCGTCGCCGCCTGGCTCTACCGGTCCGTCGCGGGACTGCGCCCGGCCGGCCCCGGCTACCGCACGGTCGAGTTCGCCCCGGACCCCGGCGGCGGGCTCACCTCGGCCGGCGCCTCGATCGAGTCCCCCTACGGCACGGTGTCCGTCGGCTGGTCTCTCGACGGCGACATCTTGACGGTGGACGTGTCGCTGCCGCCGGGAACCGTGGGCCGGTTCACCGCCCCCAGCGGATGGCACCAGTCCGGCGAGGTCGGCCCGCTCGGATCCGGACGGCACCACTTGGCGCTTTTCCCTGACTGAACGTCAAACCTCGTCGCTGTCAGGCTTCTGACCGGGGCTTGTCAGGTTCCTGCGCTCACATGGCGCCGGCTACCTTCCCCCCACCTTGAGGAGTGCCATGAGCAGTGCCGTAGTGACCCGTCACGAGGATCAGCGGGCCCTGTACGGCGGCCAGCGGCTCAGCGTCGACACCACCAGGGACGGCTTCCCGTACCTCAACGCGGCCTTCCGGGAGACCGCCTCCAAGACACCGCCGTCCTTCCTCGACATGGACGACCCCGACCACGCCCGCATCCGCCGCATGGTCACCGGCCCCTTCACCGTCAGGCGCGTGGAGGCCCTGCGCCCGGCGATCCAGCGCATGACCGACGAGCTGATCGACACCATGCTGACCGGCCCGCGCCCGGTCGACCTGGTGGAGGCGCTCGCGCTGCCGCTGCCCTCGCTGGTGATCTGCGAGATGCTCGGGGTGCCGTACGAGGACCATGACTTCTTCCAGAGCAACAGCAAGGTGGCACTGCGCCGGGACGTGACGGCCGAGGAGGCGCGGGCCGCCTCGGGCGCGCTCTTCGGGTACCTCGGCGATCAGCTCGACAAGAAGCTCGCCGAGCCCGCCGACGACCTGCTCAGCGAGTTCGCCGCCCGGATGCGGGTCGGCGAGCTCAGTCGCCTGGAAGCCACCATGCTCGGCCAGCTGTTGCTCGGCGCCGGTCACGAGACCAGCGCCAACATGATCGCGCTGGGCGTCCTGGCGTTCCTGGAACACCCCGACCAGCTCGCGATCGTGCGCGACACCGACGACCCGAAGGTCCTCGCCGGCGCGGCGGAGGAGATGCTGCGCTACCTGACCGTGGTCCACAGCGGCCAGCGCCGGCTCGCCCTGGAGGACCTGGAGATCGGCGGGCAGTCGATCCGGGCCGGCGAGGGCGTCATCATCCCGGGCGCCACCGGCAACTGGCAGGACGACGTGTTCCCGGACCCCGACCGGCTCGATGTCCGGCGCGATGCCCGGCGCCACATGGCCTTCGGCTTCGGCATCCACCAGTGCCTCGGCCGGCAGCTGGCCCGCCTGGAACTCCAGGTCGTCCACGGCACCCTCTTCCGCCGCGTCCCCACCCTGCGCCTGGCCACCGACCTCGACAAGATCCCCTTCAAGGACGACGGCATCGTCCACGGCGTCCACGAGCTGCCGGTGACCTGGTAGCCGGGGCAGCGCGGGCCGAGTTACCGCAACGGCGAGCAGGTCGCCGCAGTGCGGTCGCGCCAGAGGCCGATGGCGGTCGTGGTTCCGGGACAATGGGGCCGGTCGGCCCTGGTGCGTTCGGCCCCCGGCAGGTGACCATCGTGGCAGTGGCGGCCCGCAGTCCGTCCATATCCGGAGCGAGGGGTCGAGATGTCCGAGGCGCGCACCTTCACCGCACAGGACCCCATCCGGGTCTTCCTGCTGGACGACCACGAAGTCGTCCGGCGGGGCGTCACCGACCTCCTCGACGCCGAGGACGACATCACCGTCGTCGGCGACGCCGCGAACGTCGAGCACGCCCTCGCCAGGGCACCCGCGGTGCGCCCCCACGTCGCCGTGCTGGACGTACGTCTCCCGGACGGCGACGGCATCACCGTCTGCCGGGAACTACGCAGCCGAATGCCCGAGCTGGCCGTCCTGATGCTCACCTCGTTCGACGAGGAGGACGCGCTCCTCGACGCCATCATGGCCGGCGCCTCCGGTTACGTCCTCAAACAGATCAGGGGCACCGACCTCGTCTCCGCGGTCCGTACCGTCGCCACCGGCCAGTCCATGCTCGACCCCGCCACCACCGCCCGCCTCATGCGCACTCTGCGCACCGAGCCCACCGCACCCCCGGACACCGCCCCCGAAATCGCCTCCCTCTCCCCCCGCGAACGCGAGATCCTCGCCCTCATCGGCGACGGACTCACCAACCGCGAGATCGGCAAACGCCTCTATCTCTCCGAGAAGACCGTCAAGAACCACATCTCCCGACTCCTCGCCAAACTCGGCGTCCAGCGCCGGGTGCAGGCGGCCGTCCTCGCCACGAACCTGGAGCAGCCGGATCCCACCCGGCGCTGAACTCCGGCGGGCCCCGGGCGGGTCAGCCTCTCACCGGTACCCGCCACACCAGGGTGGTGCCTCCCGTATCGGGGCGGTTCACGGTCAGCTCGCCGCCGGACTGTTCGGCGCGGTCGGCCATGTTGCGCAGCCCGCTGCGGCGCCCGCCGTCCGGGATGCCCACTCCGTCGTCGGAGACGGTCAGCCGTACCTCGCGCCCGTCGGTCTCCAGGACCACGTCGGCGCGTCCCGCGCGCGCGTGCCGGGCGATGTTGGTCAGCGCCTCGGAGAGGACGGCGATCACGTCGTCGGCGATCTCCGCCGGCACGTCCGTGTCGATCAGGCCCTCCATCCGGATGCTGGGCGGGAACCCGAGGACCCCGGCCGCCTCGCCGACCGCCCGGACCGCCCGGGCCCGCAGCCCCTTTCCCGCGCCGCCCTCGCGCGAGCGCAGGCCGAAGATGGTGGACCTGATGATCTTGATCGTCTCGTCCAGGTCGTCCACCGCACGCGCCACCCGCTCCGAGGCCTCGGCGTGCTCGATGAGCCGGCCGGCGCTCTGCAGGGTCATCCCGGTGGCGAACAGCCGCTGAATGGCCAGGTCGTGCAGATCGCGGGCGATCCGGTCACGGTCCTGGAGCACCGCGATCTGCTCGGCGTCCGCACGGCGCTCCGCGAGCTCCATCGCGATCGCGGCCTGCGCGGCGAAGCCCTGGAGGGGCTCGATCTCCTTGTCGGTGAACGGGACCCGGCCCGTCTCGCGCGCGAGCAGGACGACCCCGCGGACCCCGTCGGCGCCCGATCCGATCGGCACCCCGACAGCGGGTCCCAGTCCCCCGAAGCGCTCCGGGGCCGCCGAGATCCGCTCGTCCTTGGAGACGTCCGCGCTGGTCACCGGGGACGCGGAGGCGAACGCGTGGCCGATGAGACTGGCGTCCACAGGGAGCACGAGCCCCAGGTGGGCCGTGGCTCCCCGTCCCACGGCAAGTTCCACGGTGAGCGAGTCGGTGTCCTTCATGGGCGTGGCTACCAGGGCGAGGGCGGCGCCGGTGTTCTCCCGGGCCCGGTCCGCGATCAGCCGGAGGACCTCCGTGTGCGCGCTGCCCGACATCAGGCTGTGGGTGATCTCGGCGTTGGCCCGCAGCCAGCGCTCGCGCAGCCGGGAGTCCTCGTAGAGGCGGGCGTTGTCGATGGCGACGCCGGCGGCCACGGCCAGCGTGGACAGCACCGCCTCGTCCTCCTCGTCGAACTGCGCGCCGCCCCGCTTCTCGGTCAGGTAGAGGTTGCCGAAGACCTGGTCCCGCACCCGGATCGGGACGCCGAGGAAGGTGTTCATCGGGGGGTGGTGGGGCGGGAAGCCGTACGACGCGGAGTGCTCGGAGAGCTTGGTCAGCCGCAGCGGCTCAGGGTGGTGGATGAGCTCCCCGAGGATGCCGTGGCCCTGCGGGTACGGCCCGATCCTCGCGATCTGCTCGTCGGTGACCCCGACGGTGTGGAACGCGGACAGCCGCTTGCCGTCGGGGCCGATCACACCGAGGGCCGCGTACTGTGCGTCCACCAGTGCCGCGGCCGCCTCGACGATGCTGTGCAGCGCCTGCTCGAGGTCCAGTTCACGGCCCACCGAGAGCACCGCCTCCAGGAGGCTGTGCACCCGGTCGCGGGTGCCGCGGGCCGCGTCGAGCCTGGCCTGAAGCTCCTCGAGCAGCTCGTCCAGCCTCAGCTGCGGCAGCCGCACGCGGGCCTCCCCGGTTCTCTCCGTGCCACCCACGTGCGACCCTCCAGACACCCTCGGCCGGCCCCGTGCCGTCACCTGCCAAGGTAATGGTCCAGGAGGCTGGACGGCGCGGTCCCGGGCGACTGGGAGACACCCGGACGGGGAGCCGTTGGTTCCGAGGGCCGGGCGGTCACCGGGTCAGGGCCGAACGGCCCTGGTGGCACCGGCATCGATGCGCTCGAATGTTCTGATCACGCACGGATGCTCCCTCCCACACCCACGGACTGTGTCATGTTCCTCGACAACGCTCAGCCGGTCGACGACGCTCGGCCGGTCCCGGTCGAACCCCGCCGGACCATCGGGGTCGACAGCGCCGAGGCGCTACGGCTGCTGGGCAGCGTCTCCTTCGGACGGATCGTCTTCACCGAGCACGCGCTGCCGACGATCCGCCCGGTCAGTCACGTCCTGGTCGACGGGAACATCGTCATCCGCACCCACGCCGGAGCGGCCCTGACCGCACGGACCCGGCAGGCCCGGGAACCGGGAGTCGTCGTGGCGTACGAGGCCGACGCCATCGACCCGGACACCCATCTCGGCTGGAGCGTGGTGGTCACGGGCTACGCCCGTCTGGTCACGGACCCCGACGAGGTGGCCCGGTTCCAGGCACTGCTGCGCCCCTGGGTGGAGCAGCGCCTGGACCACACGGTCCGTATCCGCCCGGATCTGGTCACGGGAATCCGCCTCACCCCGCCCGACGAGTGAGGCGTTCCCTTCGACACCGCCCGTGCGCTGCCGTTCAGCCGTCCCAGGTCCAGTCGGCGACCTCGGGCAGGTCGGTGCCGTGGGCGCGGATCCAGTCGTGGTGGCGCAGGCGGGCGTCCTCCATCCGCTGTCGTACGGCGGCGGCGCGCACCGCCAGACCGGGGACACGGTCGATGACGTCCATGACCAGGCGGTAGCGGTCGAGGTCGTTGCGGACCACCATGTCGAACGGCGTGGTGGTCGTGCCGATCTCCTTGTAGCCGCGTACGTGCAGGTTCGGATGGCCGGCCCGGCGGTAGGCGAGCCGGTGGATCAGCCACGGGTAGCCGTGGTAGGCGAAGATCACCGGCCTGTCCCGCGTGAACAGCGCGTCGTACTGCGCGTCCGGCATGCCGTGCGGGTGCTCCTCCTGCGGCAGCAGCCGGGCCAGATCGACGACGTTGACCACGCGCACGGTCAGGTCGGGCAGGTGCCGGCGCAGCAACTGGGCCGCGGCCAGGACCTCCTGGGTGGGTACGTCGCCCGCGCAGCCGAGGACCACGTCGGGCTCCCGGCCGCCGTCCTCGGTTCCGGCCCACTCCCAGATCCCGGCACCGCGCGCGCAGTGCACACGGGCCTGGTCCATGGACAGCCAGTCGAAGCAGGGCTGTTTGCCGGCGACCACGACGTTGACGTAGTCGCGGCTGCGCAGCACGTGGTCGGCGACGGACAGCAGCGTGTTGGTGTCCGGCGGCAGGTAGACCCGGACGGCTTCGGGGCTCTTGTTGAGGATGTGGTCGACGAAACCGGGGTCCTGGTGCGAGAACCCGTTGTGGTCCTGGCGCCAGACGTGCGAGGTGAGCAGGTAGTTGAGGGAGGCGATGGGCGCGCGCCACGGCAGCCGGCGGGTGGTGCGCAGCCACTTGATGTGCTGGTTGACCATCGAGTCGACGATGTGCGCGAACGCCTCGTAGCAGGAGAACAGCCCGTGCCGGCCGGTGAGCAGATAGCCCTCCAGCCAGCCCTGGCAGGTGTGTTCGGAGAGGATCTCCATCACCCGGCCGTGCCGCTCCAGGTGCTCGTCCACCGGGAGGGTCTGTGCCTGCCACGCCTTGCCGCTCGCTCCGTAGACCGCCTGGAGCCGGTTGGACGCGGTCTCGTCGGGGCCCACGATCCTGAAGTCGCGGCGCTCCTGGGTCCGGCGCATGACGTACTCCAGCATGTCGCCCAGGACCCGGGTGGGTTCGTGCATCGTCGCACCCGGTTTGTCGACCTCGACGGCGTACGACTCCGGTGCAGGCAGCGGCAGTTCGCGCACCAGCAGCCCGCCGTTGGCGTGCGGGGTCGCGCCGAGCCTGCGCGCGCCGTCGGGCACGCAGGCCAGCACCCGGGCGCGCGGGCGGCCCTGCTCGTCGAACAGTTCCCGCGGGCGGTACGAGTGCAGCCACTCCTCCAACTGCCGCAGGTGCTCCGGGTTGTCCCGTACGGCGGCCAGCGGGACCTGGTGAGCACGCCAAGTCCCCTCGACGGGAAGGCCGTCGACCTCGGCGGGACCGGTCCAGCCCTTCGGGGTGCGCAGCACGATCACCGGCCAGTGCGCCCGTTCGGCGACACCCTCCTCGCGTGCACCGCGCTGGATCGCGTCGATGCGCTCCAGGGCGTCGTCCATCGCCGCCGCCATCGCCCGGTGCACGGCCATGGGGTCGTCGCCGGTGACATGGATCGGCGCGTGGCCGTAGCCGCGCAGCAGCTCGTCGAGTTCGGGCTCGGGAAGCCGGGCGAGGACCGTCGGGTTGGCGATCTTGTAGCCGTTGAGGTGCAGGATCGGCAGGACCGCGCCGTCGTGGACGGGGTCGAGGAACTTGTTGGAGTGCCAGGACGCGGCCAGCGGGCCTGTTTCCGCCTCGCCGTCCCCGATCACGCAGGCGACCAGCAGGTCCGGGTTGTCGAAGGCGGCCCCGTAGGCGTGCGACAGCGCGTACCCCAGCTCGCCGCCCTCGTGGATCGAACCGGGGGTCTCCGGGGCGACATGGCTCGGCACCCCGCCCGGGAAGGAGAACTGCCGGAACAGCCGTTCCATCCCGGCCGCGTCCCTGCTGACGTCGGGGTAGGTCTGCGAGTAGCTGCCCTCCAGCCAGGAGTTGGCGAGGACGGCCGGTCCGCCGTGTCCGGGGCCCCAGACGCACAGGGCGTCCCGGCCGCGGGACCTGATGACGCGGTTGAGGTGGGTGTGCACGAGGTTCAGGCCCGGTGAGGTGCCCCAGTGGCCGAGCAGCCTCGGTTTGACGTGCTCCGGGCGCAGGGGCTCGGTCAGCAGGGGGTTCGCGAGGAGGTAGATCTGGCCGACGGCCAGGTAGTTCGCGGCGCGCCAGTGGGCGTCCAGCGCCTGCAGCTCATCGTCCGTGAGCTCGGCGGGTGCCTGCTGCGTGTCGACGGGCATCGGGATTCCCTTCCGGGGGCGGGTCGCGGGGCGGACATGCGCGAGGTACCGCGCCCGACCACCTTCCGCCCGGCGACCGCACCACCGACAGGGCCGTTCGGGTCACGCCTTCCGGCCCGGTCGCCCCTTGGCGGGCACGACCACCGGGAAGGGGGGCAGGTGCGGCAGCGGGTGCCCGGCCGCGCCCGGCCGCGCCGCGGCACTGTGCTGGTGGCAGGGCTCCGGCGACCATGCGACCGGCCCCGTGAGGCCACCGGCAGGGCGTTTGCCGGGCCCGCCGCCCGGCGCGTGCCGGCAGGGACCGTGGGGTCCGCCCGCCCTGCCTGCCGCCCGCCTGCCTGTCTGCCTGCCTGCCGTGCGGCACCGGTGTTCCGGGCCGTCCGGATCCGGGGCCGGCAGGCGGCGGTCGGGGGCCTCGCGTTCACAGCAGGAGCCGGGTGGCGGGTGAGGGGTCACGGGTGACGGGTGGCAGGTGGCGGATGGCGGATGGCGGGTGGCGGGTGGCGGGTGGCGGGTGGCGGGTGGCGGGTGGCGGGTGGCTCAGCGTCGCAGCGGGACCCGGGTGCCGTACACGGTCCGTCCGCCGACCAGTTCCCGGCCGGTGACCAGCTCGGGTTCGATGCGCACGAAGACCTCGTCGGGCGAGGGTGCCCAGGAGCGCGGTCCGACCCGGCACAGGCGTCCGTGCTCGGCCGGGTCGGTCACGACGGTGGCCCGGCCGGTGACGACGACGCTCCAGCCGGACCGGCCGGCCGCGTCGACCTCGTCCGTCTCGAAGGCGACGACCACACCGTCGACCGCGCGGACCAGTTCCGAGGCCGCCGCCGTCCGCAGCAGCACGGCCCCGCCGTCGTCCAGGCTGAAGTTGACCGGCAGGACGGCGGGCAGCGCGTGTCGGGTGTGGACGACGCGTCCCACCGGAACCCTCGCCATCAGGTGCAGGCACTCCTGCCGGTCCAGTTCACGGAAACCGTCGTCGGGTTGCATGGCCGATCCCACCTTCGCCGTCTGTTGCTGGGTGCGCTCCACCCTGCGCCCGCCCACGGCGCGCGGTGAGGGGCCATGGGGCCCCGGGCCCAGGTGCGGAACGGCCCTCGAGCCGGGGACGATCGTCCGTCCACCGTGGGACGGGCGCCCCCTGATCAGTCGGCCGACCTCCGTGGACGCGACCGGCCGTGAGCCCCGCCGTACGGTCACTCCGCCGGGCCCACCGGCCAGGTCCACTGGGGCCGTTCGGCCCTTCCTGGCCCGGCATTCCGGACGCTTTCATCACGTCATGTCCCAGAACCACCTGAGGCCGGCCCCGTCCCGCACGGTACGCACCGTCGCCGGAACGACCACCGTGACCTTGCACGGCGAGCTCGACCTCCGGACCGCGATCCCGCTGACCGTCCAGCTGGACACCCTGACCTCGGGACCGTGCCCCGACCTGGTGCTCGACCTGCGCCCCCTGTCGTTCATCGACTGCGCGGGACTGCGTGTCCTGTGCCGGACGCGGAACCGGGTCCGGGCCCGCCACGGACGACTCCGGCTGATCACGACCGACGACGGCTTCCTGCGCATCCTCCGCGCTGCCGGTCTGCGGGACGCGTTCGAGATCCACTCCGCCCTGCCCGCGGCGGAAGTCGGCACGGCGAGCGTCGACGCCTCCTGCGTCGGCATGGGCTGAACGGCCCGATCGGTGCCGAACGGCCCCGTGACGAGATCTTTTCGGCCCATGCGACGGATGCCGGGGACTGCCACCGTGGGAGGTGGGACGACCTGAGGAGGTGCACGGTCATGAGGGGCAAGCCGGTGAGGAGACGGTGGTGGTGGCGCCGGCGGAGCAACCCGTTGCTGCGCCGGGACGACGTCGTCGAGGCCTGGATCGTGCTGGTGGTGTGGGTGGTCGTCGCGGTGGGAGGCACGGTCTCGGGCCTGCTGACGGCCCACGCCGCCGACGAGGTGTTCGCACGGCAGCGTGCCGAGCGCCGGCCCGTCCGTGCAGTGCTCCTCAGCGACCTGTCGAAGACCACCTCGACGGCCCGTCCGTCGGATGAGAAGGCCGTCGCGAAGGTCCGCTGGACGGCCCCCGACGGCTCCGCGCGCACCGGCCGGACCCTGGTCGACGCGGGACTGAGGCCGGGAACCCGGCTCGTGGTCTGGCAGGACCCCCGGGGAGCGCTGGTGACCGCGCCTCCGAACACCACGAAGGCCGGCGTCGAGGCCGGCGTCCTCGGCGCGTTCGCCGGACTCGCCGTTACCGGCGCGGTCCACGCCGTAGGAGCTCTCGCCCGGTGGCGGCTCGACCGGCGACGGATCGACGCGTGGGGGCGGGAGTGGGACCTGATCGGTTCTCAGTGGGGGCACCGGACCGGCTGAGCCAGGCCCGGAGCCGCCGGTCACTGATCGTCCATCACGAAGGGGCATCACGATGAACAACACCGCGTATCCGGCGGGCGAGGTCGTCCTCGGAGTGGACGCCCGCGATCCCGCCGAGGGACCCGTGCGTTTCGCCTTCGACTGCGCCCTGCTCCGGGGTGTGCGGCTGCGTGCCGTCCACGCCTGGCGGCTCCCCTCCTGCGCGGCCGACCTGCCCTTCGGGATACCGGAGGAGGACCGCGGGGCGTGGGAGGACCACGAGGTGCAGCTGCTGTCCGACGCGCTGCGGCCGTGGCGGGAGAAGTATCCCGAGGTGGAGGTGCTGGAGGACGTACGGCTGCTCTCTCCCGGGGACGCGCTGGCCAGGCGGTCCGCCGGGGCAGGGCTGGTGGTCGTGGGCCGCAGCCGCGGCGGTGAACTGGGCGCGACCGCGCGGAAGGTTCTGCGGGAGGGGCGCGCCCCCCTCGTCGTGGTGCCCCTTTAGCCACCGCCGGCTCGTCGTGGTGCCCCTGTAACCGCCGCCGACCATGGCGCCCACCGGGCACAGGGGCGGTTTCCTCCGGCGTCCGGCGTGCGCGGCTGCCCTGCGGAAAGTACGGTGGCGTCCAGGTGTTCGACCTCGGACATGGAACGACTCCCTGAGCAGGTCGTCGGAGGGTGGAGGCGGCATGGCCGAGAAGGGTGCGGCGAGGCTCCCGCGCAAGGCGTACGAGAAGGAACTGCTGCGTCTGCAGACGGAGTTGGTGAAGCTGCAGGAGTGGGTGCGGGCGGAGGGCGCCCGGGTGGTCGTGGTCTTCGAGGGCCGGGACGCGGCGGGCAAGGGCGGCACCATCAAGCGGGTCGCCGAGCACCTCAATCCCCGTGTCGCCCGGATCGCGGCGCTGCCGAAGCCGACCGAGCGCGAGCGCACCCAGTGGTACTTCCAGCGGTACGTCGAGCATCTGCCCGCGGCCGGCGAGATCGTGCTGTTCGACCGGTCCTGGTACAACCGGGCCGGCGTCGAGCACGTGATGGGCTTCTGTACCAAGGAGGAGTACCAGCTGTTCCTGCGCCAGTGCCCGATCTTCGAGCGGATGCTGGTCGAGGCCGGGGTCGTGCTGCGCAAGTACTGGTTCTCGGTGAGCGACACCGAGCAGCAGGAGCGTTTCCGTAAGCGTCTCGAGGACCCGCTGCGCCGCTGGAAGCTCTCACCGATGGACCTGGAGTCGATCACCCACTGGGAGGCGTACTCCCGGGCCAAGGACGAGATGATGGTGCACACCGACATCCCGGAGGCACCCTGGTTCGTCGTGGAGAGCGACGACAAGCGCCGGGCGCGGCTGAACATGATCGCCCACCTGCTGTCCTCCGTGCCCTACCGCGAGGTGCCGCCGCCGGTGCTCGAACTCCCGCAGCGGCCCAGGCCGACTGGTTACGAGCGTCCGCCGCGCGATCTTCAGACCTACGTCCCGGACCACGCGGCAGGTCTCTGAGCGACCGGTCACCCCTTCTCCGGGCGACTGGTCACCGCCGTCTCAGGGATGGGGGACGACGGCTACGGGAGCGGTGGAGTGGTGCAGGACGGCGTGGGTGACGGTGCCGATGTGGGTGCCGAACGGACCGCGGCGGATACGGCGGCCCACGACGACCAGGGAGGCCTCGTGGGAGGCGTCGACGAGGTGGTTGGCCGGGGTGCCGTAGGAGGAGGCCTCGATGACGTCGACGTCCGGGAACTTGTCGCGCCACGGGGCCATGGTCTCGGTCAGGGCAGCGGCCTCGCGCCGGGCCAGCGCTTCGTGGAGTTCGAGGTCCACGGACAGGCCGTAGGCGTAGTACGGGGGCGGGTTCCAGCCGTGGACGACCCGCAGGGGCGTGCCGCGGCGGGCGGCGGCGGTGAACGCGAACGCGAGCAGCTCCTCGTCGGGGCTCCCGATGTCGAGGCCGAGGACGACGGGCCGGAAGGGGGTCGCGGCGGACGGGATGCCGACGGGGTCGGTCTCGTGCTCGTCGGCGGCCTGCTGGTCGGCCCGTACCAGGACGACCGGTCGCTCGGCGTGCGCCACCACGGACAGCCCGACCGAGCCGATCACGAACCCGCCGATCCCGCTCAGCCCCCGGGAACCGAGGACCAGCAGTTCGGCGTTCCTCGCCGTGTCCGTCAGCATCTCGGCGGGCCGCCCGGACAGCAGTTCCGTGCTCACGTCGAGGCCGGGGTGGCGCAGCCGGATGCCCTCGGCCGCCTCACGGGGGACCCGTTCGACCCAGTGCTGCTGGGTCTCGGCGCCGAGGAGCGGCGCCTGGGCCATGGGCGCCGGTACCGGCTCCCACACCTGGACCAGCTTGAGCGGCAGGCCGAGCAGGTGCGCCTCACGGGCCGCCCACTCGGCAGCGGCGCGGCTCTCACGCGAGCCGTCCAGACCGACGGTGACGGTGCGGGTCATGGTCTCCACCTCCTGAATCGGGGGTCCCGATTCGAGCGTCGTCCTTGGATGAGGGCCCCTGGCAGGGGCCGCTGGTCCCGGCCGGGGGCCGACCGGCCCATGCCGGGCATCGGCGCTGCAGGGGACCGACGGGTTCATGC
The DNA here is from genome assembly GCF_036345115.1 of Streptomyces griseorubiginosus. Lineage (GTDB taxonomy): Bacteria > Actinomycetota > Actinomycetes > Streptomycetales > Streptomycetaceae > Streptomyces > Streptomyces griseorubiginosus_C. The sequence goes on from NZ_CP107766.1 coordinate 837,563, forward strand.
CGGGCTGCGACGCGACCGGGGTCCGACCGGCCCATGCCGGGCTGCGGCGCGACCGGGGGCCGACCGGTTCGTGCCGGGTTTCGGCGCGGCGGACCCGCTTCCCCTCGTGGGGTCCGCCGCGCCTCCCGCGGTCAGCGCAGCCAGCGGTTGCGGCCGACGAGCGGGAGCCCGGCCCAGCGCCTGCCGAGGCCGAGGGTGTCCCCGGCGGAGGCGGCGGCGAGGGCGATCAGGACGAGCGCGTAGACGAGGTGGTAGTCGGCGAAGGGGTTCGTCGACATGCTCGGCGAACCGTCCGACAGGTGCTGGGCGGGCGGCCATTCGGCGGCCCACATCAGCGCCATCATCACGGTGCCCGCGAGGGCGGCGAACCGCAGCGCGACACCCGCGGTCAGCGCGACGCCGATGCCGAGCAGACCGAGCATGAAGAGCCAGTCCGCCCAGGCGTCACCGGCCCAGGAGTGGAAGGTGGACTCCATCGGACCGGCGGCCACCCCGCCGAGGAAGCCCTTGGTCGGCGATCCGCCGTCGATCCAGGCCTTGCCGGACGCGGTGGCGTAACCGAGGCCGAAGGTCTTGTCGAGGAACGCCCACAGGAAGACGAACCCGGTCAGCAGGCGCAGGGACGCGAGGGCGTAGGCCCGCGCGGTGTGCGCATCGGTCCCTGCCGACACGGCGGACCCGGGGGCGTTCCGGTGCCTGCGCAGGTACGGCAGGTGGAAGCCCCGACTCCGGTGGGGGTGCTCGTGGACGGCCATGGCGGTGATCCCTTCGAGGGGCTCCGATCGGTGCCTGACGTCCGTCACTCTCCCGGCGTGCGACCCTGGCCGCCGGATGCCGAAGGTCGGTGGCGGGTGGGCTGAACGGCCCTATGCGCAGGGCCGGTTGGGACGTCAGGCCGACCTGCGTCGCGCGGAGCTCGCGTCTGCGGGCACACCGGTGGATCATGGGGCCGGACGGCGGAGCCGGCTGCAGAGACAGGGGGCCGGACGGTGGACCTGGCTGGTGGACAGGCGCCGGACGGTGGAGCCCCCTGTTGGGACAGGGACCGGACGGAGGAGATGGCTGATGGGACACGGACCGGACGTCGCGAGGTGGCGCCGTCTGCTGCCCGCCGGCCTTCCGGACTGGCGCCGCCTCGTCCCCGGAGCCGTGACACTCCTCGGCTACCGGCGCGCCTGGTTGCGGGGCGACCTGCTGGCCGGGGTCACCGTCGCCGCCTATCTGGTGCCGCAGGTCATGGCGTACGCGGGTGTGGCCGGACTGTCACCGGTGGCCGGACTGTGGGCGATCCTGCCCGCCCTCGGCCTGTACGCACTGCTGGGGTCCTCCCGCCTGCTCTCGGTCGGCCCCGAGTCCACGACCGCACTGATGACGGCCACCGTGGTCGGCCCGCTCGCCGCGGGCGACCCCGACCGCTACGCCACCCTGGCGGCCACCCTCGCGGTGACGGTCGGGCTGCTGTGCCTGGTGGCGCGGGTGGTGCGGCTGGGTTTCCTCGCGGACCTGCTCTCCCGTCCGGTCCTGATCGGCTATCTGGCAGGCGTGGCGCTGATCATGATGGTGGACCAGCTTCCCAAGCTGACCGGGGTGAGGACGACCGGTACGGAGTTCTTCCCTCAACTGTGGTCCTTCGTCAGTCACCTGACCGACGCCCACACGGCGACCGTGATCCTCTCCGCCGCCGTACTCGCGTTCCTCTTCGCGGTGCCGAAGAACGTCCCGGGTCCCCTCCTCGCCTTCGTCCTCGCCACGGCCGCCGTGGTCGTGTTCGACCTCGACGGCCGGTACGGCATCAAGGTGATCGGCGCGATCCCCTCTGGCCTGCCCGCCCTCGCGTGGCCGGACCTGGGCGAGCTGCCGCGTCTCGTGCTGCCGGCCCTCGGTGTCCTGATCGTCGCCTACACGGACTTCATCCTCACCGCGCGGGCCTTCCACACCGGCGGCCCCGGCCTCGACGCCAACCAGGAGTTCCTGGCCCTGGGCGCGGCCAACCTCGGCGCGGGCGCCCTGCAGGGCTTCCCCGTCAGCAGCAGTGCCAGCCGCACCGCGCTCGCCTCCTCGGCGGGCGGCCGCAGCCAGGCGTACTCGCTGGTCGCCGGAGCCGTGGTGCTCGCCGTCCTGCTCTTCCTCAGCCCCCTGCTCAGCCGGGCACCCTCCGCCGTCCTGGGCGCACTCGTCGTCTACGCCGCGGTCCGCATGATCGACCTCGCGGGCTTCCGCCGCCTCGCCCTCTTCCGCCGCCGCGAACTGCTCCTCGCACTCGGCTGCCTCGTCGGGGTCCTCGCCCTCGACATCCTCTACGGCGTCCTCGTCGCCGTCGGCCTGTCGGTGGCCGAGCTGCTGAGCCGGGTGGCCCGCCCGCACGACGCGATCGAGGGCGTGGTGCCGGGGCTGGCCGGCATGCATGACATCGACGACTACCCCACCGCCCGTACGATCCCCGGCCTGCTCGTCTACCGCTACGACTCCCCCCTCTTCTTCGCCAATGCCGAGGACTTCCACCGCCGCGCCCTGGCCGCCGTCGACGAACAGACCGACCCTGTACGGTGGTTCGTCCTCAACACCGAGGCCAACGTCGAGGTCGACATCACGGCGCTCGACGCGGTCGACGAACTGCGCCGCCAACTCACCGACCGCGGTGTCGTGTTCGCCCTCGCGCGGGTGAAGCAGGACCTTCTCGACGACCTCCGGGCGTACGGGCTGGCGGACTCCGTGGGGCCGGACCTGATCTTCCCGACCCTGCCGACGGCGGTGGCCGCGTACCGCCGGGGGCTGGACACGGGGGCAGACCGGGTCGGCACGGATCAGGAGCAGCATCAGGAGCAAGATCAAGATCAGGGTCAGGCTCAGGGCAGCTAGGCGGAGCCGAGTGGCCCGGTCGAGGGACCGAGTGGCCCATGGGCCCGCGGCGCCGGCCGGTACAGGCTGGCACCGGTAGTTCCCCCAGCTGTCGGGAGGCACGTCATGATCACGACCCCCACGTCCAGCATGCTGCGCGCCCTGCCCGCCGGACATCGGGAACGGCTCATGCGCGTCGCGCGCGAGGTGTCGTTCGCGCAGGGGACGCGTCTGTTCGAGGAGGGCGGCCGGGCCGACCGCTTCTGGATCATCCGTACCGGCACGGTCGAGCTGGACATGCACGTGCCCGGACGTCGGGCGGCCGTCATCGAGACCCTGCGACACAACGAGCTCGTGGGCTGGTCCTGGCTGTTCGCGCCGCACGCCTATCACCTGGGCGCCGAGGCGACGACTCCGGTGCGGGCGTACGAGTTCGACGCCACGGCCGTGCGTCTGATGTGCCAAGAGGATCCCGCCCTGGGCAGCGGTGTCGCCCAGTGGGTCGGCGACGTACTCGCCCACCGGCTGCGTTCCGCCCGGATCCGCCTCCTGGACCTGTATGCCCCGTACGGCTCCGGCACCTGCGTCTGACGGCGAGGAGCCCCCGCGCACGGCACCCCTGGGTTCTGCGTGTCACGTGTCCTCGGGGGTGATCACGACCGGCGCGTCCGCCTCCGCCCGTGCGCGGTCGGACGCCGTCGCGATCTCCTCGTAGGTCCACTCCCTGTGCAGCCGCTCCCCGTGGGCATCGGTGATGTCGATGACCACGCCGCTCCACTCCTCGGCGGGCTGTTCGGGGACGAGCCCCAACTCGTAGGTGGCGTCCTGGAGGAGGGACTCGGTGACGCGTATGCCGGTGAGTCTTTCGGCCAGGGCGAGGACCGCCGCCTTCCGGTCGACGTCCGGGGCGCTCTCGTCGTGCCCTCCCTCAGGGGTCAGGGGGAAGCCCACTTCCCGCAGCAGGGGGACGAGTTCGTCCGGGGCGCTGCCGTCGCGTACCGCGGGGCTCTCGAACGTCGTACGGAGTTCGCCGTCCTCGAACCAGTGGAAGAGGTCGATGGGCTTGCCACCGTTGGTCGAGTGCGCCACCACCCGACCGCCCGTCGACAACGTCCGCATGCACACGTCGGCGATCCCCAGCCCACCGTCGAAACCGAGAACGAGTGTCCAGTCCCCCCTCTCACCCGGAAGGCTGAAGGCGCCCGCCACATAGGACTCGTCCCAGTAGTCGTAGTCCCCCTGGCCGCGACGGGCGTCCTCCGCCTCGATCAGCCCGGCCGCCCCCTCCCCGGTACCGCGTGGTTCCGCCTCCATCACACGCAGCACCTCACCCGGGGTCCGCCCCCGTATCAGTGTCAGGGTGTATCCGCTCTCCCTCGCGTGACGAAACAGCGGCGAGGTACGGATCCAGGCATAGTCGTGCGCGGTCACCGGGTTCATACGTCGCAGTGTGCCCGACCCCTCTGACAACGCCCCGGGACCCACTGCCCCGGGGCGCTTCTAGAACTACTCGTCACACGAAGGCGCTCTGGCCGGTGATCGACTTGCCCACGATCAGGGTGTTCATCTCGCGCGTGCCCTCGAAGGAGTAGATGGCCTCGGCGTCGGCGAAGAAGCGGGGGATGTCGTGGTCGAGGAGGATGCCGTTGCCGCCGAAGATCTCGCGGCTCCAGCCGACGACCTCCCGCATCCGCGAGGTGACGAACGCCTTGGCCAGCGAGGAGTGTTCGTCGCGGAAGATGCCGGCGTCCTGGAGACGGGCGAGCTGCACGAGCATGCCCCAGGACGCGGTGATGTTGCCGAGGCTCTTGACCAGCAGGTCCTGCACGAGCTGGAAGCCCCCGATGGGGCGGCCGAACTGCTTCCGCTCCCGGGCGTAGTCCAGCGCCAGTTCGTAGGCGCCGGTCATGACACCGAGCGCCTGCCAGGCCACCCCGGCGCGGGTCGCGCGCAGGATCTCGGCGACGTCGCGGAAGGAGTTGATGTTCTGCAGGCGGTTGGCCTCCGGCACCCGGACGTCGGTCAGGGTGATCTCGGCGTTCTCGACGATCCGGAAGGCGATCTTGCCCTCGATCTTCACGGGAGCGAAGCCGGGTGTGCCCTTCTCGACGACGAAGCCCTTGACGTGGTTGTCGTCGACATCGCGCGCCCACACCACGACGTAGTCGGCGAAGGTCGCGTTGCCGATCCACTTCTTGGCGCCGTTCAGGACCCAGGTGTCGCCCTCGCGCCGGGTGGTGGTGCGCATGCCGCCCGCCACGTCGGAGCCGCCGAGCGGCTCGGTCATCGCGAACGCGCCGATCCTGTCCATCGCGGCCATCGCCGGCAGCCAGCGGTCGCGCTGCTCCTGGTCGCCGCCGGAGTGGATGGAGTACATGGCCAGGCCGTTGTGGACGCCGAAGAAGGTGGAGACCGAGGCGTCGGTGCGGGCCATCTCCATGGCCATGGTGCCGCTGAGCAGGTTGCTGACGGCGGGACGGTGTTCGCCGTAGCCCTCGTAGGGCAGACCGGCGAGGCCGCTCTCGCGGAAGAGGGTGATGAGTTCCTTCGGGAACCGGTCCTTGGCCCAGTTTTCGTTCACCAGCGGCTTGACCTCGTCGCGCATGAGGGCGCGGGTCTTGAGGAGGAGCTTGCGCTCGTCGTCCGGCAGCAAGGTCTCGTACTGGTAGAAGTCGGCGGTCAGCGTGTCCTCGAGCGGTTCCATCGTGGTGGTCATCTCAGTTCTCCTCCTTGTCCGCGCTGTCCAGGGCTGCCAGGACAGCGAGTTGCCTGCGGTCGCGCGCCCCGGTGAGTTCCGGGTACGTGGAGGAGCCGTAGGCCTTTTCCACGGCTTCGATGAGCCGTTCCTGTTGGTCCTCGTCCTGTGACGGGGTGCCGAGGCCCGCCCCCGTCCGCTGCATCGACGTGCCGATGTGCTCGACCAGGTGCCGGTAGCCGCCGGGCCCGCCGCCCAGGTGCGCGCCGAGGAACGGCCCGACGGTGGCCCAGCGCAGACCCAGCGAGTTGACCACGACCTTGTCGAGGTCCTCGGGGGTCACCACGCCCTCCTGGACGAGGTACGCGGCCTCGCGGCTGAGGGCGTTCTGGAGGCGGTTGCCGACGAAGCCGGGGATCTCCTTGCGCTCGACGACCGGGGTGCGGCCGACCGCGGTGTAGAAGTCCACCGCGGCCTGTACGGCGTCCTCGCCGGTGCGTTCGCCCGGCACGACCTCGACGAGCGGGACCAGGTGCGGCGGGTTGAAGGGGTGGCCGATCAGGACGCGGGCGGCGGCCTCGTCGGACAGCTCCCCGGTGAACGCGGTGGCCGGGATCGCCGAGGAGGAGCTGAGCAGCAGGGCGTGTGCGGGTGCCTCTCGGGCGAGGCCGGCGAACAGGTCCTTCTTGAACTCGGCCCGCTCGGGCCCGTTCTCCTGGACGACGTCCGCGTCCCGGACGGCCTCGGTGACGTCGGGGGTGATGTGCACGCGGTCGGCTAGGCCGGTGACGTCCAGGCCGCGGGCGGCCAGGTGCGGGGTGTAGGTGGCCAGGGCCTCGTCCACCGCCCCGGCGAGGTCCTCGCGCGGGTCGCTCACGCGGACGGTCAGGCCGTACGCCGCGAACAGCGCCGTCCAGGACAGTCCGATGGTGCCGGCGCCGATGACGGCGGCCGTACGGAAGGGGCGGGTCATGACGCGACTCCCTTCAGGTAGTCGTGGACCGGCTCGACGCCTGCCAGCGTCAGGTCGGTGAGGATGTGGCTCGCGGAGACGACCTCGAGAACCGGCAGGTCGGCCAGCGGGGCGAGCACGTGCTGGAAGAGCTGGAGCCGGGCGGGGCCGGTCCAGGCGCCCTTGACGGTGAGGTCGGTGATGCGGGTGCGGACGAGTTCCTGCACGCGGGGGCTGCCGTCGTAGCCGGGGACGGTCTTGAGCATGTACGTCGGTACGGCGATCTGCGCCTCGGCCTCGCCCCGGTCCAGCTCGTGGTGCTTGTAGCCCATGGTGGCGGTGGCGACCCGCAGCGTGCCGTGGTCCAGGGTGCCGACCAGCGCGCCGGAGTCGACGTAGAGCGACGGGGAGCCGATGACCTTCGGGTAGGCCGAGACCTCGCGGCCGGAGGCGGTGGCCGGGAAGTTGTCGAGGTACATGGCGTGCAGGTACTCGCCCCGCTCGCCCTCGAAGCTGACGGGGATCGCCTGGCCGGCCTCCGTGTAGGGGCCGTAGCCGCTGACGTCGCCCATCCTCATGACCTCGAAGCGGACCAACGGCTCGTCGACGCTCAGCGGTTCGGGGACGACGGCCCGCAGGGCCTCGGGGTCGGTGCGGTAGACGATGTTGAGGTACTCGCGGTCGGTGAACCGCGGGACCGTCGGCGCGTACGCCGGGCTGGTGAGCGGGGTGGTCAGGTGCTGCCGTACGTCTTCGGTCCTCATACCGGCCTCACCGCCCCGTCCACCGGGCGGGCCGGCGCTCGGCGAAGGCGGTCATGCCCTCGCGTACGTCGTCCGAGGCCATCAGGGTCTTCATCTCGCCGCGCTGGAAGGCGAAGGCCTCGGCGTCCGGGGTGCCGTCGGCGGCGCGGACGCCGCGCTTGACGGCGGCCAGCGCCAACGGGGCGTTGGTGGCCAGCTGTTCGGCCAGTCGCAGGGCCTCCGCGACGGCCTGGTCCTTGGCGGTGACCCGGTTGGCCAGGCCCAGTGCGCCGGCGCGGCGGCCGTCGACGGGTTCGCCGGTCAGCAGTAGCTCCATGGCGAGGTGGTGCGGGATGCGCTTCGGCAGGCGGATGACGCCGCCGCCCGCCGCGATGAGGCCTCGCTTGACCTCGGGCAGGCCGAACCGGGCGTCCTCGGCCGCGACGATCAGGTCGCAGGCCAGGGCCAGTTCGAAGCCGCCGCCCATGGCGAAGCCCTCCACGGCGGCGATGAGGGGCTTGGCGGGTTCGGCCTCGGTCAGGCCGCCGAAGCCGCGGCCGTCGACCTCGGGCGACTCGCCGCGCAGGGCGGCCTTGAGGTCCATGCCGGCGCTGAACGTGCCGCCCTCGCCGGTCAGGACACCGGCCCGCAGGGTGGGGTCGGCCTCCAGTGCGTCGAGTGCTTCGGCCAGGGCGGTGGCGACCGCGGCGTTCACGGCGTTACGGGCCTCGGGGCGGTCGAGGGTGATCAGCAGGGTGGACTCGATACGTCGGGTGCGTACGACGGGAGTTGTGGGGGTGTTCATGGTGCTGGTTCTCCTGCGCGGGTCAGCGGGTCGGCGGGTCAGCGGGCGGCGGTGTCGAGTTCGGCGAGGACGTCCTCGGTGTCCTGGCCCGCGACCGGTGCCAGGCGGCGGATCGAGCCGGGAGTGGCGGAGAAACGCACCGGGATGCCGATGGTGCGGACCGTGCCCTCGGTCGGGTGCTCGACGCTGTCCAGGAGGTGGCCGTCGCGGACGTACGGGTCTTCGTGGGCGCGGTCCAGCTCCAGCACCGGGGCCATCGGGATGCTGTGCTTGGCGCACACTTCGGCCCACTCGTCGGTGGTGAGCTCGGGGGCGCAGGCGTCGACCAGCGCGGCCAGGTCCTCGTGGTCGGCGCTGTCGATGGCGTCCCCGTTGACACGCGGGTCCTCGGCGAGGTCCGGGCGTCCGGCCGCCGTGAAGAAGTCCCGGTAGTTGCGCGGGTTGTACGGGATGACGCAGGCCAGTCCGTCCTTGGTGCGGACCGCCTTGTGTCCCTTGAGCATCGACAGCGGGAAGCCGGTGGGGCCGGTCTCGGGCACGTGGGTGTGGCCCGCGAGGTGCTCGACCAGGTTGAAGGCGATCATCGTGTCCGTCATCGGGATCTCGACGAGCTGTCCCCGGCCGGTCCGGTCCCGGTGCAGCAGGGCGGCGAGGACGCTGTAGGCGATGGTCAGGGAGGAGACCTTGTCGCCGATGATGGTGGGCAGGTAGACGGGCTCGCCGAGCGCCCGGTCGGCGATGTCGACGAGCCCGGAGGCAGCCTGCACGCTCTCGTCGTAGGCGGCGTGGCCGGCGCGGTCGGAGTCGCCGCGGAAGCCCTGGGCGTGGGCGTAGACGAGACCGGGGTTGCGGGCGGCGATGTCGTCGTAGGACAGGCCGAGGCGGTGCAGTGCGCCGGGCCGCATGTTGGTGATCAGCACGTCAGCGGTGTCGATCAGCCGCAGCGCCCGCTCGCGGTCGGTGCCCTCCTTGAGGTTGAGGGACACGCTCCGCTTGTTGCGGTTGACGTTGAGGTTCAGCGGGGTCATGCCGGGCGTGGTGCGGTAGTGGCCGTTGCGGACGGTGTCGGTCGGCGACTCGATCTTGATCACGTCGGCGCCGAGGTCTCCGAGGATCTGGGCGGCGTAGGGACCCATCACCACGGTCGACAGGTCGATCACGCGGAAGCCCTCCAGGGGGCCGGTGACGGTGTCTGCGGGGTCCGTCATGGCTTTCCTTCACTCCTTGCTTCACGATTTCCGTGTATCTGGAAACTAAGTTACAGCGAGGGTTATGGAGAGGAAAGCTCAGGGAATGACCGAATAGCGAAAGGCGGTACGACCGCAGCGGTCATACCGACCTCTGGGACGTAGCAACTTCCTGTTCGGGGGCCTGGATGCAGCTGGATAAAGAGAGAGAAATCAACCGGATGGAAATTATCCCGTCAGTACTCGATGACCATGTTGAGTGCATGGTTCACGTCGTCGGCCATGACGATGTCCTTCTCGATATCACCGTGGGGGAATTCGTGGGTGATGATCGAGGGAATGTCGGACTCGCCGCTCTCCGTGATGTCGAAGACGTTCCGTACGTCCTCGGGGGTGTAGCCGCCGGAGCCGACGAGGGGTAGGTGCCGACGAGCGCGTCGAGGCCGGCGGCCTCGACGTAGATGTCGACGTCGGCGGTGGTGCCCCTGAGGGCCCGTGCCTCGCCGAAGACCTGGACCGCCTTTTCCCTGAGGTCCTCGGTGCCGGAGTTGCAGGTGGCGAAGCCGAGTTCGGCGGCCTTGGCCAGGCGGAAGTCGGAGAGGTCGACGACCATGACGGTCGAGCAGCCCAGGTGCTCGAGGGCGATGGCGGCGCCGGTGCCGATCGTGCCGGCCCCGAAGACGACGGCGGTCTCGCCCTTCCGGGGAGCGGCGCGGCGGACCGCGTGCGCGGCGACCGTGAAAGGCTCGACGAGGGCCGCGGTCTTGCTGGGGATGGCGTCGGGCGGCGGGTGGACCTGCTGTCCCACCTCGCAGTCGGGCACGAGAATGTACTGGGAGAAGCCGCCGAGGGTACCGGCACGGGAGGAGTCGCCGGCCGCGAGGATGGGGTAGGGGTGACGCGGTCGCCGACCTCCAGGCCCTTGACGTCGGCTCCCTTGGCCACCACCTCGGAGATCATCTCGTGGTCGAACTCGCTGCCCGGAGTGATCCGGTGGGCCCGCGGGCCGTGGAAGTACACGGAGATGTCCGAGCCGCAGACGCTGGCGTAGAGATTGCGCAGCGGCACGTCACCGGGCCCGCATTCCTGGGTGGCCAGGTCGAGGATCTCGATGTCCCTCGGTCCGTTGCAGACGGCAGCCTGCATTGTTTCTTCATCTTGCGGCAGCGACCTCGGCCCTCAGAGACCGGCGCCGCCGAATGCCAGGGCACCGGCAACTCGTAGAGAACCTCCCGCGCCACAGCGCCCCCCACGCGTTTCAGCCGGAGTAGTGTGGTGAGTACGCGCAGGTCGGTTCCCGGGAGCACATCAGCGCGAGGCTCCCTCCGTTCGGACAACGAGCTGGGGGAGCTGTCCTGTGCCGCCGGACCGTCGGCTCGTCCGATAGCGGCTCGTCACACTCCCAGGGCTCCTTCGCGGACGGCGGTGATGTCCATGTCGCGGTCGACCAGGGCCTGGGCGGTGGCCGCGAGACTGACCCGGTGGCGGTCGGCATAGTCGTCCAACAGGCGTCCGGCTTCCTTCAGAGGCAGTCCCTCATGGGCGGCGATCATGCCCTTGGCGATCTCGAGGACCGTCTTCGCGGCGAGAGCGCTCTGGACGCGCGTGACGACGTCGTCGCCCCGGGGACCGGCCGACCAGTGCATCAGAGCCAGGGCCGCGGAGTCCGCCAGCGCCTGCGCGAGATGGGGCTCACCGCCCGGCAGGTCTCCGGTACGGGCATTGAGCAGGGTGAGCGCGCCCAGTGAGCGGTCGTGCAGCCGTACCGGCACGGTGTGCAGAGACCTGTAGCCGGCTTCGTCCATGGCTGCGACGAGTCGGGGCCAGCGCTCCGTCTCGGCGGTGATGTCGGGGACGCTACGGCCCTCACCGGTGCGATAGCAGTCCATGCAGGGGCCGTGTCCCGTCTGCATCTGCATCAGCTCGATGAACGCGGCCCCGTCCTCGGTGGCGGCCATCGTCTTCAGGGTGCCCCCGGCGTCGGCGATCATCACCGCCGCCGCGTCCACGTCCAGCAGTCTGCGGCAGGTGTGCACCAGCCGGTCGAACAGGCGCAACGGGTCGAAGTCCGGTGCATACGTGTCGGCCAGGCCGACGAACGCGGTCGCCAGCTCCCGCTCGCGGTTCATGCCCGCCTCCCCGGCGCTTTCGTCGTGCGTGCTGAGGTGTTCACTCATGGCGGATGTCCGTGCTGCCGTCGATGATGGCCCGCGCGACATCGAGTGATGTGCTGCCCTGCGCGAAGGCCCGGGCCCGCAGCCTCAGCAGGGCTTCTTCCGCACTCACGCCCAGCTGCACCATGATCATGCCGGTGGCCTGATGGATTTCCACCCGGTCCGACTCTGCTCCTTGCAGCCACGTTACGACCCCGCCGGTGTCAGCAGAAGTGTGGTCGAGAGCGGTGACGGCCAGGCTGAGCGCGTCTCCGACCAGCAGCGCGGTGCGCACCTGGCCGTTGTCGAGGGATCCCGCGGTCCGCCGGTACAGGTCGAGGGTTCCCAGAGCGCCCGCGGCAGCCGTCAACGGCAGCGAGAACACGGCCTCAGCGCCCGCTTTGGCCGCCTGGACGGAGAACAGCGGCCAGCGGCGGGCATCCGGGGGGCGGGTCAGATCGGACGCGAACACCGGAGCGAGCAGGCGGACGGCCTCCGTGCAGGGGCCCTCCCCGAGCGTGTACTGGATCTCCGCGAGCTGAGCGGCCACCTCGTCACTGGCGAACAGCACTACCCCTATGCCCGCCTCCCGTCCGAGGACGGACAGGGACAGCCCGGAGACGTCCGGGAGCAGGGAGGCACACGCCCGGCCCAGAGCCTCGGGCACCGAGGAAGGGGCCAGCCCCCGAACCGCGTCGATCAGCTCGCCTGCGATGCGGGTCCGCAGGACATGTGTCTCCCGCTCCGCGTCCTCGGCGCCTGGTTCCGGCCCGGACATCCCCTTCACCTCCCCGCGCAGTGCACCGTCGGCACATCCGATCTTGCCTCATCGAAGGGGCGCCGCTCCGCTCACCGTGCCCAAGTCCCCTTGACCCCTCTCGGGAAACCAGGCTCGAAGCGCCGGGGGTCCGAGCCGGCCCGGCAACGTCTCCGTACCGCTCATGAACATCTCGTTGCAGACCATCACCCCCGCCTCCTCCCAGTGATCTGATACTGACCGGGCAATCGACACAGAGGGGCGACGGTGGACTGGACGCTGGCGGGAGGGCTGGTCGCCGGCTTGCTGATCGCGACGGTGACGGCCCCGGTCGGTGTGTCCGGCGCCGTGTTCCTGCTCCCGGTCCAACTCAGCGTCTTCGGGGTGCCCAACCCGACGATCACTCCGACGAACCTGCTGTTCAACGTCGTCGCCGGGCCCGGTGCCCTGTGGCGCTACCGCCTCGACGGCGCCCTGCGCGGCGACCTCACCCGGCGCCTCGTGCTCGGCACCCTCCCGGGTGTCGTGCTCGGCGCCGTCATCCGCGTCTACGCTCTTCCCGGCCCCGGCGTCTTCCGGCTCCTGATCGCCTGCCTGCTGCTGCCCTTGGGCCTCTGGCTGTGCGGGCGTGCCCGGATTCGCCCAGCCCATCGCCCGTCATCCGGGGACGCGTCGCCGCCACGCCACATCACCGCCCTCGCCCTGGCCGTCGGCGTGGTGGGCGGCATCTACGGGATCGGCGGCGGCTCCCTTCTCGGCCCGATCCTCGTCGGACGTGGCCTGCCCGTCGCACGCGTCGCCCCGGCCGCGCTCGCCGCCACCTTCGCCACCTCGCTCGTCGGCGCCGCCGCCTATGCCCTGCTGTCGCTCGTGAGCACCGGAGACGTCGCCCCCGACTGGGCGCTCGGCCTGGCCTGCGGCATCGGCGGACTCCTCGGCGGCTACCTCGGTGCACACCTCCAACCCCGCCTGCCCGAACCGTCCTTGCGCCTCCTGCTCGGCATCCTGGCCACAGCCGTCGAGGCGTTGTACGCCGCCCAGGTGCTGGTCTGACCCGCACTGCGTCGGGCGGCAGGGCGATTGAGAGTTTCCTGAAAGCCCACGCGACCTATGGCAGCGTGGGCTCGGGCAAGGGACGGAATTGCCCCCGACCTACGAGGTGGCGGATGCTGCTACGGCTGTTCGGTCGCGGTCACGGATGCTCGGGCCGCTGCTCCGGAGGCACGCCCCCGCCCTCGCCGCCGCCCTTGTCACCCTTGTCCGTGCCCTGGGCGTGACCGCCCCCGGCCCGCGCCTCTCGCGCCTTCAGCTCCGCACTGCGCTGCGGGGTCGCACTGCCCTTGTCGCTGCGCCGCTGCTCGGGTTGTTGTGGATTGGACATATCCGCCGCCCAACTGTCGCGGTGCCCCAACCTGCCGTCGCGCGCATCGGGTGGACCTCGTGCGCCACTGCCGGTCGCGCTCTCCAGGATCTGGTCGTTGGTGAGGCGTACGACGGTGAACTTCGCGGAGGCAAGGGGACCGCGCAGTCCGGCCTGGGCCGTGACGGATCGCGGTACGCCGAGGAGGGATTTCCGGAGCCCGCATCGCCGTCACCGGCGGACAACCCGTCCTCCAGAGATGCCGAGCCGGACTCTCCAGCCGGCCCCCGGCAGGCCCCGTTGCCGCCGTGCGGGGCGCATCCCTCTACATGTTGATCATGTGACCGGCGAGGCCGTGGACCGCTTCCTTGACCGCTTCGCCGAGGGTCGGGTGGGCGTGGACGTTGCGGGCGACCTCGTGGACCGTGAGGTCCCACTGCTGGGCCAGGGTCAGTTCGGGGAGGAGTTCGGTGACGTCGGGGCCGATGAGGTGGCCGCCGAGGAGTTCGCCGTACTTGCCGTCGCTGATCAGCTTCACGAAGCCGCTCGCGTCACCCAGGCCGTGGGCCTTGGCGTTCGCGGTGAACGGGAACTTCGCGACCTGGACGTCGTACCCCTTCTCCCTCGCCTGCGCCTCGGTGTAGCCGAAGCTCGCGATCTGCGGCTGGCAGAAGGTGGCGCGGGGGATCATCGCGTAGTCGAGCTCCATGGTCTCCGCGTCCGCGAGCGTCTCCGCCGCGACCACGCCCATCGCCTCGGCCGCGTGGGCCAGCATCAGCTTCGCGGTGACGTCACCGATGGCGTAGATGTGCGGAACCGAGGTGCGGCAACGGCCGTCGACGTCGATCGCACCGCGCTCGGTGATCCTGACGCCGGTGTTCTCCAGGCCGTAGCCGGTCACGTTCGGCGCGAAACCGATCGCCTGGAGGACCTTGTCGGCCTCCAGGACCCGCTGGGCACCGTCCTTGCCGGTGACCGTGACGCGGACCTGCGGGCCGGACTCGTCGATCGACTCCACGCGGGTCGAGGTGAGGACGTCGATGCCCAACTTCCGGTACTGCTTGGCCAGTTCGGCGGACACCTCGGGGTCCTCGAGGGGCGCGACCCGGTCCAGGAACTCGACGACGGTGACCTTGACGCCGTAGTTGTGCAGCACATAGGCGAACTCGACACCGATGGCCCCGGCACCCGCGATCACGATCGACTGCGGCAGGTCCTCGGCGAGGATCTGCTCCTCGTACGTCACCACGCGCGAGGTGCGGCGGGTGCCGGGCAGCAGCCTGGGGGTGGCGCCGGTGGCGATGATGCAGTGATCGAAGCCGACGGTGCGGGTGTTGCCGTCGTAGTCGGCCACCTGGAGCGTGTGCGGGTCGAGGAAGGTGCCGCGACCGCTGATCTCCGTGATCTTGTTCTTCTTCATCAGGTAGTGGACGCCCTTGACCCGGCCGTCCGCGACCTTGCGGCTGCGGCGGAAGGCCTCGCCGTAGTCGAAGGAGACCTCGCCCTCCACCTTGATGCCGAAGGTCTTCGCCTCGCGCGTGAAGATGTGTGCGAGTTCGGCGTTGCGCAGCAGGGCCTTGGTGGGGATACAGCCCACGTTCAGACAGACACCTCCCCAGTACTTCTCCTCGACGACCGCGACGCGCTTGCCCAGTTGGGCGGCCCGGATGGCGGCGACGTACCCGCCGGGGCCCGCGCCGAGTACGACGACGTCGAAGTGCTCACCCTGCTCGTCCATGGACGGCTTCCTTTCCGCTGGGGCGGCCTGCCCTCGCGAGGGACGACTCACTCCCGATCGAACCACCTGATCAGCAACATCTGATCAGTGACATCTGTTCAGCGACATCCTCAGCGCCCCGGCGCGGCGATCTATGCCCGCCCAGTCATCATCGACGGCGGTCACCGAGGGCTCAACCTACGTCGAGGCGTACCTCGCCCGCGGCCGACGCCCCGTCGGCCTCGCGCGCTGCCGACGCCCCCTCGACCTCGTGTACTCCGGCCTCGGCGGCACCGCGCCTGAGACCGTGACGGACGGACGCCTGGAGCCCGCCGGAACGGCGAGCGTCGCCACCGACGCCCCGGCCGCGCTGGCGCTGCTCGCCCAGGACGCCGTGGACCTGCTCCTGTCCGCCGAGATCCGGCGCGTCCGGGTCTGCGGAGCGGACCACTGCGCCCTGCGCTTCGCGGACCGCTCCCCCGCCCGCAACCGCCGCTGGTGCTCCATGTCCCGGTGCGGCAACCGCACCAAGGTCCGCCTCCACCAGGCCCGGTCCAGACGGAGTGAGCCCACCGCGGCAGACTGAGCCCCCGGTAACTCCTGGCGCCACCGCCTCAGTTACTCGGCCGGCCTGAGACGAAACGCGGGGCCGGGGATGCTCTCGATGTCCTCCGGCCGTACGGCGTGGCCGTGGTCGCAGCGGATCTGGGCGTCGACGGGCGCGCCGCATCCACGGTGCCGGGACAGCATGGCCGGACCCTCCGGATCGGCGCGGTAGCGGTCGCCCCACTGCAGGAGCCCCATCACGGCCGGGACCAGATCCACACCCTTGGGCGTGATCACGTACTTCGGCCGGCTCCGCGAACCCGGCTCCTTGTAGGTCTCGGTGGCCAGGATCCCTTCCTCCACGAGCATCTTGAGCCGCGCCGCGAGGAGGTTGCGAGGACAGCCGAGGACGCGCTCGAACTCGCTGAAGCGGGACGAGCCGTAGAAGACCTCGCGCAGGATCAGGATCGTCCACTTCTCGCCCACGACCTCGAGGGTCCGGCCGATCGAGCAGTTCGACGCGTCCCGGTCGAGTCGGGGGTTCACGCCCGCGTCCTGAAGGGCCTCGGTCTGTGCATCCATGGGGTGATTCTAACCTCTCCTGAGTTTACTTTTCCATACTCAGCAAGTAGCGTCGTAGCCGGCGCACCGACCCGGCCGCATCCGAGCAGCGAGCGCGCGCGTGGACCTGCCGGAAGAAGCACCTCAACCCCCGAGACCCAAACAGAAAGGCCGCCGGCATGAAGGCGTTCGTCGTCGATAAGTACGGCAAGGACGGCGTCCGCGCCGCGGAGGTACCCGAGCCCACCGTCGGGGCCCGCGACGTCCTGGTCAAGGTGAGCGCCGCCAGCATCAACCCGCTGGACAAGATGGTTCGCAACGGCGAGTTCAAGCAGCTCCTGAAGTACAAGCGCCCGTTCGTGCTCGGCCACGACGTGGCGGGCGTCGTGACCCGTGTCGGCTCCGCCGTCCGCGGCTTCGAGGTCGGCGACGAGGTCTACGCCCGTCCCCGCGACCTGCGTGTGGGGAGCTTCGCGGAGTTCATCGCGATCGACGCGGACGACGTGGCCCCCAAGCCGGCCTCGCTCTCCCTGGAGGAGGCGGCCGCGGTGCCGCTGGTGGCCCTGACCGCCTGGCAGATCCTCGTCGAGCGCGCACACGTGAAGCCGGGGCAGAAGGTGCTCGTCCACGCCGGTGCCGGCGGCCTCGGGTCGACGGTCGTCCAGCTCGCCAAGCACCTCGGTGCCACGGTGGCGACGACCGCGAACACCAGGTCCGAGGAGTTGGTCAGGAGCCTCGGCGCCGATGTCTTCGTCGACTACACCAAGGAAGACTTCTCGAAGGTGCTGTCCGGCTACGACCTGGTGCTGGACTCGGTGGGCGGGGCGAACCTGGAGAAGTCGCTGACCGTGCTGAAGCCCGGCGGCCTGGCCATCAGCGTCGTCGGCCCGCCCGACGCCGGTTTCGCCAAGCAGGTCGGCGCCCCCGGCGTCATGGGCCTGGTCATGAACGCCCTCAGCCGCAAGATCCGCAAGCGGGCCAAGACGCTGGGCGTGCGCTACGAGTTCTTCTTCATGCGGGCCAACGGTTCCCAGCTGCGCAAGCTCGCCGCCCTCTACGACAGCGGGAAGCTCCGCCCGGTCATCGACACCACCTTCCCCTTCGACCAGACGCTCGAGGCGATGGCACACGTCGAGCAGGGCCGCACCAAGGCCGGCAAGGTCGTGGTCTCGATGACGTCCGGCAACGACTGAGACGCGGTCGGCGGCAGCCTTTCGTTCCGGACCGGTCAAGTCTCAGGAGTGCGGGGTCGTTCGCACGCCTCATACCCGAGGCGCAGCCGGCCTCGCGGCTGATACCGACGCGAACTGTGTCTGCCACCCCGGGAACGGCCCCAGCCCCGTCAAAGCGGTCTGCGCGACGGCGTTCCCGCCCGCCCTCGACGGACCCGCTCAAGACGGAAGCGTCTCTCCACCGAGCGACCCGCGTTGCCAGACGGGCGTACGGTCCTTGTCGACCAGGGCCGCCCGGACCCCCTCCAGGAAGTCCGGCGTGCGGATGGTCGTGCGGGTGAGGGCGAGTTCGGCGTCGAGACACTCACGCAGGGTGCGCTGCCTGCCCCGGGCGAGCAGGTCGTGGGTGATCTCCAGGCTCTGCGGCGAGGCGGACTCCAGTGCGTCCAACGCGGCCTTGGCCCAGGGGGTTTCGAGGTGGCGCAGGCGTTTCTCGATCTCGCCGAGGGTCGACGCACCGAAGGCCCGGTCCACGTCCCCGCGCACCTGCGCCAACCCGCTCTCCGCCACCGGAGAACGCCCGGCGAGGCGGTTCAGGACGACGTCCACCGGCTCACCGGGGCTGTCCGCCAAAGCATCCCCCACCGTGTCCAGCATGTCCGCGGGAACGAAATGCGTGGCCAGCCCCGTGTACAGGGCGTCGGCCGCGTCGATCCGCTGCCCGGTCAGTCCCAGGTACATGCCGATCGCGCCGGGCAGCCTCGGCAGGAAGTAGCTCGCCCCGATGTCCGGGAAGAACCCGATCCCGGTCTCGGGCATCGCCAGCACCGCGCGTTCGGTGACGACACGGAAGCCGCCGTGGACGGACAGCCCGAGGCCACCGCCCATGCAGATGCCGTCGATGAGCGACACGACCGGCACGGGACACTCGGCGATCCGGGCGTTGAGCCGGTACTCGGAGGCGAAGAACCGCTCACTGGCCTCGGCATCCCCAGCGAGGCTGTGCTCACGGATCGTACGGATGTCCCCACCGGCGCAGAACGCCTTCGGACTGGTACTGGCGAGCACCACGGCGGACAGCGGGGCGTGCTCCCACGAGGCGAGCGCACGGTCGATGGCCAGGACCATGTCCGTGGTCAGGGCGTTGAGCGCCCTGGGCCGGTTCAGCAGGATGCGGCCGACGCCCCGGTGCACGTCGGCGACGATCTCGGCCGCAGCAGTAGCAGGCATGGCTCCTCATCTCACCTCGGACCTGGGTACCTCAAGATCCTCGCACTTATGCGGATGATCTCATCCCGTCTGAGTTTACTTTTCTATACCCAGCCAGTAGCGTCATGACCGTCACCCCGACCCGGCTGCCGCAGGGGGACCCGGCACCGGACCCGTCCGACAAGGAGCACCACCATGGGAGTAAGCCCCGAGGCACACCGGTTCGCGGAGTTCCTCGCGAGCGTGAGCGCGAAGTCGTCGACCCCTGGCCTCGACCTGGCCGTCGTCCGTGACATCGTCGACTCGAACCACAAGGCGTCGACCGAGCCGGAAGGCGTCACCTACGCCGAGGTCGACGCGGACGGCGTCCCCGCGCTGTGGGCCGTCCCCGAGGGGGCCGATCCCGACCGCGCGCTGCTGCACTTCCACTTCGGTGGTTCCGTCGCGGCCTCCATGCACTCCGACCGCAAGGCCGCGGGCCACATCGCGAAGGCGGCCGGCGCCCGCTCGCTGGTCGTGGACTTCCGCCTGGCGCCCGAGCACCCCTACCCGGCACAGCTCGACGACGCCGAGACCGCCTACCGCTGGCTGCTCGCGCAGGGCTACGAGCCGCGGAACATCGGCAGTACGGGCCACTCGATCGGCGGCACCCTCGCGGTGATGCTGCCGCTGCGCCTGCTCGCCAAGGGCGAGGCCACGCCCGGCGCGATCGTCAGCGTCTCCCCCTGGACCGACCTCACGCTGCGGAACCCGGCGGTGGACGCCAACGAGGCGAACGACAAGATGCTCAGCCGGGGCATCCTGGAGCTCTTCCGTGGCGCCTGGCTGCAGGATCCCGCGGTGGACTTCACCGACCCGCGGATCAGTCTCGTGCACGCCGACCTGACGGGCCTGCCGCCCACGCTCGTCTTCTACGGCGAGTACGAGACCCTCGCCGACGACGGCGCCCAGCTCGGCCGCCGCCTCGCGGACTTCAAGGTCACCACCGAGACCCACGCGATGCCCGAAGGGCAGCACTCGTTCATCCTGGGCGCCGGACGCGTACCCGAGGTGAACCAGGCCATCGGGCAGATGGGCCAGTGGCTCCGCGAGCACCTCGGCGCGTGAGCAGGAGCCGCACCTGAGGGCGGCCCGCCCATCGGGCCGCCGCTCCACCGCGATGCCGGTGCCCGATCCACGGGTCACCGGCATCCCCGCTCGACCGGGCCGACCGGCCGTGCGGTACTTGTGTACGACACCGTTACGCCGGCAACCCCACCACCACCGTCCCGAGGCCACGAAGGAGTGCGCGATGGGAACGTACGAGGATGTCTTCCGCGCCAGTACCGAGGACCCGGAGCGCTTCTGGCTGCAGGCGGCGGAAGGCATCGACTGGGATGTCGCTCCGCACCGCGCCCTGGACTCCTCGGGCGCGCCCTTCTACCGCTGGTTTCCCGACGGACGGCTCAACGTCTGCTTCAACGCGCTCGACCGGCACGTCGAGGCCGGCCGGGGTGAACAGCCCGCGCTCGTCCACGACTCACCGGTGACCGGCACCCGACGCACCTACACCTACGCGCAGTTGAGGGACGAGGTGGCGGCCTTCGCCGGAGCACTGGCGGGGCTCGGCGTGGGACATGGCGACCGGGTGGTCATCTACATGCCGATGGTCCCCGAGGCCGCCGTCGCGATGCTGGCCTGCGCACGGATCGGCGCGGTGCACTCCGTCGTCTTCGGCGGGTTCGCCGCACGCGAACTCGCCCTGCGCATCGACGACGCGGCCCCCAAGGTCGTGGTCTCCGCCTCGTGCGGCATCGAGGGCAAGCGCGTGATCGCGTACAAACCCCTGCTCGACCGGGCGATCGAACTCGCGGCACACAAGCCGCTGAAGAGTGTCATCCTGCAACGCCCGCAGGAGCGGGCCGAGTTGGGGCCCGACGATCTCGACTGGGCCGAACTGGTCGCCACCGCGACCCCGGCCGACTGCGTTCCCGTCCCCGCCACCGATCCCCTCTACATCCTCTACACGTCCGGAACGACCGGAAAACCCAAGGGAGTCGTCCGCGACTGCGGCGGCTACGCGGTCGCCCTGCACTGGTCGATGGGCGCGGTCTACGACGTGGGCCCCGGCGAGACCATGTTCACCGGCTCCGACGTCGGCTGGGTCGTCGGGCACTCGTACATCGTCTACGGGCCCCTGCTGGCCGGCGCCACGACCGTCCTGTACGAGGGCAAGCCGGTCGGCACACCGGACGCAGGCCAGTTCTGGCGCGTGGCCGCCGAACACCGGGTCAAGACCATGTTCACCGCCCCCACCGCCTTCCGTGCCATCCGCAAGGAGGACCCGAAGGGAACGCTCACCGCCGACCACGACCTGACCGGCCTGCGCCACCTCTTCCTCGCCGGCGAACGCCTCGACCCCGAGACCTACCACTGGGCGAGTGCTCTCCTGGACATCCCGGTGATCGACCACTGGTGGCAGACCGAGACCGGCTGGCCCATCGTCGCCAACCCGGTCGGCATCGAGGCCGCTCCCGTCAAACCCGGCTCCCCCACCCGCCCGCTCCCGGGCTGGGACGTCCGTGTCCTCGACCCCTCGGGCGAGCCCGTGCCCGCGGGCGTCGACGGCGCGATCGTCGTGAAGCTCCCCCTGCCGCCCGGCGCGCTGCCCACCCTCTGGAACGACGACGACCGCTACGTCGCCTCCTACCTCTCCGCCTACGACGGGTACTACCTCACCGGCGACAGCGGCCACATCGACGACGACGGCTACGTCTTCGTCATGGGCCGCACCGACGACGTCATCAACGTCGCCGGGCACCGGCTGTCCACGGGCAGCATGGAGGAGGCCCTGGCCACCCATCCCGACGTCGCCGAATGTGCCGTCATCGGCGTGGCCGACGAACTCAAGGGCCAGATCCCGCGCGGCTTCGTCGTCCTGAAGGCCGGGACGAGCCGCGAAGCGGCCGAGGTCGAGGCGGAACTCGTCCAGCTCGTCCGCGAGCGCATCGGCGCCGTCGCCTCCCTCAAGGACGTCACGGTCGTGGCCGCCCTCCCCAAGACCCGCTCGGGAAAGATCCTGCGCAAGACGATGCGCGGCATCGCCGACGGCCACGACGAACCCATCCCCTCCACCGTGGACGACCCCGGCGTCATCGAGACCCTGCGCCCGGTGCTCCGCCGGAGCGGTCACACATCGTGAAGGGCCGTACCACCCGCGCCGACATCGCCGGCGGGCATCGTCCAGGTGGCGGGCCATGAGCCCGCTCGCGCGATCGCGGGTGCCCGACGTTCCCGTACAGAGGTCACCCTGCGCAGGTCACATCGGTAACGTCCGGTCCACCGGTCGCCGTCGGGGGTCACGCTTGGTCGGTTGTCACGCTTCGTCGGTTGTCACGCTTGCGGCGACGGCACCGGGAAGAGCATGCAGCTGCTGGTGGCGTGGGCGAGAAGCCGGTCCGTGCTGTCGACCAACTGCGCCTGGGCGAGGGCGGTTTGACGCCCCTTGCTGACGAGGGTGCCGATCGCCCGGACCGTGCCCGTGTCCACGGTGATGCGCCGGAGGAACTTCACCGTCAGGTCCAGCGAGGTGTACGCCATGCCCTGCGGCAGGGTGGACTGCACGGCGCAGCCCGCGGCCGAATCGAGCAGGGTGGCGAAGATGCCGCCGTGCACGCTGCCGATCGGGTTGTAGTGCTCCTCCCCCGGCGTCAGCGAGAACACCGCCCTGCCGGGCTCCACCTCGTCCAGCGTGAAGTCGATGGAGGAGTTGATGGGCGGCGCCGACAGCCGCCCCGCCTGCAACTCGCGCAGAAAGTCGAGGCCGGCCATGCGCCCGGCGGCTTCCGCCAGGACCGCGGGGTCGTCCCATTGATACGTACGTGTTCGTCCCACGACCGAGTGCCTTCCCTCTGACTTTTGCAAATGAAGCTAGCCGTGCCCTCACCTGACTGTCAATGACGAAGCCAGCCCTCTACCATGGCGGAATGGAGTGGCTTGAGGCGAGCACGGAGAACTGCCCCGTCCAGCGCACGCTCGACGTGGTCGGAGAGAAATGGACGCTGCTGATCCTGCGTGACGCCGTCAACGGGGTCCGCCGCTTCGACGACTTCCACCGCCACATCGGCCTCTCGGAAGCCGTCCTCAGCGACCGCCTCCGCAAGCTGGTCGCGTCCGGCATCCTGAAGGCCGTCCCCTACCGGGAAGCGGGCAGCCGCTCCCGCAACGAGTACCGGCTGACCCGCAAGGGCTGGGACCTGTGGCCGGTCCTGATGGCACTGACCCAGTGGGGCGAGACGTACGCCCTCGGCCCCGAGGGCCCCGTACTGGACGTGCGCCACACCGACTGCGAGGCTCCGCTCCGCGTCGTCGTCGAGTGCTCCGCGCACCACGGCGCTCTCACCCCCGGGGACGTCACCGCCCGACCGGGACCCGGCGCGCGCCTCCGGTCATGACACTACGCACGTACGCTCATCCCTTGGACTTGGCATGGCCAATGACCTCGCGGAACGAACGGAGGAAGCTCGTGGTGCGCTACACCAAGGAGCACAAGCAGGTGACCCGGCGACGGATCATCGAAACGGCCGGCCGGCGATTCAAGCAGGACGGCATCGACGGTTCGGGGATCTCCACACTGATGGCGGACGCCGGCCTCACCAACGGGGCCTTCTATGCGCACTTCGCCTCCAAGGACGACCTGGTCGCCCACGTCGTCGCCGACCAGCTGAGCACGCAGGTCGCGAGCTACGACACCCTGCGTCCCGGCCGCCAGGGAATCGAGGACCTGGTCCGCGAGTACCTCTCACCCGCACACCGGGACCAACTGGGCACCGGCTGCCCCTCCGCCGCCCTACTCGACGAGATCGGCCGCTGCGAGGACCAGACCAAGCAGGCCTACACCGACGGCGCGCGGAACATCCTCGACGAGATCGCCGCCCGCCTGTCGCCCGAGAACCCGCGGTCCGCTCGCGGTAAGGCCATCGGGCTCTACACGATGCTGGTGGTCATCCTTCGAAGCGGTAGCCCATGCCGGGTTCGGTGACGAGGTAGCGGGGGTGGGCGGGGTCCGCCTCCAACTTGCGCCGTAGTTGGGCCATGTACACCCGCAGGTAGTTGGTCTTGTTGCTCTGGGAGACGCCCCACACCTCCTGGAGCAGGTACGTCTGTGTGATCAGCCGTCCGGGGCTGGTGACCAGGATCTCCAGCAGGTGCCATTCGGTCGGGGTGAGGCGTACGTCGCGGCCGTTCCGGACGGCCCTCTTGGCCAGCAGGTCGATGGTGAAGTCCGCCGTCTCGACGAGCGTCGTCCCGGTGGTGAGCGGCGTCTCCTCGGTGCGCCGTACGGCGGCCCGCAGCCGGGCGAGGAGTTCGTCCATGCTGAACGGCTTCGTGACGTAGTCGTCGGCGCCGGCGTCCAGCGCGGCGACCTTCTCGTCGGAGCCCTGGCGGGCGGACAGCACCAGGATCGGCACCCGGGTCCAGCCGCGCAGCCCCTTGATGACCTCGACGCCGTCCATGTCGGGCAGGCCCAGGTCGAGCATCACGACATCGGGTTGCCGGGCGGCCGCGAGCCGCAGCGCGGTGGCTCCGTCGGGGGCCGCGTCGACCCCGTACCGGCGTGCCTGGAGATTGATGATGAGGGCCCGTACGAGCTGCGGGTCGTCCTCCACCACCAGCACCCGTGTCATCGGCGTGCGCCTTCCTGTCGTACGCGGCGGGAGCCGACGGCACCGGCGGTGTCACCGGACGCCGACTCCCGCTCGGGTCAGCTCTTGGCTGCGAGTGCCTTGAGCGCGATGTTGAGTTCGAGGACGTTCACCCGGGGCTCGCCGATGAAGCCGAGGGTGCGGCCCGTGGTGTGCTCGTCGACCAGCTTCTGCACCTCGGCGACGGTCAGGCCGTTCTTCTCGGCGACCCGGTGGACCTGGAGGTCCGCGTACGCCGGGGAGATGTCCGGGTCGAGCCCGGAGCCGGAGGAGGTGACCGCGTCGGCGGGGACCTGGGAGGGCCTCACCGTGTAGTCGGCGGTGGAGTTGTCCTTGACGACCTTGGCCTTGGCCTCCTTGACCCAGGTGACGAGTTCGGGGTTGTCGGCGGAGCGGTTGGTGGCGCCGGAAAGGATCAGTTTGTACTGGGTGTTGACGGAGTTCTGGCCGAGCCCGTTGGCGGGCCGGGGCTGGAAGTAGTCGAGGCTGTATCCCTGTTGGCCGATGAGCGAGGACCCGACGACCTTCCCGTCCGCCTTGATCTCCGAGCCGTTCGCCTTGTCGTGGAAGAGGGCCTGGGCGATGCCGGTGACGGCCAGCGGGTAGATGACCCCGGTGACCAGGGTCAGCACCAGCAGGGCCCGCAGCCCCGCCCACAGCAACCGGCCTGTGTTCGATACGGAGTTGTTCATGGCTTCTAGCACGCCTTCGAAGAGTTACAGCCCGGGGATGAGGGAGATGAGCAGGTCGATGAGCTTGATGCCGACGAAGGGGGCGATCAGGCCGCCGATGCCGTAGATCGTGAGGTTCCGGCGCAGCATCCTGTCGGCGCTGACCGGCCGGTACCGCACGCCCCTCAGCGAGAGCGGCACGAGCGCGATGATGATGAGCGCGTTGAAGACGACCGCGGACAGGATCGCGGAGTCCGGCGAGGACAGGCCCATGATGTTGAGCTTGTCCAGGCCCGGGTAGACCGCGGCGAACAGCGCCGGGATGATCGCGAAGTACTTCGCGACGTCGTTGGCGATGGAGAACGTCGTCAACGCGCCCCGGGTGATGAGCAGTTGCTTCCCGATCTCGACGATCTCGATGAGCTTGGTCGGGTTCGAGTCGAGGTCGACCATGTTGCCGGCCTCCTTGGCGGCCGACGTCCCGGTGTTCATCGCCACGCCGACGTCCGCCTGGGCCAGCGCGGGCGCGTCGTTGGTGCCGTCGCCGGTCATCGCGACGAGCTTGCCGCCCGCCTGCTCCCGCTTGATGAGGGCCATCTTGTCCTCGGGCGTGGCCTCCGCGAGGAAGTCGTCGACACCGGCCTCCTCGGCGATCGCCTTTGCGGTCAGCGGGTTGTCACCCGTGATCATGACGGTCTTGATGCCCATACGGCGCAGCTCCTCGAACCGCTCCCGCATGCCCTCCTTGACGACGTCCTTCAGGTGGATGACTCCCAGGACGCGGGCGCCTGCGGTGTCCTCGACCGCGACGAGCAACGGCGTGCCACCGGCCTGAGAGATCCGGTCGGTCAACTCCCGTGCGTCCGGCGCGACTTCACCGTCCCGCTCTTCCACCCACCTGATGACCGAACCGGCCGCGCCCTTGCGGATCCTGCGCCCCTCGACGTCCACGCCGGACATCCGCGTCTGGGCGGTGAAGGCGATCCACTCGGCGCCGACGAGCTCACGCTCGCGCAGACCGTACCGCTCCTTCGCCAGTACGACGACGGAGCGGCCCTCGGGGGTCTCGTCGGCCAGCGAGGAGAGCTGGGCGGCGTCGGCCACCTCCGCCTCGGTCGTCCCGGCCACCGGCACGAACTCGGCGGCCTGGCGGTTGCCCAGCGTGATGGTGCCGGTCTTGTCGAGCAGCAGCGTCGACACGTCGCCGGCCGCTTCGACCGCCCTGCCGGACATGGCCAGGACGTTGCGCTGGACCAGCCGGTCCATGCCCGCGATCCCGATGGCCGACAACAGCGCCCCGATGGTCGTCGGAATCAGGCACACCAGGAGGGCGACCAGCACGACCATCGTCAGGTGGGTGCCCGCGTAGTCCGCGAAGGGCGGCAGGGTCGCCACCGCGAGCAGGAAGACGATCGTCAGCGAGGCGAGCAGGATGTTCAGCGCGATCTCGTTCGGTGTCTTCTGCCGGGCCGCGCCCTCGACGAGGTTGATCATCCGGTCGATGAAGGTCTCACCCGGCCTCGTCGTGATCTTGATGACGATCCGGTCGGAGAGGACCTTCGTCCCTCCGGTGACCGCGCTCCGGTCGCCGCCGGACTCCCGGATGACGGGCGCCGACTCTCCGGTGATCGCCGACTCGTCGACGGAGGCGACACCCTCGACGACGTCGCCGTCACCGGGTATGACGTCACCGGCCTCGCAGACGACCAGGTCGCCGATCTTCAGCGCGGTGCCGGGGACCTCGGTGCCGTCCACCAGCCGTGCCACCGTGTCGGTCTTGGCCTTGCGCAGCGTGTCGGCCTGCGCCTTGCCGCGCCCCTCGGCGACCGCCTCCGCGAGGTTGGCGAAGACGACCGTCAGCCACAGCCAGGCGCTGATGGTCCAGCCGAACCAGTCGCCGGGGTCCTTGAAGGAGAAGACCGTGGTCAGCAGCGAGCCGATCCACACCACGAACATCACGGGCGACTTGACCATCACCCGCGGGTCGAGCTTGCGGAAGGCGTCCGGCAGCGACTTCAGCAGCTGCCTGGGGTCGAAGAGGCCCGCGCCGACACGGCCCTCGGCGGACTGGTGCCCGGTCGGTACGTCGCTGTGCGGCGCCCGGGTGGGAGTGGCTGTGGACATCTCGTCGCTTTCGGTACGGGTGGTCATGACGCCAGCCCCTCGGCCAGCGGGCCCAGCGCGAGTGCCGGGAAGTAGGTCAGACCGGTGATGATGAGGATCGCGCCCACCAACAACCCGGTGAACAGCGGCTTTTCGGTGCGCAGGGTGCCCGCGGTCTCCGGTACCGGCTTCTGCTCGGCGAGCGAGCCGGCCAGCGCCAGCACGAACACCATGGGCAGGAAGCGGCCCAGGACCATGGCCAGCCCCAGCGTGGTGTTGAACCACTGGGTGTCCGCGTTCAGCCCCGCGAAGGCCGAGCCGTTGTTGTTGGCGGCGGACGTGTAGGCGTAGAGGATCTCGGAGAAGCCGTGCGCCCCGCTGTTGGTCATCGAGTGGGCCGGGGTCGGCAGGGCCATCGCGACGGCGGTGAGGACGAGCACCAGCGCCGGGGTGATCAGGATGTAGCAGGCGGCGAGCTTGATCTCGCGGGTGCCGATCTTCTTGCCCAGGTACTCGGGCGTACGGCCGACCATCAGCCCGGCGATGAACACCGCGATGACCGCCATGATCAGCATGCCGTAGAGGCCGGAGCCTGTGCCGCCGGGTGCGATCTCGCCCAGCATCATGCCGAGCATGGTGATGCCGCCGCCGAGACCGGTGAAGGAGGAGTGGAAGGAGTCCACCGCGCCGGTCGACGTGAGCGTGGTCGACACCGCGAAGATCGACGAGGAGCCGACCCCGAAGCGCACCTCCTTGCCCTCCATGGCCCCGCCCGCGAGCTGCAACGCCGGTCCGTGGTGGGCGAATTCGGTCCACATCATCAGGGCGGTGAACCCGACCCAGATGCTCGCCATGGTCGCGAGGATCGCGTACCCCTGCTTCACGCTGCCGACCATCAGCCCGAAGGTGCGGGTCAGCGCGAACGGGATCACCAGCAGCAGGAAGATCTCGAAGAGGTTGGTGAAGGGCGTCGGATTCTCGAAGGGGTGGGCCGAGTTGGCGTTGAAGTAGCCACCGCCGTTGGTGCCCAGCTCCTTGATGGCCTCCTGCGAGGCGACCGCACCGCCGTTCCACTGCTGCGAGCCGCCCATGAACTGGCCGACCTCGTGGATCCCGGAGAAGTTCTGGATGGCACCGCACGCGACCAGCACGACGGCCGCGAGGAAGGCGCCCGGCAGCAGGATGCGGGTCACCCCGCGCACCATGTCCGACCAGAAGTTGCCCAGTTCACCGGTGCGGGACCGGGCGAACCCGCGCACCAGCGCCACGGCCACGGCGATGCCGACGGCAGCCGAGACGAAGTTCTGCACGGCGAGTCCGGCGGTCTGCACGACATGGCCCATGGCCTGTTCGCCGTAGTACGACTGCCAGTTGGTGTTGGTCACGAAGGACACGGCGGTGTTGAAGGCCTGGTCCGGGTCGATGGCCTTGAAGCCCAGCGAGCCGGGCAGGACGCCCTGGAGCCGCTGGAGCAGGTAGAGGAACAGCACACCGGCCGCCGAGAAGGCGAGGACTCCGCGCAGGTAGGCGGGCCAGCGCATCTCGGTGTCGGGGTCGGCGCCGATGCCGCGGTAGATCCACCGCTCGACCCGCCAGTGCTTGTCCGTGGAGTACACCCTGGCCATGTAGGTGCCGAGGGGGATGTAGGCGAGGGCCAACGCGCCTATGAGAGCGAGCAGTTGGAGAAAGCCTGCGAGTACGGGACCCATGGGGTGGCTCAGAACCTCTCCGGGAAGATCAGGGCGAGGACGAGATAGCCCAGCAGGGCGACGGCCACGACGAGGCCGACGATGTTCTCGGCGGTCACAGCTTCGTCACCCCCTTGGCGACGAGGGCCACCAGCGCGAAGACCGCGGCCGTGGTGACGACGAAGGCCAGATCGGCCATCGCGAACTCCTAGAAGAGGTTCGGAAGAGATACGGACACACAGAGGAAACCCCGCCCCCGGCCGGAACCGGCCGGCCGTTGACGAGTCCCTTACGGCGGCCCCCACACCTTTGACGGGCCCCTGACGGCCCCGCCCGCGCCGCCCTGGCCACGGCGCCGCGACAGCTCTCATGACAGGCGGAACCGCAGGCGACAGATCCCGCGTCCGTCTTCCGCCGCACGGCGTGCACGACGACCGCGCCCCCGCTGCTTCTGTCGGAACTCCTCTGGATCCGGCGTCCGCGTCAGGACCCCGTCAGGATCGGTGCGTACGGCGTCAGGACCCCGTCAATGGGAGGTGCCAGGCTATGAACGGCCGCCTAGCGTCAGCGCCATGCGACGTTCCGGCGACCAGTGGGCGCGGGTCGGTGACCGCCACTGGCGTGGCAGCGCCCGGCTCGCGGCGAGTTGCGCCGCGCTGTTCGGCGCGATGGCCCTGCTGGTCGACTGGGACGCGGGCAGTCTGTCGCCGCTGCGGGCTGTGTTGTGGCTGGGCCTGGCGGCCGCGCTCTTCGCCGTTCTGCTGCCGCCTCGGGTGACGGCGGGTGCCGGCCGACTGGCGGTTCGCGGTCCCTGGGGCAGGCGTGTGGTGCACACGGACGCGCTGACAACCGTATGGCGCCGCAACGGCGTCTCGGCTCATCTGGTCCTGCGCGACATCCATGGGCACCGCGTGGAACTGGACCCCCGCGTCCTCACGGCCAACCCGCTGATCTGGCACGAACTCGACACCGGCGTACGACGCTCCGTGGTGCGCGGCACGCTGCGGCAGGGGACGGAGGTCCTGGAGCGGCTCCGCCACCACATCGACGACGAGACCGCGCGAGCGGTGATGAGGGTGTCCGGGCTCTGTTGATCAGGAGGGTCGGCTCCACCGACTGAGATGACACAAATAAGTGTCATCTCAGTCAGATCTGCTACTGTCGGGATGTGCAGAATGACGCGCAACTGCTCTTCGCCGACCATGTAGGCCGCTTCTACGCCCGGCAGTACGGGTTCCCGCCCATGGCCGGACGCCTGCTCGGGCATCTCCTCGTCTGCGATCCGCCGCAGCAGACGATCGATGAACTCGCCGACGCCCTGCTGGCGAGCCGCAGCGCCATCACCGGTGCGGTCAAGCTGCTGGAGAGTTACGGGTTGGCCCGGCGAACCCGCGCGGCCGGCGAGCGCATGGACCGGGTGAGTCTGAACCCGGACAGTCGTCAACCGCAGAACTTCGACGCGGCCCTCCACGAGGAACACGCGGCGCTGTTCCGTGAGGGTTTGGCTCTCCTCACCGACGCTCCCCCGGAACGCCGGGCCCCGCTCGAAGAGATGATCGCGCTGGCCGAGTTCCTGGCGGAGCGGCTGCCCAGGCTGGTGGACGAGTGGCAGGCGCACCGCGACGAACTGCGTGCCTCGGGAAGGCTGCCCGGAGCCGGCGCCGACTCCCGCGAACAGCCGCATCGGGTGCCGGGCCGACCGACCCGTGACCACCGACACCAGGAAGAGGTTGCCGACGATGTCTGAAACCGACCTGTCCGAGCTGCGGAAGCGCGCCGAGAACGGCGACACGGACGCCACCGACGAACTCGTCCAACTCGCCGCAGAACTCGGCGACCTGAACGAACTGCGCCGCCTCGCGGAAGCGGGCAGCTCCGACGCGGCCGACGAGCTCGTCCAACTCGCGTCGGAGCAAGGCGATCTGGAAGAACTCCGGCGGCTCTCCGACGGCGGCAACACCGACGCCACCGACGAGCTGATCCAACTGGCCACCGAGCAGGACAACTTGGACGAGCTGCGACGCCTGGCCGCGCGGGGCAACACCACCGCCGCGGAACAACTCGCGGAACTCACTGCCGACTGACTTCGACCGTGGAGTCGGGTTCCTCAGCCGCGTTCCTGTACGAGCTTCACACGGTGCCCCTCAGGATCACGCAGCCAGGAGAAACGGAGCCGTCCGTCCGGTGAGTCGGTCGGACTCTTCACCAACTCGCCTCCCGCATCGAGCGCCCTCTGATGCGCGCCGTCGACGTCGTCGCACCACAACACGACCTCGGTGTTTTCCCCTGGCGTCGTGGCGATGCCGAACAGCTCGCTGCCCACCCGTGCCGAGCTCAACCCGATCCGGACACCGGCCGCCTCCACCTCGACCTGATGGGGCTCACCGCTGGCCGGGAAGCGGAACTTCTCCGGCATCCCGAGGCTTCGGAAGAACGCCGCGCAGCGCTCCACGTCCTCGCACCACAGGTTGACCTGGACCGCCCCGAACACCGCCATGCCCCCACGCTTTCATGCTCGCGGCGCTACGGCACCGTGATGCCGAGTCGCTCGGCCAGTTCCTCGGCGCCGACGCCGTACGTCTCGCGGATCCGTACCCCCTCGGGGCCGACGTCGAAGACGCCGTGGTCGGTGTAGACGCGGCTGACGCAGCCGACGCCGGTGAGCGGGTAGGTGCACCGCGGCACGAGCTTGGGTTCGCCGGAGCGGGTGAAGAGCGTCATCATCACGTAGACGTCCTTCGCGCCGATGGCGAGGTCCATGGCGCCGCCGACGGCCGGGATGTCCTCGGGCCGGCCGGTGGTCCAGTTGGCGAGGTCGCCGTCGAAGGCGACCTGGTAGGCCCCGAGGACGCAGACGTCGAGGTGGCCGCCGCGCATCATGGCGAAGGAGTCGGCGTGGTGGAAGTAGGCCGCACCCGGCAGTTCGGTCACCGGGACCTTGCCGGCGTTGGTCAGGTCGGGGTCGATCGCGTCGCCCTCCGCCTTCGGACCCATGTTGAGCATGCCGTTCTCGGTGTGCAGCACCACCCCGGAGCCGTCCGGCAGATGGTCGGCGATCTTCGTGGGCTGCCCGATGCCGAGGTTGACGAAGGAACCGGCCGGGATGTCGCGTGCGATGACGGCGGCCAGTTCGTCCATCGACAGACGGTGATCGGCGTACGGCGTCGTGGTCATCGTGCCCCCTGGACGGTGTAGTGACGGGCCTCGACCTGGACGATCCGGTCGACGTAGATGGAGGGGGTGACGACGGCCTCCGGGTCGAGCTTGCCGGCATCCACGACCTCGTCGACCTGCACGATCGTCGTCGTCGCGGCCGTGGCCATGACCGGTCCGAAGTTGCGGGCGGTCTTGCGGTAGACGAGGTTGCCCATGGTGTCCGCGACATGCGCGCCGATCAGCGCGTAGTCGCCCTTGATGGGGTACTCCAGCAGGTACTTCCGGCCGTCGATCTCCCGCACCTCCTTGCCTTCCGCGAGCGGTGTACCGACCGCGGTCGGGCAGTAGAAGGCGCCGATACCGGCCCCGGCCGCGCGCATCCGCTCGGCGAGGTTGCCCTGCGGCACCACTTCCAGCTCGATCTTCCCCTCGCGGTAGAGGCCGTCGAAGACCCAGGAGTCGGCCTGGCGCGGGAAGGAGCACAGCACCTTGCGCACCCGCCCCGCGGCGAGCAGCGCGGCCAGTCCGACGTCGCCGTTGCCGGCGTTGTTCGACACGATCGTCAGGTCCTTCGCGCCCTGCCGGATGAGCGCGTCGATCAGGTCGAACGGCATCCCGGCCAGCCCGAAGCCGCCGACCAGGACGGTCGACCCGTCCTCGATCCCGGCGACGGCCGCATCCGCGCTCTCGACGATCTCCGCCCGGCTCATCGCTTCGCCCCTGTCACGTCGCAGTTCTCCAGTACGACGGCCAGGCCCTGCCCGACCCCGATGCAGATCGCGGCGACGCCGTAGCGCTGCCCCGTCTCGCGCAGCACCTTGGCCAGCGTGGCCAGGATGCGGCCACCCGAGGCGCCCAGGGGGTGGCCGATCGCGATGGCGCCGCCCTTCTGGTTGACGATGCCCGGGTCGATCTTCCATGCGTCGACACAGGCGAGCGACTGCACGGCGAACGCTTCGTTGAGTTCGACCGCACCCACCTGGTCCCAGCCGATCCCGGCCCGGGCCAGCGCACGGTTCGCGGCCTCGACCGGGGCGTAACCGAAGGACTGCGGCTCCAGCGCCATCACCCCGCGCCCGGCGATCCGGGCGATCGGGTCGGCCCCGATCGCGGAAGCGGCCCTCTCGCTGCCCAACAACACCGCGGAGGCACCGTCGTTGAGCGGGCTGGCGTTCCCGGCGGTGATGGTGCCGCCCTGCTCCGCCGTACGGAAGACCGGCTTCAGCCCGGCCAGGACCTCGGGTGTGGATCCGGGCCGGATGCCCTCGTCGCGGGCCAGGTCGACGCCCTCGACCGGTGTCACGAGGCCGTCGTAGAAGCCCGACTCCCAGGCCGCGTGGGCGAGTTGGTGGGAGCGGGCGGCGAACTCGTCCTGGCGCTCGCGGGAGATCCCGAAGCGCTCCTGGAGCTGCTCGTTGGACTCGCCGAGGCTGACCGTCCACTCCTTCGGCATCCTCGGGTTGACCAGCCGCCAGCCGAGGGTGGTGGAGACGGCGGTGACGTCGCCGGGCGGGAAGGGCTTCGCCGACTTCGGCAGCACCCACGGCGCACGCGTCATCGACTCGACGCCGCCGGTGAGCACGACCTCGGCGTCCCCGGACTCGATGGTGCGGCTGGCCGTCATCGCCGCGTCGAGGCTCGATCCGCACAGCCGGTTGACGGTGGTGCCGGGCACGCTCACCGGGAGGCCCGCGAGGAGGGCCGCCATGCGGCCGACGTTGCGGTTCTCCTCGCCGGCGCCGTTGGCGTTGCCCCACACCACGTCGTCGATGGCGGCGGGGTCGAGGCGGGGCACCCGGGCGAGCGTCGAGGTGATCGCGGCGGCGGCGAGGTCGTCGGGGCGGACGCCGGCCAGGGCGCCGTTGAAGCGGCCGAACGGCGTCCGGGTCGCGGCGTAGAGGAAGGCACTCATGGCGACGACGCTAGCCTTGGGCGGCGATATTCTGAAGTACGCATATCCGAGCCGATTGATATGGACGACATATGGATCTCCGCCATCTCCGGTACTTCGTGGCGGTGGCCGAGGAGCGGCACTTCGGTCGTGCGGCCGAGCGGCTCCACATGGCCCAGCCCCCGCTCTCCCAGCAGATCCGGCAGCTGGAGGCGGAGCTCGGCGTCGAGCTGCTGCACCGCACGACACGGCGCGTGGATCTGACCGAGGCCGGCCGGGCCTACCTGGAGCGGGCGCGCGGGATCCTCGCCGATGTCGACGAAGCGGCTCATCACGCACGGCTCGTGGCCGCCGGTTCGGTCGGGCACCTCGCGATCGGGTGCGTGGGCTCGGCGACGTACAGCCTGCTGCCCGCGCTCTCCCGACGGCTCACGGTG
The DNA here is from genome assembly GCF_036345115.1 of Streptomyces griseorubiginosus. GTDB lineage: Bacteria > Actinomycetota > Actinomycetes > Streptomycetales > Streptomycetaceae > Streptomyces > Streptomyces griseorubiginosus_C. The sequence continues at coordinate 871,888 of NZ_CP107766.1, forward strand.
GAACTGCCCGGCGTCGACTTCTCCTTCCGCGGCGAGATGCTCGCACCCGACCAGGTCGAGGCGCTGCGCACCGGCGCGATCGACGTCGCACTGCTCCGGCCGCCGGCGGCCGACCTCTCCCTCACCGTGCACACCCTGCGCCGGGACCGACTGGTCGTCGCCGTACCGGTCGAGCATCCCCTCGCACACAGGAAGAGGCTCCGCGTCGCGGACCTCGCGAGTGAGGACCTGATCGTGCACTCCGCCGACCGCCGCTCCGTGATGTACGACGTCGTCCTGGGCCTCCTGCGCGACGCGGGCGTGGAGCCGCACATCCGCCACGAGGTCGGCGAGACCTCGACGCTGGTCACACTCGTGGCCGGCGGCCTGGGCCTCGCGGTCGTACCGGAGCCGGTGACCGCGCTCACGCTCGACGGCGTCGTCTACCTGCCGCTGGCCGGGGCCGACGCACGCGTGGAACTGGCCGTCGCCCACCGCGCCGACCGCGCGGAGCCACACCTGGCGCGCACGGTGGGGATCATCCGGGCGGCGATCTGAGGCAGCCACCGCAGCAGGGCGGCGATGCCCACCCGGGCCTCGCGGGCCACGGAGGACAGGGTGGAGGGGCGGACCGCCTCGACTGGTTGTTGCGGACGACGCGGGACGGGGCGGGGCCCCAGGGACTGGAGCAGCGGGGCTTCGACGCGATGCCTGAGCACGAGTAGTTGCAGCCACCGTGAAGGGCCTCCCGGCCGCCCCGTTCATCGCGATCCGGAGCTGCCAGGAGGCCCTTGCATCGAACCGTTCAGTTGATGCGGACGATCTTCCAGAACTGGTCGTCGATGTTCACGTCGTTCCACTGCACGACGGCCGCGCCGTTGCCGGTGGAGGACTGGGCGACGCCGGCGTTGAGGCCGCTGCCCACGTTCTTGAGTTCGTAGTAGCCGTTGCCCGCGTCGGTGAGGGTCCATTTCTGTGAGTTCGCGGTCGAGGGAGTGTTCTGGACGACGGCGGCTCCGGCGGTGGTGGAGCCGTTGCGGATGTCCAGGTTCAGGTTGCTGTTGACGTTCCTGATGGTCCAGGCCCCGCCGCCGGCGGACTGGAAGGTGAACAGCTGGCAGAAGCAGGCCGAGTTCTGCCACTGCTCGGTGGCCGTACCCGTGGCGGTCGAGCCCTGCGGGATGTCCAGGTACTTCCCGCTGTTCTTGTTGACGAGGACGTACTGCCCCGTGCCCAGCGCCGGCGGAGCGGTCTGGGTGACGTTCCAGCGCTGGCAGGCGCAGCTCGTGCCGCTCCACTGACCGGCGACGGTGCCGGTGGCGGTGGAGGCGTTCGGGATCTCCAGGTACTTGCCGGTGACCCGGTTGGTGAGGCTGAAGCCGCCGGCCGGGTTCGGGGCGACGGCCCACTCGTGGTCCAGGGTGCCGTTGTCGTCCCACTGGAGGATCTTGGCTCCGTCGGCGGTGGACTGGCTCTCCACGCCGAGGACCTTGCCGCTGGCGACGTTGAGGATCTTGAAGTAGCCGGAGCTCTGCTGCACGAAGCGCCACTGCTGGTCGGTGGCGTTGTCGGCGTTCTGCTGGGTGGCGTAGGTGCCGTTGGCGGTGGAGCCGCCCGCGATGCCCAGCATGAGGTTGCTGCCCGCGTTGGAGACGGTGTAGGTGGCACCGTCCGAGATGCCGCCGCCCAGGTCGATGGTGCTGTAGGTGACGGGGTTCGAGAGGTTGCTGCCTCCGTTGCCGCCGCTGAGCACGAGCAGGCTGTGGCCGTCGGACAGGGGCACCATGCCGCGGCTGTAGCCGTTGGCCACGTTGGAGCTGATACGCGTCCAGGTGTTCGCGGCGCCGTTCTGGGTGTTGAGGAACAGGTCGGTGGTGCTGTAGGCGCTGACGACCAGTGTGCCGTTCGGACCGCCGGTGGGCAGCCACGTGATGTACGGGGTGCTGGTGGGCACCGTGCCGTCCGTCGACCGCAGGGGAATGCCGGTGACGGAGTTGAAGGCCTCCGGGTCGGCGGAGATCTTGTAGTAGACGGCGAAGTTGCCGGAGGGCGAGCCGCCGTACTCGTACGTCATGACGTAGTTGCCGTTGGGCAGCTTGGCGACGGTGGGCATGCCCGGGCGCTGGCTGTACGTCGGCATCGCGACGTCGTTCACGACCGGGCCCCAGGTGCGGAGGTCCGTGGTGACCTGGTGCACGACCTTCTGGCCGTAGGCGGGGTCGCGCTGATCGGAGTAGTAGACGATCAGCTTGCCGTTGGCGTAGAGGAAGAACGGCTCCCATACAGGGGTGTTGCCGTTGCCGTTCTGGTCGAACGCCGGGCCGCCGGTGGCGATGTTGCTGAGGAAGGTCCAGGTCTGGCCGCGGTCGGTGCTGGCGTAGACATCGATCTTGATGGCGGAGCGGTCGGACGGGACCGAGGCGCCGGCGGCCAGGATGGTGCCGGCCGGGAAGTCGCCCACCGCCGTGGGCAGTTCGAACAGCTCGGGCTCCCAGCGCATGCCCCAGCCGTTCTGCGTGTCGGCGACCTCCGAGATCTTCGACCAGGAGTTGCCGTTGTCCGTGCTGCGGTAGACCGGCAGGACCGGTGTGCCGGTGGTGTACTGCTCGAAGGTCGCCAGGAGGGTGCCGTTGGCGGAGCCGTTGTGCTGCATCCGCATGGCCCGTGGGTAGAGCGAGCCGGGCGAGGGCGCGCCCGACGGCGGGGTGTACATCGTCTGCGAGGGACGGGCCAGGGCGTCCGCCCGGCCGGCCGGTACGACCATGGTCATCACCGAGACGAGCAGGACGAAGGCCAGGGACAAGAAGGAGACGGGGCGGGAACGCGGAGCGGCGCCGGGTCTGGCGTCTGTCTGCGCAGGGGACATTGCGGCTCCCAGGGGAAGGTGTGTTTCGGTGTCCGCCGGCTCGGAACGGCTCGGAGTGACGCGGCGGGGTGCGTGGGGTACGGCGCCCGGGGACAGCCGGGCAGGGCGCGCGAGCGCGGGTGGGGCCGCGGCTCGACGAACGCGCAACGGTGAAGGTGGGACGGCGCTCCGGCCGCATATGGGTGTGCGGTGTGCGCCGGAGTGGTGGGACGAGAAGGCGGGCTGGGTCAGAGAGGGACGGGTCGGAGGGAGGGGCGGGTCAGAGGGAGGGCGGGGGTGCCGTGGATCCGCGGACGACGAGTTCGACCGGTGGGTCGTTCGCCGGCGGCGGTTCGGTGTCCGGCTTCTCGATGGCGTGGAGGAGAAGCCGGATCCCTTCGCTCGACGCCGCCTCGAAGGGCTGGCGGACGGTGGTCAGGGGCGGGGAGACGTAGGCGAAGACGGGGTTTCCGTCGAAACCGACGACACTGACGTCCTCCGGCACCCGCCGACCGCTTTCCCGCAGACCGTGGATCAGTCCGATGGCCATCTCGTCGCCCGCGGCGAACACCGCGGTCACCGAACGGTCCGAGGCCAGCCCGAGGCCCGCGGCGTACCCGGAGTCCGCCGACCAGTCACCGTTCAGTACGGGCGGTTCATGCGCGCCACGGTCCGCCAGCGCCGCCCGCCACCCCTCGATGCGGTCCTTGGTGGCGTACCAGCGGCGCGGACCGGCCAGGTGATGGACGGTCGCGTGCCCCAGGTCCAGCAGGTGTTCCGTGGCGGCTCGGGCCAGCTGGTGGGCACCCACGCCGACGGTCAGGGTCCGGGTGGCACTGAAGGCGGGTGGCGCGCCGACGAAGAGGACCGGCACGTCGACGCCGAGCGGGACTTCACCCTCGACGACGGGTACGGAGACGACGATGCCGTCCACGCCCTGCTCCAGGAGTGACTCCAGCGCGCCGGCGATGCTTCGCGGGTCGCCGTCCGGTGTGTTGACGACGCGCAGCGCGTATCCGGCGTCCCGTACGGCCTGTTCGATGCCCACGAGCAGGGAGGCGGTTCCATACCCCGCTGTCGCCAGAGCGACCACACCGATGGATCGGGTACGGCCGGAGGCCAGTGCCCTGGCGGCTTGGTTGAGCCGGTAGCCCAGCTCTTCGGCGGCCGCCATGACGCGTCGGCGGGACTCGTCGGAGACGTACGGCTCGTGGTTGAGGACCCGGGAGACCGTCTTGCGAGAGACGCCGGCCAGCCTGGCCACGTCCTCACTCCGCGGCGCGGAGGAGCCCACACCGCGCTCCAGCCCTGTCGTCATGAAGGTCTCCCCTGGCCGTGTGTTCTCCATCGAACGAGGTCAAATTACCTGACCGCGCGGTCTGACCGCGCGGTCAATGTGTACGCACCAGCCGGGCGCACGTCAAGAGTGCTCGCCATGCCACTTGCCTCCGGCGCGACGGACGCGGCGCTCCTCGGCCTCACGGGACAGGGATCGAAGACCTCGCGCGGAAGGCCAGGAAGGCGTGCGTTACCGCAGTTCAAGAGGAGGTTGGAGCCGTCTGAACGATTCGACCGCCAGTCGCGCCTGCCCCATCCCTCCGACCCGACCGCCGGCAATCAAGGCTTCCGGCCGGGCCGTCTGCGTCAGGGATTCCGGACGGAAAGTCTTGACAGCGAGCCCACGGAGCGTTCACGCTTCCCGGCAACCAACGGTCGTGTTTGTTCGGTCGTGTTGGATTCTGGATCTCGTTCGACCCTCGCGTGGTCCGTCGACGACCCACTCCTCGCCACACCCTCGTCCGGCTGACGTGCCATACCTGGGCACCGTCAGCCCCTGTGCGGTGTCAGGCCCGGAAGATCCGCTCGGCCTTGTCGCGGTGGGTGGTGTGCAACTCCCAGTAGAGAGGGGCGATCTGCTCGGGGGTGACACGCGGCTGCCCGTAGAAGGTCGGGGTGCCGATCGTCGCGCCGATGCCGACGTGGGCGGCCTGGATGCCGGTGCCGTCGAGTTCCTTGTGCAGGTTGACGGCCCAGTTGCGCAGCGCCGCCGCGGCGGCGTCGATGTCGGCGGTCGGCGGTTGGGGGTCGATGGAGCGGGCGCCGGTGGTGAACAGCAGGGTGCCCGCGCCGGTCTCCCGCATCGCGGGCAGCACGGCCTCGGTGGCGGCGATGGCTCCGTAGAGCTGGAGCTCGATCCCGTGCTGAACGTGGGTCGGCTCGGTTTCGGACGGGGTGGTTCTCAGGGTGTCGCGTCGGTCGACCGGGGAGTACTCCAGGACGTCGATACTGCCGAACTGAGCGGCGGCGTCCTTGAGGGCCCGCGTGAGCGCGTCGCGGTCGAGGACGTCCGCGGGGAAGGCGGCGGCGGTGATGCCCTCACCGGTGAGCTTGGCGACGAGAGCGTCGAGGTTGCCGCGGTTGCGGGCGATCAGGGCGACGTCGTAGCCCTGGGAGCCGAAGGTGCGGGCGATGGCCAGGCCCAGCTGGGGGCCGGCGCCGACAATGGCGATGCTGGTCATGGCAGGTCTTTCTGGTGAGGCGCCGGGGGCCGAGCCGAGGTGCGGCACCGGCTCAGGCGGCAGGCTGCGTGACGGCCTTGGGAGAAGGGCCGTACTGGTTGGCGCCCGGGGCGCCGTCGAGTGCCATGCCCACGAGATAGAGGATCGGGCCGACGGCCGGGATCAGGGCGACGAACATCCGGCGGCCGGACTTGCCGGTGTCGTGCAGCCGACGTACCGAGACGGTCAGCATGGGCACGATGAACGGCAGCAGGAGGACATTCAGCAGCGGAACCTCGATCGCGAGGCTGGTCCCGGCGATCACGGCGGTGGCGATCACGTACAGCACCGAGAACCACCAGTACTCCGCACGCCGGGCCCGGCCGGAGAACGTGGCGTACTTGGTGGCGAGGCACGTACGGACCGCCTCGGTGAACGACATGGTGGTCACGGTGGATCCTTTCGCAGCGGCATGGGGCGAACCCTCGAACGGAAGCCGGAAAGGGCTATCCGATTAGCATGCGGTTAGGCCTTTCCACTTCGTCGCGGACAGCATAGCACCGGAAGTGGATAGGGCAATCCGATTGCTAGAGTGGCTGATATGACCCCTGGCGCCCAGCACTCCGACGTCCCCTCCGCGCAGCCCCTGCGCAGTGATGCCGAGCGCAACCGGGAGCGGATCATCGCCGCCGCGCGCACGGTGTTCGCCCGGGACGGACTCAACGCCTCCATGGCCTCCGTGGCCCGCGAGGCCGGGGTGGGCATCGCGACAATGTTCCGCCGCTTCCCCACCAAGGAGGAACTGGTCGATGCCGTCTTCTCCGACCGCATGCGGGCCTACGCCGACGCGGTCACCGCGGCCCTGGACGACCCCGACCCCTGGAAGGGCTTCGTCGGATACATCGAGTCCGCCTGCGCCATGCAGGCCGCCGACAACGGTTTCGCCGACGTACTGACCATGACCTTCCCCACCGCCAAAGCCCTGGAACGACTCCGCAACGAGGCGTACGAGGGCATGCTGGGCCTCATCGATCGAGCGAAGGCCACAGGACGGCTGCGCGAGGACTTCGACTCCTCGGACCTGGTCCTGATCCACATGGCCAACGCCGGCGTCGTCAATGCCACCGGCGACGCCGCCCCGGACGCCTGGCGACGCGTCGTCGCCCTGCTCATCCAGTCCCTCGAGACCCCGGCACGCGGCGCTCTGCCCGCCTCACCCGGGCACGAACCCCTTTACGAGGCCATGCTCCGGGCCGGCCAGGCCACCTCCATACCGGCACCCGGCAAGGGCAACTGACCCTCGGAGCCAGGCCGCCACCGGGGCGGTCCCACTTGTGACGCACAACACAAGTGGCGCGGGAAATAAGTGGGCATGTCGATCCACTTATTTAGATCACCAAGCAGGGCCAGTCGGTGCGCCTCCGGATGACGCGCCCGTGACTGATCAGGAGGCTGCCGTGATCCAGCCCGTATCGCCGCGGAATGGCGCATCCCCGTCGCGGAACAGGACGAAGCAGAAGACCGCTCGTGTGATGCCGCTGTGGGAAGCGGCCACAGCGCAGCGTCTGAGTAACTCGGCCCACGGTGCCGGAGTGAACCGGTGAGTTGCATGGCCGCCTGCGGCCTTCGCCCGCCTGCTGCCCGGCGGGCGTCGCTTCTCAGCCGCACCCGGCCGATGGAGGCCCCTGTCCGGCGGACCCTACGGCGCGCGCCGACAGGCCTGGCCGTGACCCTGCTCGTGTACGTCGGCCTCCTCGCCGTGCCGGTCCGTGAAGAGGGGTCCCTGGTCGAGGCGGGCTGGACGTCGTCCGGCGCCGAACGTCTCCGCCCTTACGGGACCGTCGCGGCGGAGAGGGGAGCGGCCTTCGTCCACGATGCGGCACAGGTACTGACCTGGGTGTTTGCCTTCGCCCCGCTGCCCCTGGCGGTGCTGAGCCTGCTCTGGCTGGCCCGGCGGGACCAGCGGGTCTACCTGCGCCTTGCCGTCGCGCTGTTGTTGTCCGGCACGGTCGGGCTCGTTGTCTTCGCCGCGGTGAGGGGGGTGCGCGAGGCTTCCCTGTTGGGTGACTACCTGGCGCAGCCCGGTGTCCGCGCCGGGTGGTACGTGCTGATGGCGGCGGCGGTGGTCGCCACCAGCTCGAAGACCTGGCCGCGGGCAACCGTCCTGCTGGTCGCGGTGTTCGCGGCCGTGACGGGGACGTCGACCGGGGACGGCCGGTGGCTCGCGGCGCTGTCGGCCGTAGTCGTGCCGCTTCTGGCGTGGTGGGCCGCAGGGCGCCTCCCGGAGAGCACGGAGAAGGAGACGCCCGAGAGCGCGGATGCCTTGCCTGTCGGGGAGTCGCGGGGACGGGTGCTGTCGTTCCGGCCCCGCACCCGTGCGCCTGAGCCGACGGGCACCTCAGGACCCGGCCCGCTGCGAGAAGCGGGCTGACGGCCGTGGACGTCGGTGCTCTGGTCGAGACGGCCGGATGGTGGTCGTACCTCGTCGTGTTCGCCCTGACGGCTGGTGAGACCAGTGCCTTCGTCGGCGTGTTGCTGCCCGGCGAGACCGTCATCCTCCTCGCGTCCGCGATCGCGGGCCGGGGAGATCTCGACCCCGTGCTCCTCGCCGGCCTCGTCGTGACAGGTGGGATGACCGGCGACAGTCTCGGCTATGCCCTGGGCCGTTGGTACGGGCGACGCCCGAACGTGCGGTGGACCCGGCGGGTGCTGGGCGACAGCCGGACCGGCCGTGCTCATGGCTTCCTGACGCGTCATGGCGGGGCGGCGGTCGTCGGGGGCCGGTTCATCGGGTTCGTGCGGACCTTCCTGCCGTTCGCCGCCGGGGCGTCCGGCATGCCGTACCGCCGCTTCTTCCTCTTCAGCACGGTCGCCTCGCTGATCTGGGGGATCGGCAACGTGGTCCTGGGTTACTTCGCCGGCGCCGCCGCCCTCGATTTCCTGCACAAAGCCGGAGTGATCGGCGGGGCCGTGCTCGCCGCCGTGGCCGTGGCGGTGTTCGGTCTCGTGTGGTTGTTGAGGCGTCGCCGCGGTGGCTCGCGGGCGCCGTCCGCCGTGGTGGCATCCGGCGTGTCCCGTCATCGCCCTGCTCAGGAGCCGATCCACCTCATCACCTCGTCGAAGGAGTAGTACCCATGGGATTCGGGGGTGCGGAACTGGCAGTCGTACCGCTGGACGCAGAACGGGCGAAGGACGCGGCCGCCACCGGCGCGAAGGCCGCCAACCTGGCCCGGGCCGCCCTGGCGGGGCTTCCCGTGCTGCCGGGGTTCGTGCTGGTGCGCGCCGACCGGGCACCGGGAGCGCCCGCTGACCACCCCGCCGCTCACGGCTCCCTTGAACAGCCGCCCGGCCGTACCCGCGGCCCGTAGCGGCCGCAAGGCACTCGGCTCGCGGTGGCCGTCGGTGGCCTGCTCCTGGTGCCCGTGCTGTGGTCCGCCCTGGCGGACACGACCCAGACCCGGGCCGAGCAGCCGCCGGACGCGGTGAGCACGACCATGGTCTTCCGCGTCGAGACGCACGGTGACGGGAGCAAGGGGGCCGTCCGGCTCGCCGCGCGGGATCTGGGGGAGACCTGCCGCCGCTCCACCGCGGCCACCAACGACAACGCCACGCTGAACCGGATGGACGACGGCGTGTACACCGGCGTCATCCGTCCCGCCTTGCCGTCGCACGACGTGACGCGCCTGCGTGGCTGCCTCCAGGAAGCCAACACGAACCGCACGAGCGCCGTCGTCCTGGGAGAGGGGCAGGCCTAGGTCCGGAACTGAGCATCTGCCAGAAGGCATCGGTGAGCGGGCGGTTGCGGGTGCGGACGGCGTTCGGTTTGACGACGTAGCGGTGACCATCGAACGCCTCGGAACCTCGCGTGACCGATACGCTCCGGGTACCGCTGCGATATCGAAGGCGTCATTGTTCTCGCTGGTCAGCAGTGTTGGACTCGGAGTCATGAAGAGGCTCAGCAACAAGGTCGCGGTCATCACCGGCGGCAGTTCGGGGCACGGTGTCGTACAGCCGGTCGAGATCCGCGGGATTCGACGCATCGCCTGGGCGACGGCCGCCGGATCGACGTGCTGGTCGCGAATGCCGGGACCTCCGCGTTCGCCAAGCTCGAAGACGTCACCGACGACGACCTCGAACGTGTCTTCAACACCAACGTCAAGGGCACGCTGGACACCGTCAAGAAGGCCCTGGCGCTGCTCACCGACGGCGCCTCGATCGTGCTGGTCGGTTCGGTGTCCGGGAGCACCGGACCGGAGGGCTTCAGCGTCTACAGCGCGTCCAAGGCCGCGGTCCGTTCGTTCGCCCGGAGCTGGGCAAACGAACTCAAGGGGCGGAGGATCCGGGTCAACGTGCTGGCGCCGGGCACCGCGGACACTCCTGGGATCGGGTGCGGTCGACGAGGCCACCAAGCGCGCGTTCGTGGAGAACCTCTCGTCGAAGGTCCCAGTGGGCCGATGGGGACAGCCGGAAGAACAGGCTGACGCGATCCTGTTCCTCGCATCGGAGCAGAGCAGCTACATCACGGGCTTCGAGCTGGTCGTCGATGGCGGCGCAACCCAGCTGGGCCCGTTCTAGCCGGCGGCTCCGGTGCAGGCTTATCAAGCGGTACGCCTTATCCGTTTCTAGTGGTACGGTGACAGTGAACCGGATAGGTCTTTCCGGATCTCGATTCGGATAGGCCTATCCAAATGCCTTTCACTTTTCCCCACCCTTAGGACGGATCACTGTGACCAGCCTCGCCATCATCGGAGCCGGCCCCCAGCTGGGCCTGGCCATCGCCCGCACCTTCGGCTCGCAGGGCTACGACGTCGCCCTGATCTCCCGTAACCGCGGCAACCTCGACGCTCTCGTCGCCAAGCTCACCGGTGAGGGCATCACCGCCGCCGCCTTCCCCGCGGACGTCCTCGACCGCGACGCGCTCACCCGGGCCCTCAAGGACGCCGCCGCTCAGTTCGGCGGCATCGACGTCCTGGAGTACTCCCCCGTCGCCGCGCTGACCACGACCCTGGTCACCCCCACCGCGACCGAGCCCGCCCACGTTCAGCACGAGATCGAGTTCCAGCTCTACGGAGCCATCGCCGCCACCAAGACCGTGCTGCCTGCGATGCGGGAAGCCGGCGCGGGCACGCTGCTCTACACCACCGGCGCGGGCTCCATCGACCCCGTGCCGCAGGTCGGCAACGTGAACGCCGCCGCCGCGGCCCTGCGCAACTGGGTGATCAACCTCCACAAGGAACTGGACGGCACCGGCGTCCAGGCCGCTCACGTCGGCATCGACGTCTCGATCGGCACCCCGGCCGTCCCCGGCTTCCCGACGGCCCAGCCCGAGGAGATCTCCCCCGTCTACTGGGACCTGCACACCACCAAGCGCGACCAGGCCGAACTCGTCTTCAGCCTCTGAGACCGCCCTGGGCCCCCGCTACTCCCCCGGAGCCCGATCGCGCCACCGCCCTTCCCCCCTGCCTGGCCCTGCTGGACCCAGGTAACAGCGGACCTTCCTCGCAGCTCACCGGTGGACGAACGTCGGATCCGCGCCTTCCACTCGGGACGCGCGGAGAGGAAGAGGAGTTGTCCATGTCGCTTCAGGATCAGTCAGCCCCCGTGATCGAGCGGGATCTGTTCATCGGCAACGAATGGCGTCCGAGCGCGGACGGTCGCTCGCAGTCGCTGGTCAACCCGGCGACGGAGGAGGAGTTCGGCAGCGTCGCGCTGGCGTCGAGTGCCGACGTGGACGCCGCGGTGCGGGCCGCGCGGACCGCGTTCGACGAGGGGCCCTGGCCCCGGCTGTCCGTGAAGGAACGAGCCGACTACATGCTCGCGCTCGCCGACGAGATCGAGCGGCACGCGGACGCCATCACCGAGGTGGTGACGGCCGAGACCGGGCTGGTCCTCGGCGCCGCCCGCGGCAACCCGCTGGCCTTCGCCGGCCTGCTGCGCTACTACGCGAGCCTCGCCGACTCGACCGAACTCCACGAGGTCCGCACCGGCCTGACCGGCGCCACCGCACACATCGAGAAGCGGCCCGTCGGTGTCGTAGCAGCGATCGTGCCATGGAACGCGCCGCTCGGTCTCGCCGCGTTCAAGCTTCCGCCGGCGCTCCTGGCCGGCTGCACGATCATCATGAAGCCGTCCGACTTCTCACCGCTGAGCGCCGGCTATGTCGCGGACGCCGCACTCAAGGTCGGCCTGCCGGCGGGTGTGATCAACGTGCTCACCGCCGGTCCCGAGCAGAGCCAGCAGCTCGTCAGCCACCCGGGTGTGGACAAGGTGACGTTCACCGGTTCGACGGGCGTGGGGCGCGCGATCGCCGCGGCCGCGGCGCCCACGTTGAAGCAGGTCACGCTCGAACTCGGCGGCAAGTCCCCGGCGGTGATCCTGCCGGACGCGGATCTCGACCGGATCGTCCACACGCTGACGATCAACGTCTGCAACAACAACGGCGCAGTCTGCACGAACCCGAGTCGGCTGATCGTTCCGGAGAGCCGCAAGGACGAGATCGTCGGCGCCCTGGCCGCGTCGTTCGCGCGTGTCACGGTCGGGGATCCGACCGACCCGGACGTGACGGTCGGGCCAATGATCAACAAGGCCCACTACGAGAAGGTCCTCGGGTTCTTCGAGACGGCCCGTCAGGAAGGCGCGACGTTCGCCGTCGGCGGTGACCGCGCGCCGGGCTTCGGCAAGGGCTACTACGTGCTGCCGACCATCATCACGGACGTGACGCCCGACTCCCGGATCGCCCAGGAGGAGATCTTCGGCCCCGTGACCGCGGTGCTCACCTACCGCGACGAGGACGAGGACGAGGCGATCAGGCTGGCCAACCACACCGAGTTCGGGCTCAACGCCGCCGTCTTCAGCAGCGACGAACAGCACGCGCTCGAGGTCGCCCGCAGGATCCACAGCGGTACGGTCTCGATCAACAACGGCATCACCATCGATCTCGGGGTGCCGTTCGGCGGCGTCAAGCAGTCGGGCTACGGCCGCGAACTCGGCCCCGAGGGGCTGGACGCGTTCTACAACACGCACGCGATCTTCCTCGACGGCGAGCCGGTCGTGACGCTCTAGCTGCCCGAACAGCACATCTAGCGCCGTGCGGACCGCCCCGGTCCGACGCCGCGGAGACGGGCCCTGCCGTTGACCGGCGGCTGCGCTCAACACGCCCTGCTGCCCACCCAGTCGGACAGGCCGCGGAGTTCACTGACTACGTATCCGGCGAGGTGCGTTGCGGGGGCGCGCCTCACGCCTGCGGAAACTGCCCTCCGTGTTCAAGGCCGGCGCGGAACGGCTCGGGATCGCGCAGCCGCCGCTGTCGAGGGCGATCGGCAGGCTGGAACGCCGCATGAGCGTTCAACTGTTTGAGCGCACCAGCCGTCGTGTCGGTCTCACGGCGGCCGGCGCGGTGTTCCTGGCCGAGTGCCGGAAGGTACTGACCGCGGTGGACACGGCGGTGTCGCGCGCACAACGCAGCGGCCGCCCGAACCGACTGACGGTGGCCGCGCTGCGGGGTACGGGGTCCGGGCTGCCGGCGGGAGTGCTCCGCTCCTACCGCCGCCGGCCCGGTGCTGCCGACGTCGACGTCGTGTTCGCCCGGGACCAGGTCGACTTCGTGCGCAACGGTTCGGCGGACTTCGCGTTGACATGCGGTCACGAGGGCCTGGAGGGAGTGGAGTTCACCGAACTCGCCCAGGAGCGGACCGTCGCCTTGCTGCCGGTGGATCATTTCCGCGCAGCGAAATCGGCCATTTCCTCTGCCGATCTCGCGTCGGAGGGGATTTTCCGGCCGGACTGGCCGGAGGGCACGCGCGACGAGATCATCGACCAGGTCGCGATGGGCGCATTGTTGGTGATGGTGGGGGCGAGCGCGACCGACCGGATCGGGACCGCCGTCGTGGCGGTTCCGGTGACGGATGTTCCATTGACGCAATTGGTGCTGACCTGGGGGCCGGGCATCCCGGCTGCGACACGGGACGCATTCGTGCGTACGGCCAAGAACGTGACGGCCAAGCACGTGTCCGCGGCGGGGAGCTCCGAGGACAGCGCCCGTCGAACCGTACGAACCACACGGTGGCGGCCTCGGTGACGACCACCGTGCGCCCCTCGAACCGCCACCGTGACAGGGCTGGTGTCAGCCGTGGTCGGGGACCAGGACGATCCGGCCCCGCAGCCCGCCCTCGGCGAGGGCCCGGTGGGCGTCGGCGATCCGCTCCAGCGGATAGGTCTTCGCCACCCGCAGACTGATCAGACCCGCGCCCGCGTAGGCCGCCAGCTTGGCCAGGCGCCCGGCGTCGGTGTGCCAGGCCATGTTGATCATCCGCACTTCGCGGCGCGCCATGGGCGCGGAGTTGAGCAGCGACACGAACGCACCACCGTGCCGTACGGCGTCCGCCGCCCCGGCGGCCAGGTTGGCCGCGTCGACCGCGCCGTGCACACCGCCCGGTACCAGTCGGCGCACCGTGGGCACCAGGTCGTCCTCGCGTGAGACGAAATGCTGCGCACCGGCTTCCAATACGAGCTTCTCGTCGGCCGGTCCGCCCTGGGCGATCACGTTCAGCCCCCGCAGCCGCGCGAGCTCCACCGTGAAGAGCCCCACCCCGCCGGCGGCGCCCGACACCAGCAGCCACTGCCCCGGTTCCACAGCCAGCGCGTCCAGCGCCTGGTCGGCGGTGGTCGCGTTCAGGCCGACCGTGGCCAGGTGCACCAGGTCGATTCCATCTGGCGCGGGGGCCAGTTCCCAGTCCTCGAGTACGACGTACTCGGCCTGAGTGCCGAACGGCCGGTCCAGTCGCTCCTGCGTGCCGAGCACGGGGTCGCCGACGGCGAACCGGGTGACACCCGCGCCCACCACGGCGACCGTGCCGGTCACATCCGTGCCGAGGCCGAACTGCGGGCGCGCCGCGGTGGCGCCGTACTGAACGTTGAGCCCCGTCCGCACCATGACGTCGGCGAAGTTGACCGTGGCGGCGACCACCTTGACCAGTACTTCTCCGGGCCCCGGTTCGGGCGTCGCCACCTCGACGACCTCGATCGCCTCGGGACCGCCGGACTCTCGGACTACTGCTGCACGCATCTGTCCCGTCTTCCTCTCCGCGCATCCCCGTGTGGGGGCGCGGGTTCGACGTTCGTCCAGCGGTGAGCTGCGAGGAAGGTCCGTTCCTACCTGGGTCCAGCAGGGCCAGGCACGGGTGCCGGCTGCGGCGTACCGTCGATGGCGTGGAGACGACCATCGGTGAGTTCCTGCGCACCCGACGCGAGCGCATCACTCCTGAGCAGGCGGGGCTGCCCCCCAGTCTCACGCGGCGACGGGTGCCGGGGCTGCGACGCGAGGAGGTCGCCCTGCTCGCCGGAGTCAGCCCGGACTACTACCAGCGCCTGGAGCAGGGACGTACCCCGCAGGTCTCCGACCAGGTGCTCGACGCCGTAGCACAGGCGCTCTCCCTGTCGGACGTGGAGACCGAGCACCTGCGCAACCTGGCCCGCCCGCGACGAGCCGGTACCGAGGCGAGAACCACGCAGCGGGCATCGGGAGCGGTGCCCGACGAGCCGCTGGTCCGGCTGCTGGAAGCCATGGGGGACGCGCCCGCAATGCTGCTCGGCGCCCACCTCGACATCCTCGCGGCCAACGCCGCGGCCGACGCCGTGTTCGACGTGAGCGGCATGCCGCAGCCCCGCAACGCGGCACGACTGCTCTTCCTGCACCCGGAGGCCCGCTCCCGGTACGCGAACTGGGAGTCGATGGCCGCGGAGACGGTCGCCCAGTTGCGCCTGCTGACCGGCCGCCGGCCCGACGACGCCAAGCTGGCCGCGCTGGTCGGTGAGCTGGCCATCCGCAGCGAGCCGTTCCGGCGGCTGTGGGCGACCGGCGACGTACGGGAGAAGCGGCTGGGCGTCACCCGGATCGTGCACCCGGTGGTCGGCACGCTCGAGTTCGACTACCACATGCTGACCGTGCCCGCCCGCCCCGATCGCTCACTGATCACCTACCTGCCGCAGCCCGGCTCACCAACGGCTGAGGCCCTCAAGATGCTGCTGAGCTGGGTCGCCGACCAGACCGGTCTCGAACTCCCCACCGCAACAGCGGAGCCCGAGGGAGACGCCAGCTCGACGACCGCCTGAGCGTCCTTGCAGAACCAGGTGGGGAGCGACCGCAGCATGGCGCTGCTCACTACGACTTCGTCGTCAGCTCGGCGTGGATCTGCGGAAGCACCTTCGTGCCGAGGAGTTCGATGCCGCGCAGGAAGTCGCGCTGGGGCATGCCGCCGACGTCCATCGAGCTTGGTGGGAGTGCGGGCCAGAGCGGTGACCTGGTGGTCGCCGTCCAGGAGCTACTGGACGACCAAGCGGCCGATGGCGCCGCTCGCCCCGAGGACGGTGACACGCATGAGAGACGGTTCCTCGCGAGGGGGGGTCAGAAGCTGTAGGGGCCGAAGCGCCCCCACGCCACCAGGGCGGCAAGGACGAGCAGCACGGCGTTGAAGGCGATCGCGCCGGGTTCCTTGCGGCGGACGTGGGTGATCGCGGCGAGCACCATCACCACGACCAGGCCGGTCGCAGCCAGCGGGGTCAGTACGGGGGCTATGTCGGTGGCCGCCGGCAGGATCAGCCCCAGCGCCGCGGCGAACTCCACGACGCCGATGAGGCGGACGGTGTTCTGGGAGAAGTCGGCCGTCCAGGGCAGCTGGCCGGCCAGCTTCTCCTTGGGCTGGGTGGACTTCATGACGCCGGCCATGGCGAACATGGCGGCCAGCAGGGCCTGGACGATCCACAAGAAGACGCTCACGTACGGATTCCTCGCAAGAGCAGGGGACGGGGGTGGGGAGGGAGCGGGTGACCACCAGGGACCGCTCCCGGGAGGGGCCGACGGGTCAGGCGTTGAAGACGGCCTCGGAACGGTCGCGGCTTTCGTGCAGGTCCCAGTACAGGGGGGCGATCTCCTCGGCCGAGGCCGTCGGGAAGCCTTCCGGGCCTCCGTCGCCGATCCAGACGTTGATGGCCACATGGGCGGCGTACACCCCGCTGCCGGCCAGCTCCTTGTGCAGGTTGACGACCCAGTTGCGCAGCGCCGCCCCGGCCGCGTTGACGTTGCCGAGCATCGGCACCGGGTCGACGGATCCGCCGCCGGAGGTGAACAGCAGGGTCCCGGCACCGGCCTCCCGCATCGCGGGCAGGACCGCCCGAGCCGCCGCGACGGCGCCGTAGAGGAGGTACTCGAGCTGCGGCTGCAGATTGTCCACCGTGACCTCGGTGGGGGTGGCGAGGACATGACCGGGCACCGGGGTGTGCGGGGCCGGTGAGTACTCCAGTACGTCGATGCCGCCGAAGCGGGCTTTCACGGCGTCCAGGTGCGTCGGTCAGGGAGGGCCGGTCGAGGACGTCGGCCGGGAACGCCTCGGCGGTGATGCCTTCCTGGCCGAGCTGGTCGACGAGCGCCTGGAGGTTCTCCTTGCTGCGGGAGATCAGGGCGACGTCGAAGCCGCGGCTGCCGAAGGTGCGGGCGATGGCCAGGCCCATGCCGGGGCCGGCGCCGATGACGGCGATGGTGGGCATGCCGAACTCTCTTTCGCTGGAGGTGTGTCAGGAGCAGGAGACGGTGATCTTGCCCGGGGTGCCGGAGCTGAAGGCGGCGAACGCCTCCGTGGCCCGCTCCAGCGGGAAGGTGGCCGTGACCGGCACCCGCAGCGCACCCGAGACGACCTGCTCGGCCAGCGAAGTCAGGGTCGTCGGACCGGGGGCGGCCATGATCGTGTGGACGGTGACGTCGTGCCCCTTGACGTCGTCCTGGCCGAGACCGGTGGCGGATGCGAGCTGTCCGCCCGGCCGCAGCAGACCCGCCAGCGCCGCGCCGTCACCCGCCAGGTGCAGCACCACGTCCACACCCTCCGGGGCGATCGCACGGACCTGCGCCTCAAGGTCACCGGTGAAGTCGACCACGTGCACGTCCGCGTCGGTGAGGCCGGTGACGAAGTCGGTCTGCGTGCCGGGGCGGGCGGTCGCGATCACCTTCGCACCCCGGGCGGCGGCGAGCTGCACCGCCAGCGAACCCACCCCACCGCCGGCCCCGGAGATCAGCACCGTCTGACCCTCGGCCAGGCCCACCGTGTCCAGGCTCACCACGGCAGTGGCCCCCGCCACGGCCAGCGCGCCCGCGTCCCCCACCGCCAGGCCCTCGGGGATGCGGGCCACTCCGTCTCCGGCGGCCACGGTGACGTACTGGGCCAGCGAGCCGGCGCCCAGGAACGGCTTCAGCACCACACCGAAGACCGCGTCACCGACCGCGAAGCCGTCCACGCCCTCACCGAGCGCCTCGACGGTGCCCGCGAAATCCTGACCGAGGACCAGCGGGTACCGGTGCTCCATGAACGCCTGCGTGTAACCGGCGGCGGTGGCGATGTCGATGCCGTTCAGCGAGGCGGCGGCCACCTTGACCAGCAGTTCCCCGGCCTGCGGACGAGGGGTGTCCACCTCGGTCACTGCCGGGGTGGACGGGACGGATTCGAGCGTGAGAGCACGCATGACAACACCCTTTCCAAAGCAAGTGGGACGGGCGGCCCACTTTCATCGCAGCCCACCGTACAGCAGAAACGGCCCGCCCATTCCACTTGGGTAGAGTGGGGGGATGACCTCGCCACCTGCCGACCAGACGCTGTCCCCGCAGACCGGCCGGGGGCTGCGCGCCGACGCCGAACGCAACCGCTGCCGCATCCTGGCCGCCGCCCGCCACCTCTTCGCCACCGAGGGACTCGGCGTCTCCATGGCCTCGGTCGCCCGCGAGGCAGGGGTCGGCAAGGCCACGCTCGGCCGGCGCTTCGCCAACCGGGACGAGCTGGTGAACGCGGTCTTCGCCGACCGCATGGACGCCTACGTCGACGCCGTCACCGAGGCACTCGCCGACCCCGACCCGTGGCGCGGCTTCACCGGCTACCTCCACGCCGTCTGCGCCATGCAGGCCGCCGACCGCGGCTTCGCCGACGTCCTGGCCATGACCTTCCCCGCCGCGAAGGCGTTGGAGGCCCGCCGCGCCGAGGCGTACAACCGGATGCTCGAGCTCATCACCCGCGCCAAGGACACCGGGCACCTGCGCGAGGACTTCACCCACCAGGACGTCGTCATCCTGCTCATCGCCAACGCGGGAGTCGTCACCGCCACGGGCGAAGCCGCCCCCGACACCTGGCGCCGCCTCGTCGGCCACATGATCCGCTCCTTCGCGACGCCCGACGCACCGATCCCTCCCCTGCCCGAAGCACCGGCGCCCACCGCTCTCTACCGCGCCATGGTCCGCCTCTCACACGCCGCCCAGGACTCCGACGTCGAGCCGTGACACGCGCTCGAGGTCTCTCTCCCACCGGACTGCCCCCAGGCCCCCGTGCCCTCGGCAAGGCCTTCAGTCCATGCGGATGATTCCCCTGCCCAGGGCGGCGGTGACGGCGGCGGTCCGGTCGCGGACGTCGAGCTTGGCGTAGATGTGCAGAAGGTGGGTCTTGACCGTGGCCTCGGACAGGCGCAGGGCGCGGGCGATCTGTTTGTTGCTCTGCCCCCGGGCCACGGCGGACAGGACTTCGAGCTCCCTGCCGGACAAGCCGGCGCCCCGGTCGCCGCGCATAAGGGCGAGGACCTTGGAAGCCACTGTGGGCGACAGTGCCGCGCCTCCCCGAGCCGCGGTCCGAACGGCCTCGCAGAGCGCGTGTCGTCCGGTGTCCTTGAGCAGGTAGCCGACCGCGCCGGCGTCGACGGCGGCGGTGATGTCGGCGTCCGTGCCGTAGGTGGTCAGGACGAGCACCCGCACCTCGGGGTGGGCGGCACGGATGGCGGCGGTCGCGGTCGTGCCGTCCATTTCGGGCATCTGCAGGTCCATCAGCACGACGTCGGGTGCGAGTGAGGCGGTCTGGCGCAGTGCCTCGGCGCCGGTGGCTGCTTCGCCGACGACCGTGAGATCGGGCTGGGTGGAGAGCATGGCGGCAAGCCCGTCCCGGACCACGGGGTGGTCGTCGGCGAGGAGGACTCGGATCGTGGGACCGGCCGACGTCCTCATGACGCCGGGGCCATCCGCTCGGTGCCCGACACGGCTGAGGGGTCGGAGGCGGAAGGCTCGACCGGGAGGGGCACCGTGACGGTGACGGTCGTACCCTCGCCCGGGGAGCTTTCGACCGCGAACGTGCCGTGCACAGCGGCAATGCGCTCCCGCATGGTGATCAGGCCGACGCCCGTATGCCGGGCAGCGGGTGCGAACCCGGTGCCGTCGTCCTGGACGTCGATGGCCAGGACGTCGCCGAGGTACGACAGCGTAACCGAGACGCTCATCGCGCGGGCGTGCCGCCGGGCGTTGGTCAGTGACTCCTGCACGACCCGCAGCAACTCGCCCTCGGTACTGGGAGGCAGGGCGGCCGGGCGGCCCGTCACCACCGTGTAAACCTCGGTGCCGGTCTCCTCCGCGAGGCGGGTGGTGAGTTCACGGACCGCCTCGGCCAGGTGCGTGCGGTCCAGTGGCGCCGGGCGGAGGGCGTGCACGAGGCGGCGGCTCTCCGCGAGGTTGTCCCGGGCCGTGCGCATGGCCTGCTCGACGCGGCGGGCCGCGGGGGAGCCGGGTGGCAGGTCGTCGCGTGCGGCGTCCAGCAGCATGGCGATGGAGGCGAACCCCTGGGTGAGTGTGTCGTGGACCTCACGGGCCAGGCGCTGGCGTTCGGCCAGGGTGCCCGCCTGGCGTTCCGCTGCCGCGCGTTCGGCCTGGGTCGCGGTGAGCTCGTCGAGGAGCCGTTGCCGCTTGTGACTCTCGTGGTCGAGGGTCGCGACGTAGCAGGTGATCGTGACCGCCACGGCGGTGCCGAGTACGCATCCCGTGAGTGCCCGTACGTCGACGGCGCCGTCCGTGGTCAGGCTCTGCCACGACCAGGCGGCGCCCAGCACCAGCACCCCGCCGGCCGACCACCAGGCCCACCGCAGCAAGTACGGGCTCAGCACCGCCATGGCGACCGGGAGGAACGCGGGGTCCACCACGGCCATGACCGCCCACCCCGACAAGGCCCCGACGAGGTAAAGCAGCGGCGGGCGGTCGGCGCCACCGCGCAGCGCGATCCAGTACGCGTACCAGAGGGCCAGCCCCGCTGCCGGGGCGATCCGCGACAGCGCGGCGCCGGTCGTCATGTTCGCCCCGGCCAGCGCACCCGGCAGGGACAGGGCGAGCACGGTGACGAAGAAGGCGTGCTGCCCCATGCTCTTCCACCGCTGCCGGTCCCACGCCTGTTGCAGTGCCATGGCCCACAGAGTAGGTGCAGCCACGTAGCGGCAGAATCAGCCGACCGGTGGGGCGGGTTCACCGATCGGTGGACGAAGGACGCGTCGATCGGTCGATGTGCGGGAGGGGGCCGGGCGGCGACGATCAGCCGCGCAGCCGACGGCCGGCTGTTCCACCGCCCCCGTGAGGAACTACCCGTGACCCTGGCCTTCATTCCCAGCCCGTCCGTCAGTGAGGTCCACCTGGGGCCGCTGCCGCTGCGCGGTTACTCACTGATGCTGATCCTCGGCATCGCCGCCGCCGTGTGGCTGGGTGGCCGTCGATGGGCCGCACGCGGCGGAGAGAGGACCGTCGTGACGGACGTCGCTCTGTGGGCGGTCCCCTTCGGCGTGGTCGGCGCCCGCCTCTACCACGTGATCACCTCCAGCGAGCCGTACTTCGGCAGGGGTGGTGATCCGGTCAGGGCCCTGTTCATCTGGGACGGCGGCATCGGTATCTGGGGCGCCGTCGCCGGTGGTGCCGTCGGAGCCTTGATCGGCTGCCGTCGTAGCGGCGTTCCGCTGTCCGCGTACGCCGACGCCGTCGCTCCCGGCATCGCACTGGGGCAGGCCATCGGCCGCTGGGGCAACTGGTTCAACCAGGAACTCTACGGGCGGGCCACCGCACTCCCCTGGGCCCTGGAGATCGACCCCGCGCACCGGCCTGAGGACACCCCGAACCTGACCACGTATCACCCGGCGTTCCTGTACGAGTCGTTGTGGTGTCTCGGTGTCGTCACGCTGGTCCTGTGGGCGGATCGCCGTTTCCGTCTCGACCGGGGGCGGGCGTTCGCGCTGTACGCCGCCGCGTACGCCGCAGGTCGCTTCTGGATCGAGTACCTGCGGGTGGACGAGGCCCACCACATCCTCGGCCTGCGCCTGAACGACTGGACCGCGCTGCTGGTCCTCGCCGTTGCCGTCCACTACCTCGTGGCCACGACGCGGCGCGCGGCCGGCAGCCGGGACGGCGACCGGCTCTCTCAACACATGCATGCCACCAGCAGCCCCAAGAACTGACCAGGTCCCTCGGGTGTGTCCATCGCCTTCCTGCCGTCCTCTCTGGTGAACGCGTTGATCGCCGTGCTGGGAGTGCTGGGAGGATCCGTCGGGTGGGCCCTCGTCCGCAGGTTCTCCCCCGATCCCGATCGGCTGCTCCGCCGACTCGCCCCGTCGGTCGTCGTGTTGTCTTGCGGGGAAGCGAAATCCCTCGGACCACGAGTCCCGGGGAGAGCCGTCAGCCGTCGATCTGGTGGAGGGTGTCGTCGGTGCAGCTTGTCGCCAGCCACTGCTCGACGGCGGTGATGTGAACCGTCGCGGCGGAGACCGCGAGCAGCGCGTCGCGTGCCTCGAGCGCGCGGAGGATCGCCTCGTGATCCTGGTGGGCGCTGTCCAGCGCGTCACGGGTGCGGCTGCCCCGGACGATGCGTACCCGCTGGGTGCGGGTGGAGAGCACCTCCAGGAGCATGGAGAGGACCGGGTTGCCGACGGCTTCGACGATGCGCAGGTGGAAGGCGATGTCGTGGGCGACGAAGTCCTCGACGGTTGCGGCGGAGCGGCAGCGGTCGAGGAGGTCGCGGAGTTCCTTGAGGTCGTGCGGTTGCAGCATGGCTGCGGCCAGTCCGGTCGCCTGGGGTTCGAGCAGCCTGCGGACCTGGAGCAACTGCAGGGCGGCACGCCCCTGGGAGACGTCCGCCGCGAAGGACAGCGTTTCGAGGAGGAGGTGGGGCTCCAGGCTCGAGACGTAGGTGCCGTCGCCCTGTCGGCTGACCAGTATCCGCATGGCGGTCAGGGCCCGCACCGCTTCGCGCAGCGAGTTGCGGGAGAGGCCCAGCTGTTGCGCGAGGACATCCTCCTTGGGCAGGCGGGAGCCGGGCGCGAGTTCACCGGCGACGATCATCGCCTTGATCTTGTCCATCGCCTCGTCCGTCAGTGCCACGAGGTGCCTCTCTGTGGGGGGTGAGCAGGGACCTGGCGGCTCCGCCCAGCTCTCGTCCGGACGAGGAGCGGATCCGCCAGGAGTCGCCGTTACTCCTGCTTCTCTCCGGAGGCGAAGCGGGAGATGATCAGGGCGACGATGATGATCGCACCGTTGAGGAACTGGTTCCACAGGGGCGGTACGCCCGCCAGGGTCATGACGTTGATGACCAGCTGGAGGGTGAGGACACCGGTGAGGGCGCCGAACACGGACCCCTTGCCCCCGTTGAGGCTGACCCCGCCGATGACGGTCGCGGCGAAGACCTGGAAGATCCAGCCGCTGCCCTGGGTGGCGGAGATGGAACCGTAGTGACCGGTGTAGAGGATGCCGGCGAACGCGGCGAGCAGGCTGCCGAGGATCAGCACCACCCAGACGATCCGGTCGACGCGGATGCCCGCGGTGCGGGCCGCCTCGGCGTTGCCGCCGATCGCGTACAGCGCGCGGCCGTGCCGCAGCCACGCCAGCGCGCTGCCGCCGATCGCGAAGAGCACCGCGCAGACCCAGATGGCGGCCGGGACGCCCAGCCACGACGCCTTGCCCAGGTACGTGAACGAGGACGGCAGCTCCACGATGGACTGGCCCTCGGAGAGGGCGACCTGGAGTCCGCGCAGCATGGTCAGGGCGCCGAGGGTGACGATGAATCCGTTGAGGCGCAGTTTGAGGATGAGGAAGCCGTTGACAGCGCCGATCGCCGCGCCGACCAGCAGGCAGAGCGGGACCGCCGTCCACTCGGGAAACAGCCCCAGACCCGTGAACCGCCCGCCGCTGGACGGCAGTACGAGCCACACGGCGATGACCGGGGCCACGCCGATGGTCGACTCCAGGGACAGGTCCATCCGTCCGCAGATGAGGATGAAGGTGGTCGCGAGGACGAGCAGGCTCAGCTCGGTGGACTGCTGGGCGACGCCGATGAGGTTGTCGGCGGTGAGGAAGGCCGGCGAGACGATGAACCCGATCACCATCAGGACGAGGATGGCCGGGACCAGGGACAGTTCACGGAAGCGGCCGAGGTCGACCCGGCGGCGGGCGGTGTCCGCTGCGGCCGGCTCCGCCGCACTCGCTGCGGGCTCGGTGAGATCTGTGGTGGCGGACATGACTACCTTCCGTGCTCGTCGGTGCCGGATACGGCGGATGCGAGGGGGGTGCCGACGCCCTCCATGGCGGCGACGACCTGTTCGTCCTTCCAGCCACGGTCGAACTCGGCGACCACCTGGCCGTGGAACATGACGACGACCCGGTCACACACTTTGAGGTCGTCCAGTTCGTCGGAGACGATCAGTGCGGCCTTGCCGGCGTCGGCTACCTGCCGGATCCTGCCGAGCAGGAACTCCTTGGACTTGACGTCGACGCCGTTGGTGGGGCGGATGGCCACCAGGACGTGGGGGTCGGTGGCCAGGGCGCGGGCGACGACGACCTTCTGCTGGTTGCCGCCGGAGAGGGCGGAGACCGGGGTGGCGGCGCCCGGGGTCTTGATGTCCAGGTCCTGGATCATGCGCTGGGCGAAGGCCCTGGTCCGGGCGGGCAGGACCGTGCCCCACGGGCCGAGCTGGTCGGTGACGGTCAGGGTGGCGTTCTCCGCCACGCTGCGGTTGTTGACCAGTCCCTGGAGGTGGCGGTCCTCGGGGACCAGACCGACTCCGGCGGCCAGGGCGGACGGCACACTGCCGGTGCGCACGCTCGCGCCGCCGACCGAGATGCTGCCGTCCTGGGCCCGGTGCAGACCGGCGACGGCCTCGCCCACCTGGACGTTGCCGCTGGCCGCGGCACCCGCGAGCCCGATCACCTCGCCCGCGCGGACCGAGAGGGACAGCTCCGCACAGGCACCGGGAAGCGTCAGGCCGCTGATCTCCAGCACCTTCGCGGAGCCGGCCCGTGTTGCCGGGGACCCGCTCTCACCGACCGCGACGACTGCGGCGGACTCTCCGGTCATGGCCTCCACCAGCGCCTGGTGACCGAGCTCGGCCACGGGCGCGGTCAGGATGTGGGTCGCGTCGCGGTAGACGGTGACCGTGCTGCAGAGGTCGTACACCTCTTGCAGGTGGTGGGAGATGAAGAGGAAGGCGACGCCCTGGTCCTGCAGATCGCGCAGCTTGCCGAAGAGGCGGCCGATGCCGCGGGCATCCAGCTTGGCGGTCGGTTCGTCGAGGATGATGAAGCGGGCGCCGAAGGACAGCGCCCTGGCGATCTCCACGAACTGCCGCTGTTCGACGGTGAGGTCCTTCGCGCGTGCTGCGGGGTCGACGGCCACGCCGTACTCACCGAGCAACTCCTCCGCGCGCAGCCGCAGTTGCTTCCAGCGGATGGGCTGCACCGCGCCGGCGCTCTGCCGGTTCAGAAAGAGGTTCTCCGCGACGGTCAGGTCACCGATGATCGTGGAGCGCTGGTAGACACAGGCGACGCGGGAACGCCA
The DNA here is from genome assembly GCF_036345115.1 of Streptomyces griseorubiginosus. Lineage (GTDB taxonomy): Bacteria > Actinomycetota > Actinomycetes > Streptomycetales > Streptomycetaceae > Streptomyces > Streptomyces griseorubiginosus_C. The sequence goes on from NZ_CP107766.1 coordinate 896,856, forward strand.
GGCGTCGATGTCGCCGAAGGCGGGCGCGGGTTCGCCCGAGAAGCGCAGGGTCCCGGTGTCGGGCTGCTGGAGACCGGTGAGGATGGACACGAGCGTCGACTTGCCGGCGCCGTTGCGGCCGACCAGGGCGTGCGACTCACCCGAGGCGATGCTGATACGTGCGTCGCGCAGGGCGACGGTCGCGCCGAACCGTTTGCTGATGCCGGTCGCCTCGGCCACCGGGGCCGGATGCCCGGGACCGGTCGCGGTATCCGCCATGGTGGATTCCGTCCTTTGACGTCGGATGCTGGGAGCGGGGAAGGGCGCGGTGGGGACGGAGGCAAGGGCCAGTCCCTCCCCACCGCGGGCGTGAGCTGCCGGTGATCAGCCGACGTTGTTGCCCCACAGGGCCTTGTCGTCCACGTTGTCCTTGGTCACCAGCGGGGCGGGCAGCTGGTCCTCCAGGCCGTTCGGGATCTGGACGATGGTGGAGTCGTGGTCGGTCTTGCCCGGCTTGAAGGTCTTGCCGTCGGCCGCGGCCTGGGCGTAGTACAGCGCGTACTTGGCGTAGAGGTCGGCGGGCTGGGAGATCGTGGCGTCGATCTGGCCCTTGCGGATGGCGTCGAACTCCTGCGGAATGCCGTCGTTGGAGATGATCGCGATGTGGCCCTTCTGGCCCGCCGGCTTGAGCAGCTTCTTCTGCTCGAGCAGGGCCAGGGTCGGCTGCAGGAAGACACCGCCGGCCTGCATGTAGATGCCGTTCAGGTCCGGGTGCTGGGCCAGCAGCGACTGGAGCTTGGCGGAGGCCACGTCGCCCTTCCAGTCGGTCGGCAGCTCGAACACCTTGATCTTGGGGAACTTCGCCTTCATGCAGGCCGCGAAGGCCTCGGAGCGGTCGCGGCCGTTGATCGAGTCCAGGGCGCCCTGGAGCTCCGCGATCTTGCCCTCGCCGTTCAGCTGCTTGCCGAGGTACTCGCAGGCCTTGGTGCCGTACGCCTTGTTGTCGGCGCGGACGACCATGTAGACGTCGCCCTTGTCGGGCCGGGTGTCGACGCTCACGACCGGGATCTTCTTCGACGCGAGGGTGTCGAGGGTGGAGGCGATGGCCCCGGTGTCCTGGGGCGCCATGACGACGGCCTTGGCCCCGGTGTTCTCGAACACCTGCACGTTCGCGACCAGCTTGGTGACGTCGTTCTGCGAGTTGCTCAGCGGCAGCGCATTGATGCCGTCGGACTTGATGTCCTTCTTCACGTACTCGGCGTAGGAGTTCCAGAAGTCGGAGTCCGAGCGCGGCAGGTCGATGCCGATGGCCGGAGCGGCACTGCTCACGCCGGCCGAGTCGGAACTGTCGCGGTTGCACGCGGTGACGAGCGTCATCGCCGCCAGGACGGCGAGGACGCCTGCGGCGGTGGAGCGGGGGCGAGCGAGCTTCATGACCGTGTTCTCTCTTCAGGCAGGGCGGGGAGCCGCCGGGCGAGGGTGAAGGGGGCGTATTCGCCTGCGGGGGAAGGACGAGGCCGCCGGCCCGACAGATTGCGGATCCGGCACAGGGGTGTGCGGACCACATCAGACAGGGGCGTGAGGGAGGGGCAGCCAGACGGACGTGGAGGCCGAACGACCGCACGGCGCACCGGCGTTCACCGGCACATGCAAGCCATTCCTCCGATGTATATCGGACGTCGAGGACGTTACGACGGCATTGCCGACGTTGACAAGAGTCCACTGCCGCAGATTTCTGTGACATCGGCCCGAGGGGCGCCACGGGTCCGCGCGCGCCCCTTGGATCGCCGCCCGAAACCTCTTCTCACCTGGGTCTACATGGACATCGGGGGGTTCGTGGCACCAAGCGACAACAGCTCACAATTCGGCAACGACGCCACCGCTGACCCCTCCGTGAGGGCCGGACCGGAGGCGCTCAAAGGGGTGTTCACCCCCGCGGAGCCAGGAGATCCGCCCTGTCCGACCTGCTCTCAGCAGGGAGGACGAGCGCGTGAGTGCTCCCTGGATTCATCGGGTGAGCAAATCGAACTCTGTCTCCATACACCTACAAAACCACCTATAGCACCCAAGCGTGAGAGCTACAGCCGCCAGTCCTGACGAAATACATCCGAGGTTTCCTTTGTCAGTGGACCCTTCTACGTTTACAGTCACCCTGCCGCCATTCCTCCGATGACTGCGGTCCCTCACCCCCTCACGAATCACCCATGGCAAGGGAGTTGCCCAGTGAAACTGCTACGAGTCGGCGCGCCCGGCGAGGAGCGGCCCGCCGTCCGGACCGACGACGGCCGACTGCTGGATCTGTCCTCCGTGGCCTCCGACATCGACGGCACCTTCCTTGCCGGAGACGGCGTCGACCGGGCCCGTGCGGCGGTGGAGGCGGCCGAGCTGCCCGAACTGGACGCGGAGGGTCTGCGGGTCGGCGCGCCTGTCGCCCGTCCCGGCAAGATCGTCTGCGTCGGCCTCAACTACCGCGACCATGCCGCCGAGACCGGAGCGCCGATCCCGCCACGTCCGGTGGTGTTCATGAAGGACCCGGGCACGGTCGTGGGCCCGTACGACGAGGTGCTGATTCCCCGCGGTTCGGTGAAGACGGACTGGGAGGTCGAACTGGCGGTCGTCATCGGCCGCCGCGCCCGCTACCTCGACGGACCGGAAGCCGCCCGCGCGGTGATCGCCGGCTACGCGGTCAGCCACGATGTCTCGGAGCGCGAGTTCCAGCTGGAGTACTCGCCGCAGTGGGACCTGGGCAAGTCCTGCGAGACCTTCAATCCCCTGGGCCCCTGGCTGGTGACCGCCGACGAGGTCGGCGACCCGCAGAACCTCGGACTGCACCTGAGCGTCAACGGCGTGAAGCGGCAGGACGGCCACACCAGCGACATGATCTTCCCGGTCGCCCACATCGTGTCGTACCTGAGCCAGTACATGGTTCTGGAGCCGGGCGACGTGATCAACACCGGTACCCCCGCGGGCGTGGCCCTCGGTCTTCCCAGCACCCCGTATCTGCGTTCCGGCGACACCGTCGAGCTGTCCGTGGACGGACTCGGCGGGCAGCGTCAGACCTTCGGCCAAGCGTGAAAGGCATCCCCGTGACTGCAACCTCCGCCCGGATCACCGCGGTCGAGACCTACGACGTCCGCTTCCCCACCTCACGGGAACTGGACGGCTCGGACGCGATGAACCCGGACCCCGACTACTCCGCCGCCTACGTCGTGCTGCGCACCGACGCCGCCGACGAGCTCGAAGGCCACGGCTTCACCTTCACCATCGGCCGCGGCAACGACGTCCAGGCCGCCGCGATCAACGCACTGCGGCCACACGTGGTGGGGCGTGACGTGGCGGAGCTGTGTGCCGACCCGGGCTCGCTCAGCCGCGACCTGATCGGCGACAGCCAGCTTCGCTGGCTCGGCCCCGAGAAGGGCGTGATGCACATGGCGATCGGCGCCGTCGTGAACGCCGTGTGGGACCTCGCCGCCAAGCGGGAGGGCAAGCCGCTGTGGCAGCTGCTCGCCCACGCCGACCCCGAGTGGCTGGTCTCCCAGGTCGACTTCCGCTACATCGCCGACGCCCTCACCCCGGAGGAGGCCCTGAAGCTGCTGCGCGAGGGGCGGACCGGGCTCGCCGAACGCGAGACGGTCCTGCTGGAGCGCGGCTACCCCGGCTACACGACCTCCCCCGGCTGGCTCGGCTACTCCGACGACAAGCTCACCCGGCTGGCCAAGCAGGCCGTCGCCGACGGGTTCACCCAGATCAAGCTCAAGGTCGGCGCCGACCTCGACGACGACATCCGACGGATGCGCACCGCCCGTGCCGCCGTCGGCGACGGCATCCGCATCGCCATCGACGCCAACCAGCGCTGGAACGTCGACGAGGCGATCGAGTGGACCAACAGCCTCGCCGAGTTCGACCCGTACTGGATCGAGGAGCCCACCAGCCCCGACGACATCCTCGGCCACGCCACGATCCGCAAGGCCGTCGCCCCGGTCAAGGTGGCCACCGGCGAGCACGTCCAGAACCGCATCGTCTTCAAGCAGCTCCTGCAGGCCGGCGCCCTCGACGTCCTCCAGATCGACGCCGCCCGGGTGGGCGGGGTCAACGAGAACCTCGCCATCCTGCTGCTCGCCGCCAAGTTCGGGGTGCCGGTGTGCCCGCACGCCGGCGGGGTCGGACTGTGCGAACTCGTCCAGCACCTCTCGATGTTCGACTACCTGGCCCTGTCCGGCACCACCGAGAACCGGGTCATCGAGTACGTCGACCATCTCCACCAGCACTTCACCACGCCTGTCGTGATGCGGGACGGCCACTACACCGCGCCGCTTGCCCCCGGCTTCTCCGCCACCATGCGCGAGGAGTCCATCGCCGCGTACCGCTACCCGGACGGGGCGTTCTGGGCGGCCGACCGCGCCGGACAGGAGGGTGCGGCATGACCGGTCTGTCAGGTCTCAGAGCCGTCGTCACCGGAGGTGCCGCCGGGATCGGGCTCGCCACGGCCCGCGCGCTGGCCGAACAGGGGGCGGCTGTCGTCGTCCTGGACCTCGAACCCGGCGGTGTGCCTAGGCCGTTGCTCGGTCTCAAGGCCGACGTCAGCGACGACACCTCGGTACGCGCCGCCGTCGAGGCCGCGGCCACCGCGATGGGTGGCATCGACATCCTTGTCAACAACGCCGGCATCGGCGCCGCGGGTACCGTCGAGGACAACTCCGACGAGCAGTGGCACCGCGTCCTGGACGTCAACGTCCTCGGCATGGTCCGCACCACCCGGGCCGCCCTCCCCCATCTCCGCAGGTCCGCACACGCCGCCGTCGTCAACACGTGCTCCATCGCGGCCACCGCGGGGCTGCCGCAGCGCGCCCTGTACTCCGCCAGCAAGGGCGCCGTGCTCTCTCTCACCCTGGCCATGGCCGCCGACCACGTCCGCGAGGGCATCCGCGTCAACTGCGTGAACCCCGGCACCGCCGACACCCCGTGGGTGGGCCGGCTGCTGGACGCCGCCGACGACCCGGAGGCGGAGCGTGCCGCGCTCAACGCCCGCCAGCCCATGGGCCGTCTGGTCACCGCCGACGAGGTGGCGGCCGCCATCGTCTACCTCGCCGGTCCCGCCGCGGCGTCCGTCACCGGTACCGCACTGGCGGTGGACGGCGGCATGCAGGGGCTGCGGCTGCGCCCGGCGGACCGGTCGTGAGACCCACTCACCTGGGCGGCAGCGCGGTCGAAGTCACCCCACTCGCGCTCGGCTGCGCCGGCCTGGGCAACCTCTACCAGCCGGTCACCGACGAGGCCGCCCTCGCCACCGTGGCGGCGGCCTGGGACGCCGGCATCCGCACCTTCGACACCGCACCCCACTACGGGCTCGGCCTGTCGGAACGGCGGCTCGGCGCGGCGCTGCGCGACCGCCCCCGGGACACCTACACCGTCTCCACCAAGGTGGGCCGGCTGCTGGTACCCGACCCGGAGGGCGACCGGGGCGACGACCTCGCGAACGGCTTCGCCGTCCCCGCGACCCACCGACGCGTCTGGGACTTCAGCGCCGACGGGGTGTCGCGCTCGCTGGAGGCGAGCCTTGACCGCCTCGGCCTCGACCGGATCGACGTGGCGCTGCTGCACGATCCGGACGACCACGCCGAGCAGGCCCTGCGGGAGGCGTATCCGGCGCTGGAACGCCTGCGCGGCGAAGGCGTGGTCGGGGCCGTCGGCATCGGCATGAACCAGTCCGCCCTGCCCGCCCGCTTCCTGCGCGAGACCGACATCGACGTGGTGCTGCTGGCCGGCCGCTACACCCTCCTGGACCAGGACGGTCTCGCCGAACTGCTGCCGGAGGCCGCCGCCCGCGGCCGGAGCGTGGTCATCGGCGGTGTCTTCAACTCCGGGCTGCTCACCGCGCCGCGGCCCGGCGCCACGTACGACTACGCCCCGGCACCCCAGCCCGTGCTCGACCGCGCGCTGCGCCTGCTGGAGGTCACCGAACGACACGGCGTTCCGCTGCGCGCCGCCGCCCTGCGCTTCCCCTTCGGCCACCCCGCGGTCGTGAGCGTCCTGACCGGCGCCCGCTCCGCCGAGGAGGTACGGGACACCGTCGAGCAGCTGCGCCGCCCGATCCCGGACGCGTTGTGGGACGAGCTGCGCGCCGAGGGGCTGCTCGCCGAGGGCACCCCCGTCCCCGTATCGACGCCGTCGAAGGAGCCGTCATGAGGATCGCCCCGCACACCCCCGGGTGCGAGCGGACGATCCGGCGCGGTGGCGAGGTGCGGCAGCCGTGACCACGCACCGTCCCCGGCCGGGCATCATCGACGCCCACCATCATGTGTGGCAGCTCTCGGTACGCGACCAGGACTGGATCACCGGTCCCGAACTCGCCTCGCTGCGACAGGACTTCACCCTCGACGACCTGGCGCCGGAGGCCCGCGCCGCCGGCGTCTTTGCCACCGTGCTGGTGCAGACGATCACCGTCCCGGAGGAGACCCCGGAGTTCCTGGCCCTCGCCGCGTCCAGCGATCTGGTCGCCGGTGTGGTCGGTTGGACCGATCTCACCGCCCCTGATGTCGCCGACGCTCTCGCGTGGCTGCGCGCGGGCTTCGGTGGTGAGTATCTCGTCGGCATCCGCCATCAGGTGCAGGGAGAGCCGGACCCCCGTTGGCTCGTACGCCCCGAGGTGCTGCGTGGCCTGACCGCGGTCGCCGAGGCGGGACTCGTCTACGACCTGGTGGTGAAGCCCCATCAGCTCAGGGCCGCGGCCGAGGCCGCCGCGCGCCTGCCGGACCTCACGTGCGTCCTGGACCACGCGGGCAAGCCGCCCATCGCCTCCGGTGACCTCGGCCCGTGGGACGAGGAGATCCGATGGTTCGCCGCCCTCCCCAACACCGTCTGCAAACTGTCCGGCCTGGTCACCGAGGCGGACTGGGGCAGATGGACCGTCGAGGACCTCAGGCCGTACACCGACACGGTCCTGGACGCCTTCGGTCCCGACCGCGTGATGTTCGGATCCGACTGGCCGGTCTGCCGACTCGCCGCCTCCTACGACCAAGTGGTCGACACAGCATGGAAGCTGACGGCCTGGCTCACCCCCGCGGAACGCCACGAAGTCTTCACCGGCACCGCCGCACGGACCTACGGCCTGACCGTCACCGGACAGCCGGGCCAACCCCAGGAAGCCCCATGCGCATAGCTCTCTTCATCACCTGTTTCAACGACACCATGTTCCCCCGCACCGGCCAGGCGGTGACCGCACTACTGGAACGCCTCGGCCACACCGTGGAGTTCCCGCAAGGGCAGACCTGCTGCGGCCAGATGCACTTCAACACCGGCTACCGCCCCGAGGCCCTGCCCATGGTGCGCCGGTTCACCGAGGCCTTCGCGGGCTACGACGCCGTCGTCGCCCCCTCCGGGTCGTGCGCCGGCATGGTGCGCGACCACCACCGGACGGTCGCCGCCCAGTACGGGGACACCGCCCTCACCGAGGCGGTCGAGCAGGTGGCGCCCACGGTGTACGAACTGTCGGAACTCCTCGTCGACGTGCTCGGCGTCACCGACGTCGGCGCGTACTTCCCGCACCGCGTCACCTACCACCCCACCTGTCACTCCCTGCGCATGCTGCGCGTCGGCGACCGCCCGCTCAGGCTGCTGCGCGCGGTGAAGGGCATCGACCTCGTCGAACTGCCCGCCGCCGACTCGTGCTGCGGCTTCGGCGGCACCTTCGCGCTCAAGAACGCCGACGTCTCCAACGCCATGCTGGCCGACAAGATGCGCCATGTCCTCGACACCGGCGCCGAGTTCCTGACCGCCGGCGACAACTCCTGTCTCACGCACATCGGCGGCGGCCTGTCCCGGCTCCGCACCGGCGTCGGGACACTGCACCTGGCCGAGATCCTGGCCTCCACGGAAGGGGACTCACGGTGAGCGGTGCCGACAACGTCGTATGGCTGGGCACACCGGCCTTCCCCGAGGCCGCGCGCGAGGCGCTCGCCGACACCCGGCTGCGGGCGAACCTGCGCCGGGCCACCGGCACCATCCGCGACAAGCGCCTCGCGGTCGCCGCCGAACTGGACGACTGGGAGGAGCTGCGGGAGACGGCCGCGACGATCAAGCGCCGCACTCTGCGCCACCTCGACCACCATCTCCTGCGGCTGGAGAAGGCGGTGACCGCCGCGGGCGGAACGGTCCACTGGGCGGCGGACGCAGCCGAGGCCAACCGCATCGTCACCGGCCTGGTGGAGGCGACCGGCGAGAAGGAGGTCGTCAAGGTCAAGTCGATGGCCACGCAGGAGATCGGCCTCAACGAGGCACTCGCCGACGCCGGCATCCGCGCGTACGAGACCGATCTCGCCGAACTCATCGTGCAGTTGGGCGGCGACCGTCCCTCCCACATCCTCGTACCGGCCATCCACCGGGGCCGCTCCGAGATCCGGGAGATCTTCCGGCGGGAGATGGGAGAGTGGGGCAGGCCCGCCCCCGAGACCCTCACCGACGACCCGCGCGACCTCGCCGAAGCGGCCCGGCTCCACCTGCGCGAGAAGTTCCTGCGGGCCAAGGTGGCCGTCTCCGGTGCCAACTTCGCCGCCGCCGACACCGGCACGGTGGTGGTCGTGGAGTCGGAGGGCAACGGGCGGATGTGCCTGACGCTGCCGGAGACACTGATCACCGTCATGGGCATCGAGAAGGTCCTGCCGGCCTTCGCCGACCTGGACGTCTTCCTCCAGCTCCTCCCTCGCTCGTCCACGGGCGAGCGCATGAACCCGTACACCTCCCTCTGGACCGGCGTCACCGAGGGCGACGGCCCCCGGGACTTCCACCTGGTGCTCCTCGACAACGGCCGCACCGCCACCCTCGCCGACGAGGTGGGCCGCCAGGCGCTCAACTGCATCCGCTGCTCGGCCTGCCTGAACGTCTGCCCTGTGTACGAGCGCACCGGCGGCCACGCCTACGGATCCGTCTACCCCGGACCGATCGGAGCCGTCCTGACCCCGCAGCTCGTCGGCGTCGAGAACGCCGCCTCGCTGCCCTTCGCCTCGACCCTGTGCGGAGCCTGCTACGACGCCTGCCCCGTGAAGATCGACATCCCCGAGGTGCTGGCTCATCTGCGCGCCGAGGCTGTGGAGGCGAAGCGCCGGGACCGGCTGTTGCCCACCACCGAGGCGCTGGCCATGAAGGCTGCGGCGGCGGTGCTGTCCTCCCCGAAACGCCTGGCAGCCGCCCAGAGACTCGCAGCCTTCGGAGCCCGCCTGGTGGCCCGCGAGGGCCGGATCGGCTACCTCCCGGGCCCCCTGGCCGGCTGGTCAGCCACCCGGGACGCGCCCGCACCGGCCCGGGAATCGATGCGTGCCTGGTGGCGCCGTACGAGAACGAACCGACGAGACAAAGGCCGTACGACGGCGAAGGGGAAGGAAGCACGATGAGCGGCCGCGAGACAGTCCTCCGCTCGGTGAGGAGGGCGCTGGGAGACGTGCCCGGCTCCGAGAGCCCCGATGACGTACCGGTCCCGCACGGGCGTCGCGTGGACCACGCGGGGCCGGACGTGGTCGGGCTGTTCATCGAACGCGCCGCCGAGTACCGCGCCACGGTGGTCCGTGTGCCGCCGTCCGACGCCCCGGCGGCCGTCGGACGCGCGCTGGCACGCACGGGGGCACGGTCCGTGGTCCTGCCGCCGGGGCTCCCCGAGGACCTCGTCCCCGAGGGGCCCTGGTCGTGGCTGGAGGACGTCCCGCCGCTGACGGTGGACCAGCTCGACGCGGCGGACGCCGTGATCACCACCGTCGCCACCGCCATCGCCGTCACGGGCACCGTGACCCTCGACCACGGCCCCGGCCAGGGCCGCCGGGCCCTGACCCTGCTGCCGGACCAGCACATCTGCGTCGTCCGGGTGAGCCAGATCGCCCCCGACGTACCGGAAGCGCTGAACCTGCTCGATCCGTACCGGCCGCTGACGCTCGTCTCCGGCCCCTCGGCCACCAGCGACATCGAACTGGACCGGGTGGAGGGCGTGCACGGGCCGCGCGTGCTGGACATTGTGGTGATCGAGGACGCGTAGCGGCCGGTGGGCGGACGGACCGAAGCCGGGTCACGGGAGAAGTGCCCGCGCACGCTCGCCCGCCGACTGCCGGCTGTGACGTGTCAGCGGGGCTTCTGTGATGCGTCATCGGGCGCCGTCGGTCCGGGGTTGTGAGGATCGATGGCCATGAGCAACAGCGAGACGGCCATGACTGGCAGCCCGGACGAGACCAGGGGCAGTGGCCTGGCCTGGGGCGACGATCAGGACTTCGCCGATGCGGACCGGGGGTTCATCGCCCGGCTCGAGCCCGGTGTGGTGCGGGCCGCGCACGGCCGGGTGGTGTGGGACGCGGAGGCGTACGGCTTCCTGGACGGGGAGTGTCCGCCGACCGCGCATCCCTCGCTCTGGCGGCAGAGCGGGCTGGTGGCGCGGCAGGGGCTGTACGAGGTCGTTCCGGGCGTCTACCAGGTGCGCGGGTCGAACGTGACCTTTGTGGAGGGCGAGCGCGGTGTCGTCGTCATCGACCCGCTGATCAGCGCCGAGGTGGCCGCCGCAGCTCTGGCCCTGTACCGGGAGCACCGCGGCGAGCGGCCCGTGACGGGCGTCATCCACACCCACTCGCATGTCGACCACTTCGGCGGGGTCCGCGGCGTCGTCGACCCGGCCGACGTCGCGGCCGGGCGGGTGCCGGTCATCGCCCCGTGCGGTTTCCTGGAGCACGCCGCCAGCGAGAACGTCTTCACCGGGACGGCGATGGCCCGCAGGTCGGGTTACATGTACGGCGCCGCGCTGCCGAAGGGGCCCGCCGGGCAGATCGGCTGCGGGCTCGGGCAGACGACGTCGACCGGCAGCGTCGGCCTGATCGCGCCGACGGTCGACATCAACCGCACCGGGCAGGTGGAGACCGTCGACGGCGTACGGATGGTCTTCCAGCTCACGCCGGGCACGGAGACTCCGGCGGAGATGAACTTCCACTTCCCCGATCTGGGGGTGCTGTGCGTCGCGGAGAACGCCTGCCACACGCTGCACAACGTGCTCACCCTGCGCGGGGCGCTGGTGCGGGACCCCAGCGCCTGGGCGCGGTATCTGACCGAGACGGTCCGGCTGTTCGCCGACGAGACCCACGTCGTCTTCGCCTCCCACCACGGGCCCACCTGGGGCCAGGAGCGCGCGATCCGCTTCCTGGAGGAGCAGCGCGACGCGTACGCCTATCTGCACGACCAGTCGGTCCGGCTGATCAACGCCGGGTACACCGGCGCCTAGATCGCCGAAAATCTCTGCTTCCCGCCCGCGTTGGCACGTGCGTGGCACGCGCGCGGCTACTACGGCACGCTCAGCCACAACGCCAAGGCCGTCTACCAGCGCTACATGGGCTGGTTCGACGGCAACCCGGCCCACCTGTGGCAGCATCCGCCCACCGAAGCCGCGGTCCGGTACGTGGAGTTCATGGGCGGAGCCGACGCGGTGGTCGCCAAGGCGCGTGCGTCGTACGAGGCCGGGGACCTGAGGTGGGTCGCGGAAGTGCTCGCCCATGTCCTGTTCGCCGAGCCCGGCCACCGTGAGGCTCGCGCCTTGCAGGCCGACACCTTCGAGCGGCTCGGCCACGGCTCCGAGTCCGGGCCATGGCGCAACTTCTACCTGATGGGCGCTGCCGAGTTGCGCGACGGCATCCTCGGGACGCCGACGCCCCAGGCACCGGACGTCCTGGCCGCCCTGACGGCCGAGCAGATCTTCCGGTCCATGGCCGTACGCATCGACGGCCCGCGCGCGGCCGCGGCCGGACGCCTGCTGCTGCGCTGGGAGTTCACCGACACCGGCGAGGTGTGGACGCTGCTGCTGTCCAACGGGGCGCTCACCCCGATGCGCGGCGACCCCCCGCGGGGCGAGCGGCCCACCGTGGTGCTGCGGCTGGCCCGCACCACCCTGAACACGATCCTCGGCGGGGCGACGACCTTCGCCGACGAGATCTTCGGCGGGGCCGTGGTCCTCGACGGCGACGCCGACGCCCTGATCGCCTTCGGCTCTCTGCTGGAGTCGCCGGACCCGGACTTCGCCATCGTCACTCCGTGACACCGGTGTCGGCGTCACGCAGCAGCAGGGCGGCGAGCGCCAGGGCCACATCCCGGGGGTCGGCGAGGTCCAGCCCGGTCAGGTCCTGGATCCGGGCGAGCCGGTTGTCCACGGAGTTGGGGTGCAGGTTGAGCAGGCGGGCGGTGGCCCGCCGGTCCTGACGGTGTTCCAGGTGGGTGCGCAGGGTCCCGACGAGTTCGGGGCGGTCGGCGAGGGGGTCGAGCATGGCGATGATGCGGGCACTGCCCTCGCTCGGACGGGACAGGTGGTACTCCAGCAGCACGTCCTCGAGCCGGTGCACCCCGGGCCGCACCCCGCAGGCGGCCGCGACCCGGACCACCTCGGAGGTCAGGAGCGCCGCGCGCGGGATGTCACCCACCGTCATCGCGGCAGCGGCGGCCAGCCGGAGCTCCGGTCCAGCCGTCTCACACAGCAACTCCGGCAGCCGAGCAGGTGGTTCGGTCACTCCGGGAACGACGACATGCCCGCCGTCACCGTCGAGCACGGCGAGCACCTCCGTGCCGAAGGCCCGGTCCAGTGCCGCCTGGACGCGCCGCAGCAGTCGCCGGACAGCGACCGGGGAAAGCCCGCCGGTGGCCGCCGACGTGCCGAAACGCACGAACAGCACCAGCACGGGCCCGTCCGGTGTGACCCCGTCGACGACGGGCCGACCGTCCAGCAGGGCCCGGGCGCGGGAGCGTCTTTCCTCGTGGCGTTCGGCGGCGAGGGCGACCCGCTCGTCGAGGTAGCTCTCCGCCACGGCGCCCACGACTCGGTCGGTTGCCGTGAACAGCGCCTCGGTCAGCTCGGCCAGCGCCTGCTGCTCGCCGGGGCCGGCCATGTCCCGCAGGGCCCGCCACAGTTCCCGTGCGCCCAGGGTGTAGGTGCGCAGCAGCAGGTGGAGCGGCATGCCCTCCTCGGCTCACGATGCGCGGGCGCACGTGAACCTTCAGCCCTTCCTGCCCGGTTCCGGCGAGGCGGAGCACGCCTGGCTGGCCCTGAGCATGGCCAAGTAGAGGGCGCGGGGCTCGGGCGGGTCGGGCAGGGGGCCGCGGGCGGGGGCCTCGAAGGACTGGAGCATCAGGGCGACAACGCGTTTCCAGGCGTCGGGCGCGGAGTCGCCGGTGGCGTTGACGACGCCGGCAGTGACCATGTGCACCAGCACCAGGTCCTCGGGGCTGAAGTCCTCTCGCAGACGTCCTGCGGCCTTGGCGCGGCCGATGAGCCGGACCACGCCCTCGTACGCCTGGTCTCGGCGCCCCTCCAGAGCCTTGGCCGTGGGGAAGGTCATGGTCAGCACGTCGGCGAAGCCGTAATCGGCGGCCTGCATCGCGCAGGCGGATTCGATGAACCCCGCGAGACCGCGCCAGGGATCGGGGTCGTCGAGGGCGACGCCGACCGCGTCGACGTAGGCGTCCATACGGTCGGCGAAGACCGCGGCGACCAGGTCCTCCTTTGTCGGGAACCGGCGGAACAGAGTGGCGATGCCCACCCCCGCCTCGCGGGCCACGGAAGTCATGGAGGCATTCAGGCCGTCACGCCTGAACACCGTGCGCGCGGCGGCGAGTACCCGTGCGCGGTTGCGCTCGGCGTCGCTGCGCAGGGGCTGTGCGGCAGGGGCATCGCTGGATCGGGCGCCAAGGTTCATGACACTCAGCCTACCGAATCGGAACGCCCCATCCAGTTTCAGTGCTATCGTGACACGCGGAACCGGAAGGGCCCTTCCAGATCAGAATCGGATGCCCCGTTCCGAATCGAGCGAACTGATGCCAAGGAGTTGATGATCAGTGCGCGCTGTGACGCTGGCGCGGGTACCCGGCAGCCCCGAGGTGACCGAGGTGGCGGTGCCCCGCCCGGAGGCCGGTGAGGTGCTGGTGAAGGTGGCCGCGTCCTCGGTGAACGGGTTCGACCTGGGCACGGTGGCCGGATACCCGCAGGACATGATGGAGCACCGTTTTCCGCTGATCCCCGGCAAGGACTTCGCCGGCACCGTCGAGGCGGTCGGTGAGGGTGCCGAGGGTTTCGCGGTCGGCGACGCCGTGTTCGGCGTGGACGCCAAGGCACACCTGGGCGCCGGTTCGATGGCGCAGTACGTCGCCGTTCCCGCTGCCGTCGGCATCGCCCACCGGCCCGACCAGGGTTTCCGTGCGTGACGCCGGCGCGCTCGGGCCGCCAGGCACCGCCGCCTTCGACGGTCTCGCCCTGCTCGGCCCGCCGGAGGGCAGCACGGTGCTGATCTCCGGTGCCACCGGCGGCGTGGGTGCCATCGCCGTACAACTGGCCGCGGCCCGGGGCGCGAGGGTGATCGCCACGGCCAAGCCGGGCTCCGAGAGCGGTTTCGTCTCGGCGCTGACCGACGCCGAGGTGACCGTCATCGACCACACCCAGGACATGACCGCGCAGATCCGGACGGCGTGGACACGGTGCTGCACCTCGCCGGCGACCTGGCCGAACTCACCGCGCTCACCCGCGACGGCGGCGCCGTCGCCTCCGCCCTGACCCTCGCCCCGGTCCCCGGGGCCTCGGAGGACCGCGAGCTGCACACCGCCGTGCTCCGGTCCTACCCGACCACCGACACCCTGTCCGCCCTCGCCGTACAGGTCGCCCCCGGCGCCCTCAAGGTGCCGGTGAACTCCGAGTTCGACCTGGAGGGCGCCCCCGAGGCATTCGCCGCGTTCGGCGCCGACACCCTCGGCAAGATCGCCGTCACCGTCGCCTGACCAGTCCGTACCCCAGCCCCTCCCCCACGAAAGGACTCACCATGCCCAGCATCGCCATCGTCGGAGCCGGCCCCGGAATGGGCCTCGCCATCGCCCGCACCTTCGGCTCGCGCGGCTACGACGTCGCTCTCATCGCCCGCAACCGCGCCAAGCTCGACGACCTCGTCGGCCGGCTCACCGCCGAGGGCATCACCGCCGCGGCGTTCCCGGCGGACGTGCGCGACCACGACGCGCTGACCCAGGCCCTCAAGGATGCCGCCACCCGCTTCGGCGGCATCGACGTCCTGGAGCACTCCCCCGCTCCCAGCATCGACTCCATGACCCTCACCTCCCCGTCCCGGACCAGCCCCTCCGATGTACAGGGATGGACCGACTTCCTGCTCGGCAGCGCCATCACCGCCACCCAGGCCGTCCTGCCCGCGATGCATGAGGCGGGCGCGGGCACCCTGCTCTTCACCAACGGTGCCGGCTCCGTCGACCCCATCCCGATGCTCGGCAACGTCAACCCCGCTCAGGCGGCGCTGCGCAACTGGGTGCTCAACCTGCACAAGGAGCTGGCCGGCACCGGTATCCAGGCCGCGCACGTCGCCATCGGCGTGTGGATCGGCGCGGGCGGCCCTCCCGAGATCCCGACCGCCGAGGCCGAGGACATCGCCCCTCTCTACTGGGACCTGCACACCCAGCGCGACGAAGCCGAGCGCGTCTTCACCGGCTGACGCCTCCCAGTTCGCCCCCGTTGCATCCTGATCCGCTCCATCCTCACGCGCCGCGGCGATCCCCGCCGCGGCGCGACCGAAGAAGAAGGTCTCCGCTCCGATGAACGTGTTCCTGTGGATCCTGCAGGGCGTCCTCGCCGCGCTGTTCGTGGCCGCCGGCGTCACCAAGTCCACCCAGCCCCGCGAAAAGCTCATGTCCCAGCTGCCGTGGGTCAGTGACGTCTCGACTCCCGTGGTGCGTCTGATCGGCGTCGCCGAACTCGCCGGCGGCCTCGGCCTCATCCTGCCGGGCGCCTTCGACATCGCCACGGTGCTCACCCCGCTGGCCGCCACCGGCTTGGCTGTGATCATGGTCCTGGCCATGGGCCTCCACGCCCGCCGCAAGGAGCCGCAGGCCATCGGGTTCAACGCGATCCTGCTCATAGTCGCCGCGGTCGTCATGTGGGGCCGGTTCGGGCCCTACTCCTTCTGACCGCCCGCTGTCGGAGACAACCGTGGAACTGGGCATCATCTCCCTGTCCGACCTGCAGACCGACCCCGCCACAGGAAAACTGCACGACCCCGGGCGCCGCACCCGCGAGATCGTCTCCTACGCCATCGCCGCCGACCAGGCCGGCCTGGACGTCTTCGGTCTCGGCGAGCACCACAGCTGGGACTTCGCCGTCGCCAACCCCGCCGTCCCGCTGGCCGCGATCGCCCAGGCCACTGGGCGCATCCGGCTGGCCAGTGCCGTGTCGGTGCTGTCGACCGCCGATCCGGTCCGGCTGCACCAGGACTTCGCCTCCCTCGATCTGATCAGCGAGGGCCGCACCGAGATCATCGCGGGGCGCAGTGCGTTCGTCGAGGCGTTCCGCCTGTTCGGCGTGGACCTCGAGGACTACGACGACGTGTTCGCGGAGAAGCTGCGGCTGCTGCTCACCATCCGTGAGAATCCCGAACACGTCACCTGGCGCGGGCGGTTCCGCCCGGCCATGGACGGCCTGTCCGTCCAGCCCCCGCCCCGGCAGCCGCAGTTGCCGCTGTGGCTCGGCGTGGGCGGCACCCCCTCCAGCGTGGAGCGCGCCGGACGCCTCGGCCTGCCCATGGCGCTCGGACTCATCGGCGGGGACATCCGACGTGCCCGCCCCCTCGTCGAGCACTACCGCGCGGTCGGCACCGCAGCCGGCCACCCCGCCCACCGGCTGCGGCTCGGCAGATCCGGCCACTTCTACGTCGGCCGCACCTCCCAGGGCGCACGCGACGACGTGTTCCCGTACTACAAGGAATACGTCCGCCCCAAGCCGCCCACCGGACGCGGCTTTCACATCGGACGCGCCGAATTCGACGCCGCAGCGGTACCGTTCGGCGCGCTGATGGTCGGAAGTCCCCAGGAGATCATCGACAAGATCCTCACCGAACGCGAAGTGCTCGGCATCGACCGCTACATGGGCCAGGTCGACTTCGGCGGTCTGCCCGCCGACATGGTCCACGGCTCGATCGAGCTTCTCGCCACCGAGATCGCGCCTGTCATCCGCAGGGAACTCGCCCCTCCGGGCGGACCGGCCGCAGCCTGAGGAACAGCTGAACCGGCGTCACGGACGTCGGCAGCCACGGCCCGCGTGGGCAACGAAGTGCGGGGTGGCGTTGACCAGGAGGGACGGGTCGTCGGCTCCTGCGCCCCGTCGTTCTTCCACCGCGGCCGCCTGCCCCCGTTCGGCTCCAGTCGTTGCCGCGGCGGCAGATCGCCCGATCGAAGCCGTTCGGTCGGCCGCCCTTGCTGCCTCTGGTCCTGCCACTCCGAATCGGTGTGCTTGATCTGGCGTCGCCGCAGGTATGGCCGTGGCGGCCTTCATCATCACGCCCGGCCAGTGGGGTGACGACGCCCCGCAGATGATCCCCGTTCTTGAGCAGATCCGAGTTCCTGGCCAGGCGGCGGACGGGCGACGCCGTGCTCATACCCAACGCCGGGCCCCGGCCGGTGACTGAGGCGGCCACCCCGCCCCGGAGGCCGGGGAATCGCTGGAGGAAGCCGGTTGGGGGCTACGTCCTGCCCAGGTCACAGCAGGTCAAGTCGCCTGCGCAGACGGCCCGTTGACCAGAGACCTACGGACCGCCTGATCAGGAACCCTCGAGAAAAGCCGCACCTTTTCTCTTGTCCTGAGCGCAATCCGACCGTACGCTCCCCTGAGCACGAGACGTCCGATGAATCATCTCACGACGGACCACCGCCCGTGAGTATTCGAGGGACCGATCGTGAAAACTTCCAGTTACGTTGAAGCATCCGAGCCGCTCTTCCCTGCGACTCATGCGGGCCACCCGAAGTATGGACTCGAGTCATCGGAGCTTTCGACTCGGGGGCCTACTCGAGGAGCATCAATGCCACTGTTCCCTTGCAGACTTGTCGGCAGCATGGGCATGCCACCAGTCCGGTGCGTCGGCAACACTCCGCAGGACATCCGCTCACGCCTGGTTCGGGCTCCGTTACATCCCTGACCAGCCCCAGTTTCGGCCTGCCAGGTGACGGCACGCAGTCTCCCGCCGCATCGAGGGTCCGCCAACGGCCCGGCTCGGACGACCCGCTCCGCCCTCACCGCTACCCCGGCACCAGCCAGAGGCAGGCCAGGGTCCTCACCTGCCCTGCCCATTGCCGATCCCCCAATCCCCCATCCCCACCCCTCGCTCCAGCCCCCTACCGCGCTCCGCACTCGGGTCGTGCTTCACAAGGAAGTGATCACGCATATGTCCGGTAACCGAAGAACGGCTGCACTGGGCGCCTCCCTCGGCCTCGCCCTGACCGCAGCCCTCTCCTTTTCATCCCCCGCCCCTTCCGCCCAAGCGGCGACGGCAACGACCGCCTGGCAGGCAGGGGCGTTCCAGGTCGACACCCCGAACCTGGTCCGCCGCTCGAACGTGGTCCTCACCAGGCCCAATACAGCCCAGTCGCAGTTCATGCCGCTCGGCAACGGCACGATGGGCGCCGCGGTCTGGGCGGCCGGTGGGTTCACCGCGCAGCTCAACCGCTCCGACACCTTTCCGCAGCGCAAGTCGCCGGGCTGGCTGACCATACCGGGGCTGTCCGCACTCACCAGCGCCCCGGACTTCACCGCCCACCTCGACCTCTACGACGGCACCCTGGTCGAGTCCGGGGGCGGTATGACCGCCACCATCTACACCCGCGCGGACAAGGACGAACTGGTCGTCGACGTCACCGGCGCCGATCCGGGCTCCGCGCAGACCGCGCAGCTGGCCCTCTGGTCGGGCCGTTCCCCGCAGGCGCTGGCCTCCGGCAAGATCGCCACCCTCGGCGAGACCTGGGTGGACAACACGCAGAGCGGGGCGTCCGGGGACACGTTCGGCTCGCTCGGCGCGATCACCGCCGGCGGGCAGGGCGTCAGCGCGAGCGTCGTCGACTCCAAGACCGTCAAGGTCTCGTTCACGCCCAACTCCGACGGCAGTTTCCGGGTCGTCGCCGCCGCCCCGCACTGGACCGGCGGTGACGCCCAGGCCACCGCCACGACCCTGCTCGGCAGCGACGCGACCACCGCCTCCTCGACTCTCAAGGCATCCCACCTGTCCTGGTGGCACTCCTTCTGGGGCAGGGTCGGTCTGATCAAGCTCTCGTCCTCCGACGGCAGCGCCGACTACATGGAGAACCTGCGCGTTCTGGACCTGTACGGCGCCGCCGCGCAGAGCCGCGACACGTACCCCGGATCCCAGGCCGGCATCGCCGACCTGTTCTCCCCGTACCAGGACAGCCATCGGTGGGACCCGGGCGCGTGGTGGCACTGGAACACCCGCATGCAGGTCCAGGCGAACCTCTCCGCCGGCGCCTTCGACCTCAACGACCCCTACTTCCGCCTCTATCGCGACAACCTGAGCAACATCCAGGGCTGGACCAAGGCCCACATGGGCAACCGTGCCGGCATCTGCGTCCCGGAGACGATGCGCTTCAACGGCGTCGGCTACGAGAACGGAAGCAACTACGCCGCGCTGAACTGCGACTCCGCGACCAGCGCCACCTGGAACGCCCGCACCATCAGCACCGGCGCCGAGGTCGGCCTGTGGGTCTGGCAGCAGTACAAGATGACCGGTGACCAGTCGTTCCTGTCGGCCAACTACCCGCTGATGGCCGAGGCCGCCCGCTTCCTGCTGGCCTACTCCACCACCGGCGCCGACGGTTTCCTGCACACCTTCCCCTCCAACGCGCACGAGACGCAGTGGGACGTCCACGACCCCACCACCGACATCGCCGCCATGCAGGCCCTGTTCCCGGTGACCGTCCAGGCCGCGCAGACACTGGGCCGTGACGCCGATCTCGTGACGCAGCTCAACGCCGCGATCCCCAAGATCCGCCCCTTCGCCCGCACCGACATCGCGACCAAGAGCCAACTGCTCTCCGCGGCCGACGACGCCGCCGGCGCCGACATGCTCGCGCCCTCCTACGACCCTTCGGCGACCAAGCACAACAGCGAGAACATCGGCCTGGAACCGGTGTGGCCCTACAACCTGATCGGCGACTCCGGAAGCCTGACCGACCTGGCGAAGCGCACCTTCACCAACCGCCCCAACAAGCTGGAGAACGACTGGAGCAACGACCCCATCCAGGCCGCCCGCCTCGGACTGGGCAGCGACGTCGCCAGCACCCTTGTCGGGCTCACCAAGAAGTACCAGACGCTGCCCTCGGGGCTGGCCACCTTCGTGGGCAACGAGCCGTACGGCGAGCAGCAGGGCGTGGTCGCCGCGGCGCTGAGCGAGGCGCTGGTGCAGGACTACGACGGCCTGGTCCGCATCGCCCCCGCCCTGCCGTCGGGCTGGGACGCGGACGGCACGGTGTTCATCCAGGGCGGCAGCAAGGTCTCCGTCCAGGTCCGCGGCGGAACCGTGACCACCGTCGGCATCAACGCCGGCTCCACCGGCACCATCAACGTCCGCAACCCCTGGCCCAGCCAGCAGGTCCAGGTCGTCGACGGCGACGACGAGAGCACCGTCGTGGTCGCCTCGACGACCGCCTCCCAGATCGCCGTCCCCGCCGTGAACGGCCACTCGTACCTCGTCCAGCAGGTCTCCGACCCCGTCGGCGGACGTACGGTGACCGCGGTGACGGGCACCCCGGCCACCCAGCCCCGTACTCTCGGCTCGGTGTCGATCGGCCTGACGGCCACCGGCAGCCTGGTGAGCGCCGCGTCGAACCGCTGCATGGACGACCCGGGCGCCAGCACCACCAACGGCACCCAGATCGACATCTGGGACTGCGGTGGGGGTACGAACCAGAAATGGACACCCACCGCCGGTAACGCCCTGACCGTCCTGGGCAAGTGCCTGGACGCCAGCGGTGGCGGAACCACCAACGGCACCAAGGTGATCATCTACACCTGCAGCGGTTCCACCAACCAGCAATGGACCTTCCAGGCGGACGGCAGCATCAAGGGCGTGCAGTCCGGCCTGTGCCTGGACGTCACCGGAGGCGCCACGACGAACGGCACCAAGCTCCAGCTCTGGACGTGTACAGGCGCCGCCAACCAGCGCTGGACCAAGGTCTGACCGTCGCCGGGCCTGGGGGAACCTGTCCTCGACTCCTCCAGGCCCAGCCGAGCTCGCCCGGAGAAGGAAGCCGGGCTCGTACGGTCGCTGGGCACGGCACAGGTCGCCGGTGCGAGATCGATCTCCCAGGGAACACCCCAGGTCAGACGGTGCGCAGGTCAGGCCCAGCCCGCCACCGGCACGAAAGAACTGTCCTGCCGGAACAGCTCCGTCCCGTCCGTCCGGGCCACGCGGAGTTGGTAGTTGTAGTGGCGCAGGTAGTAACCGGGGTAGTTGTACGACTCCCAGCGGATCGAGCCCGACGACGAGCCCGTGCGGGCGATGAACGTCGCGTCCTTGGCGAAGGTCGAGGTGCCGTCGTTGGCGTCGAAGCGGGCGCGGAAGTCCCAGTGGCGCAGGTAGTTGCCGGAGGAGTCGCGGAAGGAGAAGCCGCTCGAGTCGGCGAGGCCGGCGACCACCGTGAAGGTGGACGCCGTCTTCTCGGCGGCCGTGCTGGAGGCGGTCACCACCGGGAGGTTGAGCTGCGAGGACTGGTTCTGCCAGTAGCGGGTGGTGTAGTTGGCCGAGCGGAAGGAGCGCGTCACGTTCTTCGCGAGCGAGGGGCCGCCGGACACCGTCTCCTTGACGACCGTGAAGTGGCGTGCCGTGCCCGAGATCACCGGCAGTGCGGCCGGGGCCGACCAGGTCGCGAAGGTGTCGTAGCTGTCGCTGTAGTAGTAGGTGCCGTCGCCGTAGCCGTCGAAGAAGATCCGCCAGCCGCCGTTGTCGAGCTGGATCACGGACGGGCCCTCGCGGTAGCTGCCCCATCCCGCCCAGTTCCCCGTCCTGGAGATGGAGTAGGGGCCCGTCAGGGAGGACGCCGTCGCGTACTCGATGTACTTCGTCGTCTCGTTCTTGGTGAAGGCGTGGTAGGTCGAGCCGGTCCTCACCACGTAGGTGTCGATGTGGTTCGCGCCGAGGCCCGCCAGGGCCACCGGTGAACTCCACGTCGTCAGGGCCGAGTTCGTGGCCCGCAGACGGTACGGCGTGAAGATCCACTCGTCGCTGGTGAGCGAGCAGGACACGATGACGTTCACGCTGCCGTCGCCGTCGACGAACCACTCCGGCGCCCACGCGCGGGACAGGTTGGCGATCGGGACCGTGTAGTCGTACAGGAAGGTCCAGTTGGCCCGGTCGGAGCTGCGCGCGAAGCCGATGGTGGTGCTGACGTCCTGCCAGGTGTGGGTCGTGTACGTGAGGTAGTAGTAGCCGTCGGTGTGCTTGAGGAAGCTCGCGTCGCGGATCCTGTTGCTGGGCGGCGTGTAGGCGGAGGACTTGAGCAGCCGGAAGTCCGTGGCGTCGTCGGACTGGTAGACGTTCACCGTGCCGTCGTTGCTGTTGAGGAAAGGCACGATCGTGTAGCGGGTGGCGGAGCCGCTCGGCGGGGCGGCGGCCAGGGCCGGGCCCGGCAGCTCGCCCAGCAGGACAGCCGAGGCAGGCAACGCGGCCATCGCGCGGAGCAGGGTGCGGCGGGACGGCGTGGGGGGACGTGTGGTCACGGGCGGCTCTCCCTCGGACAAGGACGCGGCTCTGATGTCCGACATGCCGAACGGAGTTCGGGAAGTCGGTCAGACCGTAAGGGGATGACCGGAACACGTCAATCCCCTTGCGGGCTGCCGGTGTTCTCCCGGCCCGTGTTCCGTCGAAGCGCTTACCGACGTTACCGTTCAGTAGACGGCGTCGGTCCGCAGCACGGAGGTGCCCCCGTATGACGTACGACCGCTCCGCAGGGCTGGTGGAGACCGCCCGGGCGCTGGCCGCCGGCGAGATCACCTCCCTGGCCCTCGTCGAACGGACCCTGGCGCGGATCGAGTCCTCCCAGGGCTCCCTCAACGCCTTCCGGATCGTACGGACCGAGGCCGCGCTCGCCGAGGCGGTGGCCGCCGACGCCCAACTGGCCACCGGGGCACGCAAACCACTGCTCGGCGTGCCCGTCGCCGTCAAGGACGACATGGACGTGGCGGGCGAGCCGACCGCGTTCGGCTGCCGGGGCGAGTTCCCCGCGGTCGCCCGGGACGGTGAGGCGGTACGACGGCTGCGCGCGGCCGGGGCCGTGATCGTCGGCAAGACCAACACCTGCGAGTTCGGGCAGTGGCCGTTCACCGAGGGACCCGCCTTCGGGGCGACCCGCAATCCCTGGAGCCCGGCGCACACCCCGGGCGGCTCGTCCGGCGGGTCCGCCGCGGCCGTGGCCGCCGGTCTCGTGCCCGCCGCGCTCGGCTCGGACGGGGCCGGTTCGGTACGGATCCCCGCCTCCTGGACCCACCTCGTCGGCATCAAGCCGCAGCGCGGGCGCATCTCCACCTGGCCGCGCGGCGAGTCCTTCCAGGGCATCACCGTCAACGGCACCCTCGCCCGCACGGTCGCCGACGCGGCCCTGCTCCTAGACGCGGCGAGCGGCAACCATGACCTGGACCCGCACCGCCCGCCCGCCGTCGAGGCCGCCGCGGCCGTCGGTCGCGACCCCGGCCGGCTACGCATCGCGCTCGCCCTCAAGCCGCCGTTCACCGCACTGCCCGCCCGGCTCCAGCCGGAGGTCCGGGCCCGGGTCGTCGAACTCGCCGAGAAACTCAGCGACTTGGGGCACACGGTCGAGGAGGCCGATCCACCGTACGGCCAGATCGGGCTCACCTTCATCCCGCGCGCCACCGCCGGTATCGCCGAACGGGTCCGCGAGGCCCCCTTCCCCGCGCTCCTCGACCGCCGTACCCGTGACGCGGCCCGGCTCGGCGGACTGCTGGGCGGGGTGCCGCTGCGGGCGGCGCGGCGCGCGGAGGCGGTGCTGCACCGCCGTATCGGCGGGTTCTTCGCGTCGTACGACGTCGTCCTCGCCCCCACCACGGCCGCTCCCCCACCGCGCATCGGGGCCATGCTGGAGCTTGGCGGACTGGCCACCGACCGGGCGATGATCGCGGCCTGTCCCTATGCCTGGCCGTGGAACGTGCTGGGGTGGCCGGGTGTCAACGTGCCCGCCGGGTTCGTCGGGGGCGGTCTGCCGGTCGGGGCCCAGCTGCTCGGGCCGGCGAACAGCGAACCCCTGCTGCTGTCGCTCGCCGCGCAGTTGGAGGCGGAGCTGCGCTGGCACGAGTCCTGGCCGCCCGAGCGGGTCGCGCTGAATTCCCCCGCCGCGTGAGCGCGGTGGGTTCCGCCGCCGCGTGACGGTGCCCGCCCGTACCCTGTGACCATGGACGATGCGTCGATGGTCGGGCTCATGGGGCGGGTCACGGGGACGATCGGGCCGGGGCTCGTCGGCGAGGTGATCGTCCGGGTGCGGGGCGGCGCCGAGCACTTCCTCGCCTACCCCGCCTCCGGTACGGACCGGATCGAGCGCGGCACCGTGGTGATGGTGGTGGAGTACCTGCCGCCGAGGACGGTCTACGTGCAGTCGGCGTACGACAGTTGAGCCCGCCAACGCGCAGGTGAGAAGCGTTTGTATCAAGGTTTCGACAAGGATTCACCAGCGTCTTCAACACCGCCGCAAACAGGCGCAGACTCCCTTCGTTCGGTGCCGAAAGGGCACCATTTCAAGGGGGCGTATGCCGATGGTTGTCGGCGTCGTTGCGGGGGTGGCCGTAGGTGCCATCGCCGTTCTGATCGGTCTGTTCAAGCTGATGTGGCGTGTCGCGGAACCCAACGAGGCACTGATCATCTCGGGCTCGAACCACAAGACCGAGGGGCTCGAAGCGGGCATGGGATTCCGCATCGTCACCGGGCGGGGCACGCTGGTGCTGCCCGGTGTGCAGGCGGTGCGCAAGCTCTCGCTGGATCTGAACGAGACCGAACTGCATGTGGACTGCGTGACCCACCAGGGCATTCCGCTCAAGGTGCGGGGCGTGGTCATCTTCAAGGTGGGCGACGACTTCGTGTCGATCGCCAACGCGGGGCGCCGCTTCCTCGACCAGCAGAAGCTGATGTCGGAGCGGGTGCACAACGTGTTCGCCGGTCATCTGCGGTCCATCGTCGGCGGGTTGACCGTTGAGGACATGATCCGCGACCGGGAGAAGCTCACCGGGCAGACCCGGGCCGCCTGCGGCACGGAGATGGAGAAGCTGGGGCTCATCGTCGACTCCCTGCAGATCCACGAGATCGAGGACCCGACCGGGTACATCCAGAACCTGGCGATGCCGCACGCGGCGGCCGTCCAGCGGGACGCGCGCATCGCGCAGGCCGAGGCGAACCGGCTGGCCACCGAGGCCGAGCAGCAGTCGTTCGCCCGGATGGCGGAGGCCACCCGGGACAGCGAGATCCTCCAGGCCGGCTACCAGGCCGAGCGGGACAAGGCGGCCGCGAAGGCGCGCCAGGCCGGTCCGCTCGCGGACGCCGGGGCCCGGCAGGAGGTCGTCGTCCAGGAGACCCGGGTCGCCGAACTCGAGGCGCACCGGCGGGAGCAGCAGCTCCAGGCGGACGTCCGCAAGCCGGCGGACGCCAAGGCCTACGAGAAGCGCACGCTGGCCGAGGCCGAGCGTGACGCGCGGATCTCCGGGGCCGAGGCCAAGGCGAAGGAGACCGAGCTGGCCGCGGCGGCCGAGGCCACCCGGGTCAAGGCGGCGGCCAGTGCCGAGGCCGAGGCGACCAAGGCCCGCGGTACGGCCATGGCGGCGTCCACCCGGGCCACGGGTGAGGCGGAGGCCGCGGCGGCGCAGGCCAAGGGTCTGGCCGAGGCGGAGGCCGCGCGGGCGAAGGGGCTCGCGGAGGCGGAGGCCATCAAGGCCCGTGCCGCCGCCCTCGCCGAGAACCAGGAGGCGGTCGTCGCCCAGCAACTCGCCGAGAACTGGCCGGAGATCGTCAAGGCCGGCGCGTCCGCGTTCGGCAACGTCGACAACATGGTGGTGCTCAACGGCGCCGACGGCATGGCGGACATGCTCGCCAAGGCGCTCACCATGGGTGGCACGGGGCTGGGACTCGCCCGTCAGCTGCTGGCGTCGATGAACCAGAACGGGCAGAACGTCAACGGCACTTCGCTGAACGGCGTCGCCACACCGCCCGTGCAGAAGGTTCCGGTCAAGGAATAGGTCAGGGAGTGAAGGACTGGCGGTCCGGGGCCTTTGGAGAATAGGGTCCCGGGCCGCCGCCGTTCATCGCGCGAGCAGCGTGACACCCAGGCCGATCAGGGTGACGACCTTCGCGGCCTCGAAGGCGATGTAGACGAGGTGGCCGCGCGAGCGGGGCAGGTCCTCGCCGGCCAGGACGCGGTCGGAGCGACGGTTCAACCGGGGGCGTACCACGGCGAGTTGACCGACCAGCAGCACCAGCAGCGCCGTGGTCCACGAGATGACCCGAGCCGGTGGGCCGTCGACCGCGACCAGGACGGTCACCGTGACGGCCAGGACGCTCTCCACCAGGTTCAGGGCCCGGAAGACGAGGCGGCCGATGCCCAGGCCGATCCGGATCGTCACGCCCGGGGCGCGGAACTTCAGCGGCGCCTCCAGGAAGGAGATCGCCAGCACCATCCCCAGCCACACGAAGGTGACCGCGCCCGCCGCTTCGCTCATCCGACCGACCGTACTCCCCGCACGGTCCCGCGGACGCCATAAGGTGCCCCCGTGACTGCGTTTACCGATGAGAACGTCCCCGGCCGCTTCGGCGCCACCGCCACCACCGAGGCCGACCCCCGCGAGGTCGGCAGGGTGCGCACCGAGTACTCCCCCGCCCACGACGGCGACCCGGACCCCGGGGAGATCGTGTGGACCTGGGTGCCCTTCGAGGAGAACGACGGCCGCGGCAAGGACCGGCCCGTGCTCGTGGTCGCCCGCGAGGCGGCCGGCACCGTCCTCGCCGTACAACTGTCGAGCAAGCGGCACGACGGGGACCGGGAGTGGGTCGCCATCGGCAGCGGCCCCTGGGACCGCACCGGGCGGGACTCCTGGGTGGACGTCGACCGCGTCCTGCGCCTCCACGAGGAGGGCATGCGCCGCGAAGCCTGCGCCCTGGACCGGGGCCGCTTCAACCTGGTCAGGCAGCGGCTGCACGAGCGGTACGGCTGGACCTGACGGTCGCTGCCACTGCGGCACGGGGCCCGCGGACGCAGCGGTACGGCTGAATCTGACGGTCAGCTCCGCTGCGGCACGGGGTTCGCGGCCGCCCGTTGTCCGTCAGCCCCGCTGCGGCACGCGGCCCGGGAACACCCGTACATCAGCCCCGCTGCGGCACGCGGCCCGGGAACACCCGTACGTCAGCCCCGCTGCGGCACGCGGTCCGCGAACGCCCGTGCGAACTCCGCCCGGACCACCTCGCCCCGGGTTCGGTCCAGCACCCCGAACACCACGTGTTCGAAGGCGCCCTCGAACCGTCCGCCGAAGCCGAGCAGTGTCCGGAACGCCCCCGCCACCTGCGCGGGGTCGTTCTGGAAGACCCCGCAGCCCCAGGCGCCCAGCACCAGTCGCCGGTAGCCCTCGGCCACGGCGACCGAGAGCACCCGCTCGGCGCGCACCGCGAGGGCCCGCGGCAGTTCGGCCACCCGATCGGGTGCCGTCCGGCGCACCACTCCGGCGTTGGGTGCGGCCGCCGTGAGGAAGCCGACCAGGTGCGGCGAGTCCAGCAGACGGCCGCGGTCGTCCCGGAACACGGGCACGGCCGGTGAGTGGATGACCCGGTCGGTGTAGAACGGGTCGCGATGGGCACGGTGGTGGTCGTAGAACTCACGGGCCCGGAGCTGGCAGGTGTACAGCGCGGAAGCCCGGCACAGCGCCTCTTCCTGGGCCTGGGCGCCGTTCAGATAGCCACCGCCGGGATTGCGTGCAGAGGCGAAGTTCAGCACGGCCACGCGCTCGCTCAGGCCGTCGCCGAGCCGACGGGCCGCCTCCAGGCTGCTCTCCCCCGTGACCTCGATGAACGTGTCCGCGGGAGCGAAGTCCGGCACCGCCACCGGCCCGGGGCCGACCATCCGCGTCCCCGCCCGCGCCGCCTCGATCTCCGCGGCCAGCACCACCTCGCGCCCGTCCGGCGCCCGATAGCGACCCGCCGCGACGATCTGTTCCGTCTCCTGCGCGATACCGCGCAGCCGCGCGCTCATGGCGCCACCCCCGTAGGCGCCATGACCGCGCGCCGCGCGGTCCCCCTCGTCGTGCTCATGCAGGAATCGTGGGCGATGCCGGGGATGCGGTGCAACAGAGTTTCCCGCGCCCGGCCCAGTGGGAAAACGCCTCGAAAACACCGGGGAAACGGAGATCCACAGCCCCTAATGCGCGGATGTGCCCCCTTGTGCGGAACGGCATCAGGGTCTTGGGTGGGACGAGCGTTGCCGGTCCGACCCAACCTGATCCCCGGACCGGTGGCATGGTGGAATCTCAGGAGGATCCCGACATGTCCGACTCCACAGGCGACTGTACGAAGCCTCGTACATCGCTTCCCGAAGCAGAGCTCGAGGCCCTGGTCCGTGGCATCTGCTTCAAGACCGGCCCGCCCCGCCGCATCGGGGTGGAACTGGAATGGCTCGTCCACGAGCTGCGCGGCCCGCGGCTCCCCGTGACATCCGAACGACTCGCGGCGGCCTACGCCGCACTGCGGACCGTGCCCCTGAAGTCGGCGCTCACCGTCGAACCGGGCGGCCAGCTGGAGCTGAGTTCCCAGCCCGCCGACTCCCTGACGGAGTGCATCGCCACCGTCTCCGCCGACCTCGCCGCCGTCCGGGCGGCCCTCGCCGAGCACGGTCTCGGCCTCGTCGGCCTGGGGCACGACCCCTGGCACCCACCGCGCAGATATCTCCGCGAACCCCGCTACGACGCCATGGAGACCTGCCTCGACCGCACCGGCCCGGCAGGCCGCGCCATGATGTGCACCTCGGCCTCCGTGCAGGTGTGCGTCGACGCCGGGTACGAGGAGCCCGGCCCCCTGGGGCTCGGACGCCGCTGGTGGCTGGCGCACCAGCTGGGCCCCGTCCTGGTGGCCGCCTTCGCGAACTCCCCCCTCGCCCGTTCGGAACCCACCGGCTGGCTCTCCACCCGCCAGCTGCTGTGGACGGAGATCGGGAAGGGCCGGGCGGGCGGCCCCGACCTGGACGCCGCGCCGCGTGAAGCCTGGGCCCGGCACGTCCTGGACGCGCCGGTGATGTGCATACGGCGGGACAGCGGGCCCTGGGACGTCCCGGAGGGGCTCACCTTCCGGGAGTGGGCCAGGTCGGCGGTGCCCCGGCAGCCGACCCGGGAGGATCTCGACTACCACGTCTCGACGCTGTTCCCGCCGGTCAGGCCGCGCGGCCATCTCGAACTGCGCATGATCGACGCGCAGCCCGGTGAGGACGGCTGGATCGTCCCGCTCGCCGTGACGGCCGCGCTCTTCGACGACCCGGAGACCGCCGAGACGGCGTACCGGGTGGTCAAGCCGCTCGCCGAGCGCACCCTGTCCCTGCCCGCGCCGCACAATCCGCTGTGGATCGACGCGGCCCGCCACGGCCTCGCCGATCCCGAACTGCGGGAGGCGGCCGTGGCGTGCTTCTCGGCGGCCCTGGAAGGTCTGCCCCGGCTGGGCGCCACGCCCGAGGTCACGGGCGCCGTCGAAACGTATCTGCACGACTACGTGATCCGGGGCCGCTGCCCCGCCGACGATCTGCTGGACCGGACCCACGGTTCGCTCGGGAAGGAAATCCGCACATGACCGACCCCATCACCGCCCCCTCGGTGGACCCCGAGTCCTTCCGCGAGCGGGCGGTGTCCACCCTGGTCACCGCCCGGGAGCGCACGACGCTCCTCACCAGTTGCGTCGAGGACCCCGACCTGACCGCCCAGCACTCGCCGCTGATGTCGCCGCTCGTGTGGGACCTCGCCCACATCGGCAACCAGGAGGAGCAGTGGCTGCTGCGGACGGTCGGTGGGCAGGAGGCGATACGGCCCGAGATCGACGGCATCTACGACGCCTTCGAGCACCCGCGCTCCGAGCGCCCCACGCTACCCCTGCTGTCGCCCGCGGAGTCCCGGCGGTACGCGGCCGAGGTGCGGGGCCGGGTCCTGGACATCCTGGAGGGCAGCGCGCTGCACGGGACCCGGCTCACCGAGGCCGGTTTCGCCTTCGGGATGATCGCCCAGCACGAACAGCAGCACGACGAGACGATGCTGATCACCCATCAGCTCCGCAAGGGGCCCGCGGCCCTGACCGCCCCGGATCCGGCACCGGCCCCGCTGTTCACCGGCCCGGCCGAAGTCCTGGTCCCCGGGGGCCCGTTCACCATGGGCACCTCCGACGAACCGTGGGCGCTGGACAACGAACGCCCCGCGCACCGGCGTGAGGTGGACGCCTTCTACATCGACACCACGCCGGTGACCAACGCCGAGTACCAGGCGTTCATCGACGACGGCGGCTACGAGAACGAGCGCTGGTGGGCACCGGCGGGCTGGGCCCACATACGCCAACACTCCATCCACGCACCGCTGTTCTGGAGCCGGGACGGCAAGCAGTGGCTGCGCCGGCGTTTCGGCGTCACCGAGGTCGTGCCGCGCGACGAGCCGGTGGTCCACGTGTGCTGGTACGAGGCCGACGCCTACGCCCGCTGGGCCGGACGGCGGCTGCCGACCGAGGCGGAGTGGGAGAAGGCGGCCCGGCACGACCCGGCCGGCAACCGCTCCACGCGCTACCCGTGGGGCGACGCCGACCCCGCGCCGGAACACGCGAACCTGGGGCAGCGCCACCTCCGTCCGGCCCCCGCCGGAAGCTACCCGCAGGGCGAATCACCGCTCGGGGTACGACAGTTGATCGGTGACGTGTGGGAGTGGACGGCGAGCGACTTCGAGCCCTACCCGGGGTTCCAGGCGTTCCCGTACAAGGAGTACTCGGAGGTGTTCTTCGGTCCCGACCACAAGGTGCTGCGCGGCGGTTCGTTCGCCGTGGACGCGGTGGCCTGCCGGGGCACCTTCCGCAACTGGGACTACCCGATCCGGCGGCAGATCTTCTCCGGCTTCCGTACGGCCCGTTCCGCGGAGGCCGTCTGATGTGCCGTCACCTGGCGTACCTGGGACCCGAGGAGCCGCTCGGCCGGCTCCTCGTGGAGCCCCCGCACGGTCTGTACCGGCAGTCCTGGGCACCGCGTCGGCAGCGGTACGGCACCGTCAACGCCGATGGTTTCGGGGTCGGTTGGTATGCCGAGGGCGACCCGGTCCCGGCACGGTACCGGCGGGCCGGGCCCATCTGGGCCGATCTGTCGTTCGCCGATCTCGCACGGGTCGTGAGGAGCCCGGCGATCCTGGCCGCCGTACGGGACGCGACGCTGGCGGGTGCCGACGCCGAGGCCGCGGCGGCGCCGTACGCCTCGGGGCCCTGGCTGTTCAGCCACAACGGCGCGGTCAAGGGCTGGCCGGGCTCCCTGGCCCCCCTCACCGCCTCGCTTCCTCCGGCGGAACTGCTGTCCATGGAGGCCCGCAACGACTCGGCCTTCGTGTGGGCCCTGGTGCTCAATCGGCTGCGTGGCGGCGACGAGGAGGGCCAGGCGCTCGCCGACACGGTCCTGGAGGTCGCCGAGGCAGCCCCCGGCTCCCGGCTCAACCTGCTGCTGACCAACGGCGAGTCCATCGCCGCGACCGCCTGGGGCGACACCCTCTGGTACCTCCAGCGGCCAGGCCTGGGCACGGTCGTGGCCTCCGAGCCGTACGACGACGATCCGCACTGGCAGGAGGTCCCCGACCGCACGCTGCTAGCGGCGAGCCGCACCGACGTCCTGCTGACACCGCTCAAGTCTCTGGAACCACTCGAGGAGCCCCGCACGTGAGTCCGTTCCTTCCGACCCGCACCCTGCCCGAGGACGCCCCTCGTGAACTCTTCGAGCAGATCACCGAGTTGACCGCAGTCGCGGCACCGGCCGTGTCCCGCACAGCACCCACCGGCAGGACGTCGTCCGAGGAGAGGCCATCATGACCAGCACCCGCGCCTACGGCTACACCGACACCCTCGAGGCCGAGCACTACGCCAAGGCGCTGCGCGCCGACATCCGCGGCGGACTGACCGGCACCCCCAAGTCCACCGCGCCCACGTGGTTCTACGACGCCCGGGGCAGCGAACTCTTCGAGGAGATCACCCAGCTTCCGGAATACCCGCTGTGGCGGGCCGAACTGGGGTTGCTCCGCCGTCACGCCAAGGACGTGGCGGCGCGGACCGGAGCCCGCAGCATGGTCGAGCTCGGGTCCGGGAGTTCGACGAAGTCCAAGCTGCTCATCGAGGCGCTCGGCGCGGCCGGGCTGAACTACGTTCCCGTCGACGTCAGCGCGGACGCGCTCCAGGGAGCCAGCGCCCAACTCGTCCAGGACTATCCGGGGATCCGGCTGCACGCTCTCCGCGCCGACTTCACGGCTCCGCTCGTCCTGCCCTCGCTGCCCGAGGACGAGCCGCGGCTCATCGCCTTCCTCGGCAGCACGCTGGGCAACTTCCGGCGCCCTGCCCGGGGCCCCTTCCTCCGGGGGCTCCGGGACATCATGCGCCGGGAGGACTTCCTTCTGATCGGAGCCGACCTGGTCAAGCCGGAGCACGAGATGATCGCCGCCTACGACGACGAGCAGGGTGTCACGGCCGAGCTATGTGGGTCGTTCATCCTGTCCGTTGTCCGCACTCCAAGGCCCACCTGTGTGCCCAAGCCCAGGCAGAGAAACCGGATCAGTAATGGAAGAACTCGGCCTGCTTCCCGGCCTCGTCGGTCATCCCGGGCACCCAACGGCCCGGTGATGGGGAAGGTGCCCGCTGCTGCCGGCGTTGCGCGATCGACAAGGAAACTGCGATCCCGGCACTCCGCCGATGTGGCGTCGACCGAAGAGAGGCACGCATGAACGACAACCGGGCCTATGGCTACACCGACACTCTCGAGGCCGAGCACTACGCCAAGGCACTTCGCTCTGACATCAGCGACGGACTGACCCGCACCCCGAAGTCCACGGCGCCCACGTGGTTCTATGACGCCCGGGGCAGCGAACTCTTCGAGGAAATCACCCAGCTCCCGGAATACCCCTTGTGGCGGGCGGAACTGGGACTGCTCCAACTCCATACCCAGGACATCGCTGTGCGGACCGGAGCACGAAGCCTTGTCGAGCTCGGGTCCGGGAGCTCAACGAAGTCCAAGCTGATCATCGAGGCACTGGGGCCGAGCGGATTGCACTACGTCCCTGTTGACGTCAGTGCAGACGCGCTCCATCAGGCCAGCGCCCAACTCGTCCAGGACTACCCGGGGATCCGCCTGCACGCCCTCCGCGCCGACTTCACGACTTCCCTCGTCCTACCGACGCTGCCCGAGAACGGCCCACGACTCATCGCCTTCCTCGGCAGCACGCTGGGGAATTTCCGGCGACCCGCCCGTGGCCCGTTCCTCCGCGGGCTCCGAGACATCATGCGTCCCGAGGACTTCCTTCTCATCGGCGCTGACCTGGTCAAAACCGAGCAGGAAATGATCGCCGCCTACGATGACGCTCAAGGCGTCACGGCTGAGTTCGACAAACATCTGTTGCATGTCTTGAACCGCGAACTGAACGCCGACTTCGACCCGGATGCCTTCGACCACGTATCGGTGTGGAACGGTACGGAAAGCCACATCGAAATGCGGCTGCACAGCCGAGTCGACCAGCTCGTCAAAATCCGGGACCTTGACCTGGCAGTGAATTTCACTCGCGGAGAAGAATGGATCACCGAGCGGAGCGCGAAATTCACCCAAGCCGGGCTTCAGGAAGAAATGACTGAAGCGGGTCTCTGTACGAACCAGATTTGGGCAGACACCAACGCCGGCTTTGCACTCATTCTCGCCACTGCTAGCTGAACAAGCTGGTGCACGATCCTCGATGAGTCCAGATCGCTGCTCTGCTGACGGGACAGCGGAGCAGCGACGGCTTGAAAGTAACGCGCGCGCTCGACCCCAACTTCAACGGTTACATCGACCGGCGTGATCCTGCCCTTCGTGGCTGATGATCGACGCTTGGCGCATTGCCTCACCTCCTATTGCACACGAATGCGGCAACCCGTTGTTCGAAGTCATTTTCGAACGCGGCGTCAAGGGGTCACCCATATGGGGATTCACGGGACAACGGAGCAGGCCCTCGGATGATCCTTAAATCGGATCCGGTCCTTGCCCGGCCCCTGGTTTACGACGGGGGCTCCTCTGTGCGTAATTTCCGCACGAAAGGTGTTGCCCCATGCCTGCGCTCTCCTCTGACGGCAGTGAACCACCCCAGCCTTCCAGCTTGTCTCCGACGGCGGTTGCCTTCCGGGCCACTGACGGCCGCACGCACACCTTCAGGCTTGCTGAACTACCATGCCCCGCCCTGCACTTGGAGATGGCTATGTGCCTGACCGAGGCACTGAAGTCGGTAGGCGCGCTGCCCACGGCTCAGGCGTGCTTCTCCACCGTACGGCGCTTCCTGGCTTTCCTGGACTCATTGGGCGAACCATTGGATTCGCTGTCGTCCCTGCGCGCACGGCACCTTGGGCAATACGTAACCATCCGGAGGACCATGGCTTCCGCGGGCGCCTGCTACCGAGACATTGCTTCGCTATGCAGGCTCCTGCGGAATGCACCATACGGCAGCCTGTCTCCGGAGGTCGGAACTCTAGTTGCTACCGGGGGCCGCCCTCCCTTCACCCGACCGGGCTCAAGGCTGGCTAGGAACCTCTTGCGGCCAACCCGGGAACAACCCGTTTCTTGCCTCACTCGCCGCGAGTTCGAGCAACTCATGCGCGCGGCCGTGGGTGACGCTGTCGCCGTCCGCGACCGAATTGACCGGGGCGACAGCCTGCTGGCGGCGTACCGGGCCGACCCGCCCAGTTCGGCCGTCACCGACGTGGAGATCGAAAGCCTCGACCTCCACGTCCTCGATCTCTTCGACCGGACCAACAGCCCGGCCAGGAGAGCCGACGTCGCCCGGGGCCTCTTCCTGACCAGGGAAGACTTGGCACCACTGCTTGTACTGGGAACCGGGCTCTCCGGGCTCCGCCCCTCCGAGCTCGTGAATCTTCCCGCCTCACACCAGCATGACGCCGTCCGGGGCACGGTAACCATCAGAGTTCCGGACCGCCGACACGGAGGCCACGCCAACCTTCGATGGGAGCTTCGGGCTTCGGACGATCAGCCCTTGGGCCCGGGGGACCTCTACCTCATGGTGCACCGGCTCACCGAACGCGCACGCCGGGCGTCGGACTCTGACCGGCTGTGGTGCTTGTGGTCCCTCACGGGTCCCGGCACCCTGCCACCGCGTTCGGTAGCCCCGCTGTTGAAGGAGTGGGCCCACCGCCACCGCCTGTCCGACGACGCCGGTCTGCCGCTGGAGCCGACCCTGCTCCAGGTGCGGCGCGCGTACGCTTCGCTGCTGGCCAGCGGCGGCTGATCCCCGGTTTCAGCAGCAGCCCGATCCACCGATCCTTCCCCAACCGCTGCGACAGGCATCATGAGTGACACACGATGGCGGGTCTTTCACACCCGCCGCGGCCTGCCCCGCCCCCAGAGCGGGGACCCGCTCCTCGACACGCTGTGGGACCTGGACGAGTGGCTTGACGATCACGACATTCTGGACCGGCAACCGTACTTGATCAGTCCCAAGGGCCGGTACGACATCCAGCTCAACCACATTTTCGACAGCATGCTCAAGGCCGGGCCAGTCAACACCAGCCAGGCCATGGCCTACGACCTGGTGCTATGGCTCACGTTCTTGTGGGTCAGCCGGGGCCGTCGCGACTGGCGCGAGGCCACCTCGGGGGATCGCGCCGCCTACAAACAGTGGAGGACGGCAGACCCCCGCGGACCGCATGTCGCCTTGACGACGTGGGACCGGGAAGTCGCCGACATCAACACCTTCTACAACTGGGCGGTCTATCACGGCTATACGCGCGCGAACCCGATCGTCCAGCGCGAGAGCCGTATCCGCGATCCTCACCGCCGCGGTGCCGGCACCACCACTCCCGCCGAGGCATCCCGGCAAGGCTCTCTCAACGATGTCGAATGGATGACCGCGGCCATGTACCGTTTGTGGCGGGACATAGGCCTGCGCGGTCTTACCGCATCCGGGCTGCCCAATCCGTCCTTCCGGGGCAGGTTCGCCTCCCGCAACGCCACCTATAGCGACCTCATGATCCGCACAGGACTGAGGCTGTGCGAGCAGACCGCACTCTCGCTGTTCGATATCCCCACGCTGCCGCCCGGAGCCGACAACGCCCGCGCATGGCTGCCTGAGGCGATCGCGAAGGGCGGCTCGGCCCGCTGGGTCTACTACCCTGCCTCGGCCCTTCAGGCGCTGTGGGACTACGCCGAGATGGAACGCCTGGACGCCATCGATTACGCCCGCGACAAGGGGTTGTACGAGCAGGTCCGCGATCCGTTGATCGTCACCGACCGGCGTGACCCCGTCGTCTTCGTCGGCGGAAATCGGATCACCGTGGACAAACTCGACAGCCACGAGCGGCAGCGGTTGTTCATCGTCACTCCCGACGGCTTGGAGCCAGCCGCGCTGTGGCTCAATGAATCGGGCCTGCCCAGTGGAACTTCCTGCTGGCAGGAGGTATTCAGAGCGGGCAACCGACGCTGCCGCCGGGCGGGGGTGGACTTGTCCTCACACCCTCACAAACTGAGGCATTCCTTCGCCGTCATCACCCTTGAGCAGCTCTGGCGAGGACATCTGCATGATCTCGCCGAGTCCAACCCCGGGCACCGCCAGACCTACCAGATGGTCTTCGGCGACCCTCTGAACTGGGTCCGCATCAGACTCGGTCACCGGTCGATCACCACGACGTTGAAGTATCTGCACACCCTCCAGGAACTGGAGATGCAAACCCGCATGGCCCTGGTCCCGGACACTTGGGAACCCGTCGCCGCTGCGGCTGCCCAGCCCGCCTCCGAGATCACGGCAGAATCCGAGGGCGCGGCATGAGCGAGCAGATCTCCCATCAGTCCCGCCTCGCACCCACTGGTCCTGGCCGTAGCTCCGCGATGCCCTCGGGGCCGTACGAATCCGTAGCAGTCAAGCACAGCGAGCAGGGTGCGCTGACAGTGCCGTTCACCGGCGAGGACGGTCGCACAAAGGAGTACGACTTCACTCGGCTGCCATTGCCGCGTATGCACAGGGACCTCGCGATCGCGTTCGCGGCCCGGACCGGGCCGACTGGCACTCTTCGGACCAAGTCCAGCGCCAGCAGCGCCTATCTGGGAATCCGCCGGCTGCTCGTCTTCCTCGAGTCCCTCCACACACGGCCCACTACCCTCGGGGAACTCACGCCCCGACACCTGGAGCGCTATCGCCTCGAGCGCTTGAAGACCGTGAAGGTCGGCCCCGTGGCCATCGAGTTGACCCTCCTGCGCATGGTGCTCGCCTCAGTCACCCCTGACACAGAGTTGTCACCCCAACTCCGCGAGTTCCTGCAGCAACCCGGTCACCAGCGAAACGGTGCCAAAGCCGTCGGCAGGCCCGGCTACTCGGACCGAGAGTTCCGAGCACTGGTCACAGCCGCTCGCAGCGACGTGGTGGGCATCCGGGAACGAATTCGGGTCGGCGAAGACCTCTTGCAGACCTTCCGGAATGCCCCTGAAGACCTCAGCCCCGAGGACCGCACCTTGGCTGCCCATCTCGACGAGATGGACCAAACCGGCCATATCCCCGACGTTACCTGGACCACCCGCCTCACACAGCGAGTACAGCACCGCTTCGCGCGCGTCGCCCTCGCGCGGCATCTATACCTCACCCAGGACGACCTAGCGCCCTTATTGCTGCTGGGAGTCGCGTTGACTGGCCGCAACAGCGAAACGATCAAGGAGCTCCCGTCGCAGCACCGGGTACTTGAAGGGCGCGCGGTAGCTGTCGCCCTCACCAAGCGCCGACGAGGCAAATCGCAGAGTCGCGAGAGCGTGCATTGGGAGATCGGCACCAGCGAGAGTCGCCAGTTGCACACCCCCGGCGGCTTCTACTTGCTGCTGCACGATCTGATGCGCCGCGGCCGCCGTCTCTCGGGCGACACACGGGTGTGGAGTATCTGGGCCGGCATCGCCGGGCGGCCGGCCTATGACCCCGCCGGGCAAAGCAGGCACTCCTCGCTCGGCCACATCGACCCGTATGCCCTCGCTTTGACCCGCGACCTGAAACTGGGCAGATGGGGAGCAGCACATGGGCTGACCGACGACGACGGAAATCCGTTGGAGATCAACCTTAATCGCCTCAAAACAACCGTCGAAGTACGACGGACGCGGGCAGTGGGCGGCCACCTGCCCTCCGCCTCACGCACCAACACCATGGACGTCTCTTTCATCCACTATCTCCAAGGCGACCCCCGGATCCGTGACTGGGCAGACCAGGTACTCACCACAGCCATCAACGAAGCGGAGGCCAACGCTCGGGCATTCCGGCCACGCATCCTGGTGGCCACCAGCGAGGCCGCCCTAAATAGCAGCCCGGAAACCATGGCGGATGATCTCGGCATCAGCCCGGAACTTCTAAGGCGTGTGATCCAAGGCGAACTCGACACCCTGGCGAGTGCTTGCCTGGCCATCCATCGCAGCCCATTCACCGACGCGGACGTCTGCAACGTTTCCTTCCTGACTTGCCTGCGCTGTCCAAACGCACTGATCACCGAACACCACCTGCCAGCCTTGCTTTCCGTCCGCGATCTCTTGCAGACGGCCCGAGACACGCTGCCACTAGACGATTGGGTCGAGGAACATGGCCGAACCTGGCTCGCGCTCGCCCAATTGATTCTTCCCAAATTCAGCGAAGCGCAGCAGGCCAAGGCCGCTACGAAGAAACCCGTCTCCCTTCACCTCAGTTTCCTCAGCGGCCCCCAGGAACCTCGATGACCTCTCTCGCCCTGCGCAAGTCCGACTTCACCGTCATTCCTCCGACAGCGTTCATCCTGCGCTCCCGCCCTCTGCGTGAGCACATTGAACTGGCGACAACCTCACGCTTCAGCGACGACATCTGGACTCTCACGCCGGCCGTACACCAGGTCCACAAGCGCCAAATATCCCTGCATTTCCTCGACGTTCCCATACAGTTCCGTCAGACGGTTAAGGAACTGATCTTCGCCCTGCTGGTCATCGATCTTCCCCCAGGGCACAAGGAAATCCGAGTCATCACTATCTATGCCCGGTTCCTCCAGATCAACCAGTTCCTGGTGTGGGTCGATCAGAGAGGGGGGATGAAGCTGAATTCTCTGACATCACAGGACCTCTTGGACTTCCAAGCGCACATCAAGAGCGAGCGCAATTCCCGCGGCAACGATCTGGTCAAACTTGCCTCGGTACGGCTCTTGTGGCAGTTCCGCAGCAAACTCACGTCCGACACTCTGCCGCTCGACCCACATCCTCTTTGGTTCGACGCCACCGTCCACGGCCGCCGCCAGAGGTCACAGGCCCGCGAGAATCGAACACCGAGGATCCCCGAGCAGGTCCTGGCGCCGCTGATGACGTGGGCGCTGCGCTGGGTGGAGGACTTCGCCGACGACGTTCTGCGGGCCCGGAACGATTGGGCCGAACTGCAGGCCACCGTGCCTGATGTCGATCGAACTCGCGGCGTCACGACGCGACGGCTGACCGCCCTTCTGTCCGAGTACCGCGCGGACAGACGTCCTCTTCCCCGTGCCGGCAGCACGCCGAAACCGATCCAGGGCCGCGCCCCGGTCAACCTCAATCATCTGGCCCGCGAAGCGGGCGTGCACCAGGAAACCATCAGGCACCAGCACATGTACTGGCACCTCATCCAGGAAGCCCTGGACGAGGTAGGACTGGACGACGCCACTTACCTTCGCACGCCTATCCATGCCTCCCTGGACAGCGAACCATGGCTACGGGGCGTCGCCACCGACGAGATCGGGGCGATGCTACGACGGCTGCAGTCCGCCTGCTACATCGTCATTGCGTACTTGTCCGGAATGCGCGACGCCGAGATCAAGCACTTGGAACGGGGTTGCCTGCAACGATGGTGCGACGAGGATGGCGAACCCATCAGGTACAAACTGACCAGCCAGGCCTTCAAGGGAGAGAACACCCCTCTCGGGATCCAAGCGACTTGGGTCGTCACCGCGACGGTGGCCCGAGCCGTCGACGTACTGGAGCGGCTGGTGCCCGAGCCCCAGCGCCTTCTCTTCGCGTCGCCCCCTGTACCGAAGCGCACCAGGGGCAAAGAAGTGGACCAGGACACGACACCCCACCCCAAGCAATCACACACCACGGTCAACGACATCAACGCATTCTCTGCCTGGGTCAATGACTACTGCGCCGAGCGTCGGCGAAGCGATGGAATTCCCACAGTCGACGGGTGCCCATGGAGGTTCACGACTCGTCAGTTCAGGCGGACACTGGCATGGTCCATCGCCCGACAGCCAGGCGGGTCGATCGCAGGCGCCATTCAGTACCGCCACCAGAGCATCCAGATGTTCGAGGGCTACGCCGGCACATCATCCTCCGGATTCCGCCAAGAAGTGGAAGCCGAACAGGCATTCACCCGTAGCG
Source organism: Streptomyces griseorubiginosus (assembly GCF_036345115.1). Lineage (GTDB taxonomy): Bacteria > Actinomycetota > Actinomycetes > Streptomycetales > Streptomycetaceae > Streptomyces > Streptomyces griseorubiginosus_C. Next base: position 937,260 of record NZ_CP107766.1, read on the forward strand.
AACAGCTCTGCGATCTCGTCCTCGATGCCGCCCCCGGGCGGCTTACCGGACCCGCAGGCGAGGAAGCCGAAGCAAGACTGAAGGCCATCGCGGGGGATGTGCAGTTTCCCGGAAAGGTGATCGCGGACCGCAAGCGCCTACAGCGCCACATCACACGGCACGACCCACATGTCTACCCCGGAGAATTCGTGACCTGCGTCTACAACCCCGATCGGGCGCTGTGCCGCCGGGCCGAAACCGACGGCCCGTCGCTCCAGCACTGTCAACCCCTCGCATGTCGAAACGTCGCCCTCACCACCAGCAACATCGACGCCCTCCGTCGCTGGCTGCTCCAAATGGAAGAGCACCTAGGCGACCCCACGATGACCCCGTACCTCCGAGGCCGTCTCGCACAACGACGGGACGAAGTCGCACAGTTCCTCGCTGACAACGACATCCCCCAGGGGGACAACGGTGGCACGGCCAACGATCACGGATGAGGAAGTCCGTACCGCAATGCACATCGTCCTGCGCGAGGCAGCCGACGCCAGCCGGCATGCGACCATCACCGCCGTCGAACGACGCCTGGGCATCGCACACCCGACCTTTTACCGCAACTTCCCGCACCTGATCACCTGGTTCAAGCAACAACAGGCCGCCAGCCAACAAACCCCAGAAGAACCAGCCGCCCCTGACAGCAGACCCTCAAGAGACAAGATCGCGGACCTCCGCCTGGAGAACAGGAATCTTCGAGCCACTGTGAAGGTGTACGCAGAAGCTCTGCGGCAACTCACTCTCGATTACGCAGAGTTGGAATCAAAGTTGGAGCACAGAATGGGAGTGATCAACCTAGCCTCTCGACGGGGCGAACACGGCTGACAGGCAGCGGCCGGAGCCAAGTCCGGCCCGAGAACCGTCGACGAGACCTCGTGGATGGGGATGCCGTTCGCGGAACATTTCCCAGTCGCACCTCGGTATCGCAGACAGCGGTGGCATCATGCTGTCGATGAGGTGCAAGATCCGCATGTCCGCATCTGGGGTTCACCTGTTCGACCGCGTCTCCGGGGTCAACGTGCTGCTCGACGAGGTGCGTGTTCCCGCTGGGCAGTTCTCCCGTGCTCCGCGGTACCTGTCCATAGCGCTGACGAACGCGTGCGAACTCCGCTGCTTCTACTGCTACGCACCCAAGCATGCCGCTGCGCTCGGCAGAGACCGTGTACTGGCCTGGGCGGTGGAACTCGACGCCGCCGGATGTCTCGGTGTCGGCTTCGGAGGCGGGGAGCCAACCGCGTACCGACGCTTCGCCCAGCTCTGTTCGGAGATCACCCAGTCCACGTCCATGGCGGTGACTTTCACAACGCATGGGCACCGGCTCACACCCGAACTCGTCAGTTCCCTGCGCGGGGCCGTGCACTTCACGCGTCTGTCAGTCGACGGGGTCGGCACCACCTACGAGCGGCTCCGCGGCCGGCCGTTCGCAGCCGTAGTCCAGGCCGCTGCATTGCTCGGCTCACTCTCGCCCTTTGGCATCAACGCGGTCATCAACGCCGACACCATCGGCGAACTTGACGACCTCGTCGCGTTCGCTGACGAAGTCGGCGCGTCCGAACTGCTGCTCCTGCCGGAGCAGCCCACCGCGGCGACCCCCGGCATCAGCGACGCCGACGCACAGCGCCTTGTCGAATGGGCCGCAACCGCACGAAACAAGGTCCGACTCGCAATCTCCCGTACCGGCCTCGAAGCAGCACTGCCCACCGCAGAGGCCATCCCCGGCGAACTCCCCCTCGACGCGCACATGCATCTCGACGCGACCGGCGTCCTGCGCCCCCACGCCTACGCAAGCACGGGGCTGCCAGTCGTGGGCTCCATCATGGACGTCGTGCAGACGCTGAAGGAGACGGGATGAGGATCTGGAACGGCTACGGTTCGGAGCACTCGATGAACCTCGTTCTGATCGGCCGATTCGAGACGGTCGCCGGTGCGCAAGCAGCGGAGGAGCGGATGGAGGCACTGCAGGCCCTCGCTGAGGCTGCGTGGTCCGACGACGACTGGCGGAGTCCCGAGGAACGCATGCCTCGCGAACTCGGCGAAGCACTGAGCCAGATGAAGCTCTATGACATGGGGCGGTCCGACGTCGATGCTTTCGCTCTTGATCACAATGTCACCCGTGAGGCGCAGACGGTCCGGATCTGGACCGACGAGTCCGACGTCCAGGGATTCCTGAAGGTGCTCCTGCACCACGGTGCGAAAGTCGAGGTCTTCTCGCGCCACACGTGGGACGAGGAAGCTGTCACCCGATCCGATGCGACGGACGCGAGCAACAGCCGGAGCGACGGTGGATCTGACTGAGCTGGCACGCCTACCCGGCGCGGCCGACCAGAACTTCGAAGCGCTCACGCGGGCCATCGTTGCCCGCCGCTACGGGGCGCTGGGCACGATGCGAGAGCGCCGCAACCAACCCGGCGTCGAGTTCTACATGCACGTCGACCACGCCGGCGACCTGGGCGATCCCGGCCGGATCTGGGGATGGTCGTGCAAATGGTTCATCCTCAACAGCAAGAATGAGCTCAGCGCAGGCCAGCGCACGCAGATCGAGGACTCTCTCACCAAGGCGATCCAACACGTCGTAGGACTGACCGACTTCGTGCTCTGCCTGCCACAGAGGCCTGCCAAGGGTGACGAGGAGTGGATCAACGGACTCAGTCGGCGAGATGTCCGCGTCAAACTGTGGTCCAGCGAGAATTACGACGCCGAACTGGCCGGACACGACGAGCTCCGCTCCACCTTCTTCGGCGAACTCGCCCTCACCCCGGAGAAACTGGCGCGATCCCACGAGCAATCTGTGGCACCGGTTGCGGCCCGGTGGGCCCCGCAGCTGCACACCTCCCACCACGTGGAGCACCGCATCGACCGGGCCTTGTTGGGTCCGGCGTCGTTCGAGTGGCTGCAGCAGCGAACCGACGACGTCACAGCACGGCTCCAGGCACTGCGCGCAGCCCTGGACCGCCTCGACACCGATACCCGTGCAGGTGCCGAGGAGATAGCCGACGATCTGGAGGGGTTCGTCGACGGTCTGCGCGCCATCGTTGACGCCGGGAGGGGCCTTCGGCCCTGGGAAGTGCGCGAGCGCCTCGCCGACCATCAGCCTCCGGGAACCTCTCCCCGAACGCTGCGACGCCTGGTGCTGAAGCTCAGGCAGCGTCGCCTTCCCGAGGCGCTGCTCGTCACCGGTCTCGGAGCGGAGATCCGCGACATCGTTCAGTGGCTGACCGAGACACGAGCGGACGCCGAAGCCCCGCTGCTCGCTGTTGTCGCCGCTGCCGGGCAAGGCAAGACACACCTCGCCGCGCAGATGACCGCGCCGAAGGACCGGCCGACAGCCGGGGTGTTCATCCAGGGGGCAAGCCTGCACACCGCCGACACTCTCGACGACCTCGCGCGACGGATACCCGGACTCAGGGTCGACCGCTTCGAGGATCTCCTGGAAGCGCTCAACTCGGCCGGAGCTCGTGCCGGCTCCCGGATACCGCTGATCATCGACGGTCTGAACGAGGCCGAGCGGCCCCTGAAGTGGCGTACCCTGCTCGCCGGGCTGGTACCGGTCCTGGGCAGCTTTCCCCACGTCGCGGTGATCGTCACTCTCCGCGAGGTGCTCGCCGACCAGACCCTCCCGCAGCACACCGTAACCCTGGAACTGGAGTGGCAGCACGCGGAAGTCGACGACATCCTGCGCGTCTACTTCAGCCACTACCTCATCAACCCGGCCGACGCCTGGCTTCCGGTCGACACTTTCCACAACCCACTGTTCGTCCGCATGTACTGCGAGGCCGCGAACCACGACCGCCTGGTGCCGGTGGGCGCGGAGGCGCTGCCGCAATCCCTCATCGGCGTCTTCGAGCTGTACCGCGATGGTGTGACCGAGAGGCTGGCCCTGGACCCGTCCCGCATTCCGGTGCCAGCCGACCAGATCAAGCGCCGCCTCGCCACTATGGCGAGACACTTGTGGACGCACAACGTCCGCCGGCTCCCGTTCGACGAAGCGCGAAAAATCCTCGACGCCGACCAGCCGAACTGGGACGAAAGCCTGCTCCGGCGCCTCGTAGAGGAAGGAGTGATCTTCCGCGAGGAGATCAGGGGTTCCGACGACACCGAGTGCGGCTTTGTTTTTGACCGCCTCGCCGGATACCTGATCGCCGACGCGATCCTGGTGCGCATGCCCTACGCGGAAGTCAACGAGCAGCTCGCGGAGACAACTCTCTGGCAGTTCCTCGTGGGGAACGAGGCGCACCCCCTCGGCGAAGACACCCTCATCGCTCTCATCTCACTATTGCCGCGCCGCTTCACCGGGCACCACCTGTGGCGCGTCGCCCCAGATGAGCACCGTTCGACCGCGCTCGCCCAGGAACTGACCACCGAGTCGGGATTTCTCGACGACGAAACTGTCGAAGCGCTCGCAACCGCGCTTGTCGCCGCACGTCCAAGCAACAGGAAGGGCCGGCCCGCATTCGACCGTCTGTGGGAGATCCGCAGGTCCGCCTCGCACCGCCTGAACGCCACCTTCCTGAATCAGGTCCTACGCCAACTGCCCCTTTCCCAACGCGACCTGCGCTGGACCGAATGGGCTCGAGGCCGGACTCGCCGGCTCACCGCAGACCTGAACCGAGCGATCGGCAGGTGGACCGAGACCAGCAGTCGCGCCGAGAGCGACGACCTGGACGCCCTGGCCATCGCCTGGCTGCTGGCCTCCACGAACAGGGGCATGCGGGACCTGGCGACGAAAGCCCTCCAGCGTTACGGCCGACCGGAGCCCAAGCGGCTGTTCGACCTCGCTGCCCGGATGCTCGATGTCGACGACCCCTACGTCGTCGAACGGCTCGTCGCCGCCGCGTTCGGCGCCGTCAGCACCCACCAGATGCCCGATCCCGGCGGACCGCTGGAACACGCGCTGCGGGACTGGCTGGTGCGACTGCGTGACAGCTTCCTTCACGGTGGGGCCACACCCACCTCCCACGAGCAGCTACGCGGCTACGTACGGGCCGTCTACGAGTTCGCCGGCACCCTCCACCCCGCTGCCGTTCCCGACGGTGTCGACGCCTTTGCGCCGAGGTTCGCCGCCGTGACGCCCGCCGAGGTGATGGAGGATGACGACCCCAACGCCGAAGAGTGCGACCGCACCTTCGGCATAGACTTCGAAAATTACGTCATCGGAACTGCGATCAACGGTCGGGACAACTATGACTTCCACCATCCCGGCTACCGCAGGGCCCGAGCCGAGGTCATGGCCCGAGTCTGGGAACTAGGCTGGCGCAAGGCAGAGTTCGGCAGTGTCGACCAGGCCATCGCAACGGGTACCGACCGGCCTGCCAGCACCCACGAGAACGTGGAGCGCTACGGGAAGAAGTACGGCTGGATCGGGTATCACGAAATGGTCGGCCGTCTCGTGGACGCCGACCGCCCACCAGCTCGGTTCGGGACCGCGGAACGTTTGATGCCCGACATCGACCCGACCTTCCCCGACACGCCCCCGGTGGTGCCCGTGCCCCTTCCCCCGTGGGCGCCCGCGGAGGCCACGGACGACCGGACGTGGGTCACGTCCGGGACAGTTGCCATCCCGGACCGACTGTGGTCACCCGAGGAAATTTACGGAGTCGACGGCGGCTGGCTTCTGGTCGAGGGGTATCTGAGTCATCGCCGCCAGGGCCGGACGGTGTTCGGGTTCTTCCGCACCCTCCTCCTGGACCCGAAGGACGCCGAATCCGCACACCAGCTCGCCAGCGAGCACCCCTACCTGGGTAACGACTTCTTCCCCGCGCTGCCGTCGGTCCGTGACGTGCTGGCCGCGGAGATGCCGTGGAGCCCCAGGTTCAAGCTGACCTTCGGCGTAGCAGACCCAGTCCCGCCCCCGGCGCTGCGCAGCCACTGGCAGGACAACGGCATCACGCTCCACCAGGTCGCTGTAGATTTCGCCACCGAAAACACCTCGGAGACTGGGCTCGGCGGGGCCTATGACGTGCCGTCGTACGAGTTCGCCGCCCGGTTCGGCCTGCGCCAACTGCCTGGCACCTTGGACCTCGTAAGCCTAGACGGCAGGCGCGCCTCCGCGGCTTTCCGCGCGGATGAGCCCTGGCGCGGCCACCTGCTCTTCCTGCGTCGCGATCTCGTCGAGGACTTCGCCGGCGATCAACGGATAATGCAAGTGGCCTGGGGCGAACGCGAAGTGACCGTCGACTGGCGCTCTGTTCCTTCCTGGATACGCGAGGCTCAACGCAGCCACGCGACCGTGTGGCGCCACCTCCGGATGCTTGGGGTGAATCAGCACGGCCCCGACAACTGACGGGCCGTGCGCTGCTCCGACCTGACCCAGAGCTGTCTCGGCGCCTTCACGGCGTACACGCGCGCTCGGTGCCGACAGCGCTGCGATCGTCTGATCAGCTCTGATCCCCTGCACCACGCCGAAGGTATTTGCCACGATGACGAGCGAGGTCTCGACATGGTTCGCCAATCGCCAGGTTCAGGCCGGTGGCCGCGAACAGGAGAAAATTCAGCAGATCGCGGAGCTGCGCCACCACGCGGGGGGACAGGGGGGCGGCGTGTTCGGCGATCACTGCGTCGGGACCGTATCGAGTCAGGTGACCCGCCGCCTCCTCATGGCGAGCCGCCTTCAGCGCCCTCTGGGCGGAGTTCACTCCGGTTCCTCCACGATTACGGGTCTCCGTCCACCACCGTGTGGGTGCCGAAGGTCCGCGCGTGGTAAGTCAAGGGCGCGCCCTCGCGATGGTCGGCGTGCAGAACCTTGCCCAGCAGCGCCATATGGTCCCCGCCGTCGACCATCGACTCGATCTCACATACCAGCCAGCCGAGCGCGTTCGGTAGTCGCGGCAGTCTATGGTCGAGCAGCCACCGGGTGTCCGCGAACTTGGCGGCCCCGCCCTTGCGGGCGAAGCGCAGGGCGACATCCGAGTGCGCCGAGCCCAGCACGTTGACGCCGAATCGGCCGGACCGACCCACGATGCTCAACAGCTCACTCGTCCGGTCCAGGGAGACGAGAACCATCGGAGGGGAAAGCGACAAGGACACGAACGCGCTGACCGTTGTACCGTGCGGAACTTCCTCCTGGATTCCCGTCACGACCGTTACCGGCGTAACGACTTGGGCCATCGCGTCGCGGAACATCCGTGACAGGTAGTCCGAATCAGAGCTGCTCGTCGTGGAAATCGCCGTCATCACTACACCTCCGAGTCCTCGTTTCCCCGCCCTGTCGCGGGCTCTCTGAGGGCCACCCCCTGCAACTGAGCGCGAGGCCGGTCCCCGCGTCAGCGGCCGGGCCAGGCGGCCACTGCGGCTCTCCACGCTCGCTTCGATGAGCCGAGGGCGACTTCGCCCGAACAGCCTGCCCAGGGCGCTCGTTGTTGGCTGCCCTGGGCTCGTCAACCGAGGTGCGGTCACTGCCGAGGTACTCCGGTGGGAGAGGCCTCTGGCCCGCGCCCGACCTGGCGGAGAAAGGCATCGATGCGGTCGTTCGCCTGGTCCGCGAGGGGGATGGGGGCTCCGGTGAAGACATGCCCGCCGCCGGGATAGACAGCTATTTCGGCCTCGTTGCCGGCCGCGATCCAGCGGGCGTGCATGAACAACGAGTCGTCCAGGAACGGGTCCAGAGTGCCCACCGTGAACAACGCCGTCGGAAGATCCCGCAGATTCGCGAACAGCGGCGACAGATCTGGATCCTGGCGTTGTTCGCTCAGGGGCGCAACCGCGTTCGTACATGCTCGGATCATGTCCACCGAAACCGGCACCGCGTCGGCGCCGAGCAGGGTCTGGCTCGGGGTCATCGAGAGGTCGAAATTCCCGAAGACAAGGTTCGCCGCCTGGAACCCGGTGGACCCAAATCGCTCGCGGAGCCGGACCAGGACGGAGGCCGCGAGTGTCGCGCCCGCCGACAGGCCACCGATCGCGAGCGCATCGGTGCCGAACTCCGACTTCGCATTGTCGATCAGCCACAGCGCCGCGGATTCGGCGTCATCCCATGCCGCGGGGTGAGGGTGCGCGGGCGCCAGCCGGTAGTCCACGTCGATGCAGGCGAGCTCGGTGTTCCGCGCGATCCGCTCCAGCTCCTGATCCGACTGCGCCGCGTCGCCACTGACGAACCCGCCGCCGTGGAAGTTCAGGTAGACGCCCTTGGGGCGGTCCGGAGCGATGACCCGCAAAGCCAGTTCATGACCGCCCCGCCCCGCTATCCGGATGGTGCGTGCCCGCTCCGAAGGCTGTGTGGGAGGCATCGGAATGCCGCCGCCCGCTTCGGGCCCAGGCGCGCGCTTCACCAGCTCGCGAAGCCGCAGATTGAACTCGGTTGTTTCGGGTGCAATCGCTTCCGCTCGGAACAACCTCCCGTCAAGCCCGCTCACCTGGACCGGTTCGGATGTCGTCATCGCGTACCGGCCTCACTGGTGCCAGCCGCGGATTCCGCGGCATCCCCGTCGATGCTGCTGGACGCCGGCCAGCTCTTGATCTCCGGCACGCACTGCTCGGCGAAGCACCGCATGTTACGCACCGCCTCATCGTGAGGCATCCCGCCGAAGAACAACTGCGGGAACATTCCCTGCGGATGGATCTGGTCGCGCGTCTCCTCCAGACGTTTCAGCACCTGGTCCGGGGTACCGGCGATGATCTGTGAGACGAAGCCGTCCACCATGCGCTCCACGTCCTCGTCGGTGTCGATCGCCGGGATGGGCCCGTAGGCCGGGCGGCCGCGCATCTGGTAGTGCCAGATGCCGACACGCTGCGCGTTGCCCCCGTACAGGCGGGCGATCTCCTGCGCACGGTCTGCGCTCTCGTCCACCACGATGATGCTCGAGGCGAAAGGCGCCGGAGGCTTGTTGTCGGGGCCGTGCGCTTCCCGCCATGCGTTCAGGTAACTGTCGATCGGCAGCCCGCCTTCGGGCGCCTTGAACGGAAGTGTGGTGGTCGTCAGCTGTCCCAGTCCCAGCCGGCCGGCCTGGCGCTGGCTTTCGGGGGACCCGAGGGCCGCGAACAACCGCCCCTTGAAGGAACGGCCCGGTCGCGGCCGCAGCTCCACCCGCGGCTGCCGGTAGAACTCGCCGCCCTCCATCACGCCCGTCTCCAGTCCGTCCACGAGGAGCTGCAGCATCTCGTCGTAGCGCTGTCGCGCCGCCTCCGGGTCAATGCGTAGGCCCTTGTACTCGCGCGGCGCCATGCCACGCCCGAGTCCGATGATCGCCCGGCCGTTGGACACCTCGTCGAGTGTGATGATCTGTTCAGCCAAACGGACCGGGTCGTGCCAGGGCAGGACGAGCACCTGGGTACCCAACCGGATCCGCCGCGTGCGGCCGGCGAGGTAGGACAGGAACATCAGCGGGTCCGGAGCGAGGGAGTGGCGGGTGAAGTGGTGCTCAGTGAGCCAGACCGAGTCCAGGCCCAACTCCTCCGCGAGCACCCACCGTTCGAGCTCCTCGCGTACGAACTGGCCGTCCGGGTAGTCGGCCTCCTCGCCGTCAGGACCATAGTGTTGAAGACCTGTGGCTATTCCTATGTGCATGCGGCTGCCTCCGAGAAATCGATTATTGGTTGTCGCGCGTGTAGGCCCGACACGAGAAGACTGAGAGCTGGGTCGGCAAGAACGGACCGGTGCTTCAGCCAAGCAATTCGGTGAGGGCGCGGCGCATGGCCCTGTCGGCCGCGAGGCGTTCGAGATCGGGTTCTTCGTCCGGTATCAGGGCGAGGAGCGCCTCCCGCCAGAGTTCGATCAGGCCCTTGGCCATGCGTTCGGTGAACACATAGGGCTCGTCGTGGCGGATGGCGTGCAGTACCTGACGGCCAACCTCAGATGGATCGCTGCCGAACGACGCGAGCATGCCCTGCAACATCTCGGGGTCCAGGCCGGCGTCGGTCGGCGCGAGGCCGGAACTATGGCCCCAGTACCGCTCCGGGCGCATGTCGCTGTGCTCGTGGATGTTCGTGTTGACCGCCGAAGGGCAGAGGACCGTGGCCCCGATGTTCTCGTCCGCCAGGTCCTCGCGCAGGCACTCCATCAGCGCGACGACACCGAATTTGGCAGTGGAGTAGATTCCGCCGTTGCCGGCGACAGTGACACCGCCGAGCGAGGCCGTTTCCATCACATGGCCCGTGCACACGAATTCGCGGCAGAACAGTGGTGACACCATTGATGACGCCGCCGAGATTGACCCCCAGCAACCAGTCCCCGTCCTCCCAGGTGGCCTGGGCGATGGGGGGTGAGGACGCCGACCCCCGCGTTGTTGCACAACACGTGGATGCGGGAGAAGACCCGCTCGGCCTCATCGGCCGCCCTGGACCAGGCCGCGCGGCCGACCACGTCCAATTTGACGAGGTGGAACTCCGCTCCACCTCGCGCCAAAGTCTCCTCGGCCGCAGCCAGATGGTCGTCCCTGAAATCGACGACGACTACTTTCATGCCGGCTCGGGAGAACGCCTTCGCCATGCCGAGCCCGATACCGGAGGCACCCCCGGTGATGAACGCGACCTTTCCCGAAAGGTCCCGCATCTCAGCCTCCCTCCCCTACCGGACAGCGGTTTCCGGACCGCCCCTGCGCTGTGTAGACAGCGCCCCACAGGTCAGGCGGCGGACCGCTTACCGGCAGCGCGCGGTCGGGCGCTGCCGCACAGGCCGTCAGCAGAGGCTCGAAATACCACGCGATATCCTCGCGGAACTCGGCGTGGGTGAATATGTACATGTCGTTCCGACGCATTCCCTCAAGCGCTCGGCGCCCGACCTCGATGGCCTCCATCCCCGCGTCCATCGGCGAGCTTCGCGGAGGTAGCGGCGGGCCACCCGGGCTGTTTGCCGGCAGTGGGGAGCGGGCCCCCCAGGTTTTGTTGCGCGTCAGGCCCGGACAGAGAACCGATACGCCGATGGCTGAATCGAGCAGTTCGGCCCGCAGAGCCTCCATCATCCCCAGCACTCCGCGCATGGCCACCGAGTAGATCCCGGAGATGTCCAAGGGCGTCAGCGCCGCCATGGACGCCGTGGAGATGATGTGGCCGCCCTGGCCGTGCGCGAGCATCCTGCCCAGGAAAGCCTGCACGCCGTTCACCACCCCACCCAGGTCGACCCCGAGGATCCGGTCCCAGTCGTCGTAGCCGGTATCCGCGATCCGCCCGAGCGCAGTGATCCCCGCGTTGTTCACCAGCACATGGACGTGCCCGAACACATGCTCAGCCTCGTCTGCTGCCCGCTGCCAGTCGATGCGATCGGTGACGTCCAGAGGGATGAAGTGGAAGGAGCCGCCTGCCTGCGTCAGCAGGTCCCGGGCCTTGGCCAGGTGATCCTCGCTCACATCAGTGACGACGACCTTCATACCGCTTTCCGCGAAGGCTTGGGCTATCCCCAGACCGATGCCACTGGCCGCTCCCGTAACGAACGCGACCTTGCCTGCAACGTCTCTCATCGTGCATGACCTCCTCACCAAGTATCTAACAGTGTCCTGAATAGCCGGACTACAATGTCGCTTGATAGGAC